>JAJDXX010000014.1 GCA_022823055.1 Candidatus Binatia bacterium | reverse complement strand
ACGACGGGCAATCGGGAGGCGGGCAAATGCCGGGCGTACGGACAGACACCCCCATCCCCTCCGCTGCGCTCCGGGACTTCCCCCGCTGAAGCGGGGGAAGGATAACCGGGGAAACACCCTGTTTTACCTTGTTTTTTCCTCCCCCTCTTCAGAGGGGGAGGTCCGGTGGGGGTGAGCGGCGCGGAAACGAGGCAGGGACCGTTTTCCCCGCTTCATCGGAGGAAGGACAATTCCTGGCGGTTCGCCCCTTCCGCAGGGGAATCCTCCGGAAGGGGAAGAACCGGGCCCGCCCGCGTTTCGCCTACTCGTCGCCGGGGTAGACCGGCGGGACCAGCGTCTGGTCGGAAAACGGCGGCCGGACATAGGCACCGGCTTCTGCGCGCTCCGGCAGTTCGATCGGCTCCGGCGTCAGGTCCTCGTAGGGGATCATGCTCAGCAGATGGCTGATGCAGTTCAGCCGCGCGTGTTTCTTCACGTCCGCTTCAACCACGTACCACGGTGCCTGCTTGATGTCCGTGTGGGCGAACATCTCGTCCTTGGCTCTCGAATAGTCGACCCAGCGCCGCCGTGATTCCAGGTCCATCGGGCTCAGCTTCCAGCGTTTGTGCTTGAGCTTGAGCCGGCTCCGGAAGCGCCGCTCCTGTTCCTCGTCGGAGATCGAGAACCAGTACTTGATCAGCATGATGCCGGAGCGGACCAGCATGCGCTCGAACTCCGGGCAGCTACGCAGGAACTCCTGGTATTCCTCGTGGGTGCAAAAGCCCATGACCCTCTCGACTCCGGCCCGGTTGTACCAACTCCGGTCGAACAGCACCATCTCCCCGGCGGCCGGCAGGTAAGGCACGTAACGCTGAAAATACCACTGGGTCTTCTCTCGTTCGGTGGGCGCCGGCAACGCCACGACGCGGCAGATCCGGGGGCTGAGGTGCTGGGTGATGCGCTTGATAACGCCGCCCTTGCCCGCCGCGTCGCGACCCTCGAACAGTACCACCACCTTCAGCCCGTTCTGCTTGATCCATTCGAGCATGGTGACCAGTTCGATCTGGAGCTGGAGAAGCTCTTTTTCGTAACGCTTGTTGTCCATCTTCGCCGGCCAAGGCGCGGCTGCGCCCGCGTCGCTCTGGACCGAGTTCTTCGACGTCGTCTCACGCTTGTTCGTTTTGGCCATGTCTACTCCCTGGAATGCACATGAAATTACCGCTCCGGCGTCTCTGGTCGATTCACCCTGCCACTCTCCCACTCAGCGTGAGCCGGTACCCCTGGTTCCTCGCAGTCGGCGACCCCGGACGGGTCATTTCGACCAACCCGGCGTCGAGTGCCGGGCGAATGTAGTTTCGGCGAAGCGTCGGGCGGTGCGACAGTCCGAGCGCTGCCATGAGTTGGGTGGCAGACTTCGGGCCGTCCCGGAGTGCGGCGAGCAAACGACCTACTTGGTCGCTTACTTGATCGCTTACTTGGTCGGTGGCGCCGAAACCGCGAACGGCTTCAAGAATGACCGTCAGCATGAAAACGATGAACGGTGCCGTGATCGTCATGTGCCCATCGCTTGGAAATTCTTCCGGATCGTGGCAGCCAAGGTGGTTGCCTCCCCCCCTCGAAGAGACTGATTGACCAATTTCAGCGAAATCGCCGCAAAGTGCAACGGAAGAACCAGTGGTCCAGTGGTCCGCTCCCTGCTCAGGCCCATGCCTTTGTGTTAGACTTGGTGAAATGCGTGTTTGGAAGTCAATGGGACGTTTGGAGCCATGAACGCCGCCGACTTTCGCCAAGAGGCGGCCGAGGTGATCGCGCGGCACGCGGAGCTGGACAGCGAGGCGGTGGCGCGCATGCTGACGGTGCCGCCCAAGCCGGACATGGGGGATTTCGCGTTCCCGTGCTTCACGCTGGCCAAGAAGCTGCGCAAGGCGCCGCCGCTCATCGCGCGGGAACTGGCGGAGAAGGCGTCGGCGGACCTGGACCTGCTGTCGGGCGCCGACGCGGCAGGGGGCTACGTCAACCTGTCGGTGGACCGCACGCGCTTCGCCGAAGCGGTGCTGCACGAGGCGGCGGCGGGTGAGGCGTACGGCCGTTGCCAGGACGGCGCCGGCGAGACCATCGCCATCGATTACTCCTCGCCCAACATCGCCAAGCCCTTCCATGTGGGACATCTGCGCTCCACCATCATCGGCGGCGCGCTGGTGCGCATCTTCGAGGCGCTGGGTTACGAGGTGGTGGGCATCAACCACGTGGGCGACTGGGGCACCCAGTTCGGCCGGCAGATCGCCGGGCTCAAGCACTTCGGCAAGCCCGGCGACGAGAACGACCTGATGAGCCTCAACCGCCTCTACGTCCAGTTCCACGAGGTCGCCGACGGCGACCCGGAGTTGGTGGAGGAGGCGCGCGAGTGGTTCCGCCGCCAGGAGGCCGGAGACCCGGAGGCGCTGGAGCTGTGGCGCCGCATCCGCGACACCAGCCTCGACTACTTCAAGCGCATCTACGAGCGGTTGGGCGTGCGTTTCGATTCCTACACCGGCGAGTCGTTCTTCAACGACAAGATGGACGCGGTCATCGAGGAGGCCCGCGCCAAGGGGCTGGCCGCGGAGTCCGACGGCGCCCTCATCATCGACCTGTCGGCCGAGGGCATCGACACTCCGGCTCTGCTGGAGAAGGGCGACGGCACCACCCTTTACCTGACCCGGGACGTGGCCGCGGCGCGCTACCGCCACGACACCTACGGCTGCGACCGCATCGTCTACGTGGTGGCGAGCGGCCAGTCGCTCCATTTTCGCCAACTCTTCACGGTTCTGAAGCTCCTGGGACACCCTTGGTGGAAAGACTGTGTGCACGTGAACTTCGGCTTGGTGCAGGGCATGTCCACCCGCAAGGGCAACGTCATCTACCTGGAAGAGTTGCTGGACGAGGCCCGGCAGCGGGCGCTGACGTACATGCGCGAGCAGATCGAGAAGCGCCTGGACCTGGACGACGAGGAAACGGTGGCGGAAGCCGTGGGCATCGCCGCCATCTTCTTCGCGGACCTGTCCAAGCAGCGCATCAAGGACTACCGCTTCGACTGGGACCTGGCCATCTCGTTCGACGGCGATACCGGGCCTTACCTGATGAGCGCGCACGCGCGCATCGCCGGCATCCTGCGCAACTGCGGCATCGACCCCGACCCGGAGGCCGACGTGGGTCCGCTGGTGGAGCCCGAGGCGCACCGGCTGGTAAGCTTGGTGGCGCGCTACCCCGACATCTTGCGGGAGGCGGGACGCCTCTACGAGCCCTCGGTGCTGTGCAACTACCTGCTGGAACTGGCGCGCGGGCTCCACGCCAGTTACGCAGTGCTGCGCGTCAAGGGAGAGGAGGCGGGCAAGGCCCAGGCTCGGCTGCTGCTCTTTACCGCCGTGAAGCAGGTGCTCCGGAGCGGCTTGACCATCCTCGGCATCCGACCCCTGGAACGGATGTAGCCGGTGAAGTTCCTGTTGACCAACGATGACGGCATCGACGCGCCCGGCCTGGAGGTGCTGGAGCGGGCGGTGCGCGAATGGGGCGACCCGGTGGTGGTGGCGCCGGCCGTGGGGAAGTCCGGCGTCGGCCACCAGGTGACCACGGACCGGCCCATTCCCGTGGAGCAGCGCGACGCGCGTCATTACAGCGTGCAGGCGATGCCCGCGGATTGCGTCCGTATCGGGCTCACGGAGATCGTTCCAGATGCGTCTTGGGTGCTGGCGGGGGTGAACCGGGGAGCGAACCTTGGCGCCGACATCTACATCTCGGGCACGGTGGCCGCGGCGCGGGAGGGCGCGCTGTTGGGCTGCCGCGCGCTGGCCATTTCCCAGTATGTCGCCAAGGGTCTGGAACTGGACTGGGATGTGGTGTTCCGCAGGGCCGCGCTGCTGCTCCAGCGGCTGCTGAGCGCGGACCTCTCCCAGGGCGAGTACTGGAACGCCAACATGCCGCACCTGTCCGAGGACGGGGAGGTGGACGCCGTGGTCTGCCCCCTGGACACTCGGCCGCTGGGCGTGGCCTACCGCAAAGAGGACGGCGCATTCATCTACGAGGCGGAGTATCGCAAGCGTCCGCGGCAGCCCGGGCGGGACGTGGACGTGTGCCTGGGCGGACGCATTTCTGTCACCCGACTGGTGCTGGACATCGCCGGCCCGGCGGTCAACCCTGACCCGAGCGCGTTGGAAGAGCCGGCAACCGACCTTTTGGCCGCCGGCCGAAGGCGAACGGTTTAGCAACCTCCCAGGAGCATCATGGCCTATGTAGACGTGTTTCGGACGGTAGACGTCACCACCCTGGCCGTGGTCAAGTCCGTTCTCGACAGCGCCGGCATCACCTACGTGGTGCAGGGCGAATCGGCGTTGAGCCTTTTGCCGGTGGGGCCGCTGTGGGGCGGGTTCGGCTCGGCGGGCGTGGCCGCCACCATCCAGGTGCCGGAGGAAGAAGCCGAAGAGGCCCTGGAATTGCTGCGAGAAGTCACCGAACCGGACCCGGATACGGAATGACGCCGACACTAGTGATGGTGCTGACTCCCCTTGTCGTCATTGACATGAAATAAACATTTGTTCAATGATTTCGGTTAGTTATGGAATCCCGCTACACCCCAATGAGTCATTCCCGCGGAAGCGGGAATCCAGGCGGGGTGGGGCCGAGCAATGAGGCC
>JAJDXX010000079.1 GCA_022823055.1 Candidatus Binatia bacterium | reverse complement strand
GGCACCCTGACCTACGAGGCGGTGGACCAGCTTACGCGCCTGGGCATGGGACAGTCCACCTGCGTCGGCATCGGCGGCGACCCCATCCGGGGACTCAACTTCGTGGACGTGCTCGCCCTGTTCAACGAGGACGACGAGACCGAGGCGGTGGTGCTCATCGGCGAGATCGGCGGCAGCGCCGAGCAGGACGCCGCGGAATGGATCCGGGCGCACATGAAGAAGCCCGTGGTGGGTTTCATCGTGGGGCAGACGGCCCCGCCGGGAAAGCGCATGGGCCATGCCGGCGCCATCATTTCGGGAGGCAAGGGCACCGCCGCGGAGAAGGTCGAGGCATTGCGCGCCGCCGGCGTGAGCATGGCACCGACCCCGGCGGACATCGGCCGGACCATGAAGGAGAGGTTGGGATAACCCGTATGGAGCGAACACTGTCGATCGTCAAGCCGGAAGCCGTGGAGGGCGGCCACATCGGGGACATCCTGAGCCGCTTCGAAGGCGCCGGGCTCAAAGTGGTGGCGGCGAAGCTGACCCGCCTGGACAAGCAGCGGGCGGAGTCCTTCTACGCCGTGCACCGGGAGCGCCCGTTCTTCAACAGCCTGACCGACTATATGTCCAAAGGCGCCATTTTCGTGTCGGTCCTCGAGGGCGACGGAGCCATCGCCAGGAACCGGGAGATCATGGGCGCCACCGATCCGGCCAAGGCAGCACCGGGAACGATCCGGAAAGACTGGGGCACGAACGTGGAAGCCAACGCGGTGCACGGCTCCGACGCACCGGAGACCGCGGCCGAGGAGATCGCCTTCTTCTTCGCCGCCGACGAGATCCAGTCGCCCACGGTCTGAGGATCCCAAGGCGCCGAGCGCGTCATCAATTCGAAATGGCCCCTCCGGAAAACGTCATTCCCGCGGAAGCGGGAATCCAGGGGTGGGAAGGGGGCAAACGGGCGCATTCCCCGCCTCACCCCGCCTGGATTCCCGCTTCCGCGGGAATGACGTCTCCGGGGTCTCTGCCTCTTGAGTTGTAACATGGCCTCTTCCATGGCCATGACGCGATCGGTACGTGGTTTACTCGGGAGCATGGACACGGTCTGTCGCATGGAGCTGGATTCCTTAACCGAAGGGCAAGGGCCCGCGCCGCTTCACGGCGGCAATTCAGTGGAACTCCGACGGCCGATCGAAGGCCTCGGCCATGCAGAGCTGAGTGCATGGCTCGACGCCCGCGGGCTTCCGGCGTATCGCGGCGATCAGATACGGCGCTGGCTGTTCCAGAAGCACGCCACCGCGTTCGAGAGCATGACCGACGTGCCGCGGGAGCTGCGCCAGGCGCTGGCACGGTCGTTCGTCATCGGCAGCCTGGCGGTGCAGCAACGGAGCCGTTCCGACGACGGCACCGTCAAATACCTGCTGCGCTTGCGCGACGGCAACGTCGTGGAGACGGTGTACATCCCGGAGGCGGACCGGGTGACGCTGTGCGTGTCGACGCAGGCGGGATGCGGTCTGGGGTGCGCGTTCTGCGCCACCGCGCGCATGGGACTCAAGCGCAACCTCACACGGGCGGAAATCGTGGACCAAGTCCTCGAAGTGCAGCGCCAGTGCCCGGAGGAGCGCCGCATCTCCAATTTGGTGCTCATGGGCATGGGCGAGCCCCTGGCCAACTACGACGCCACGCGCGGCGCACTGGAAACCATTACGGACGCCGCCAGCGGCATGGCCATTTCGCCGCGCAAGATCACGGTTTCCACGGTGGGGTTGCTGCCGCAAATGCGGCGGCTCATGGAGGAAACCCGGGTGAATCTGGCCATCTCGCTCCATTCCGTACGCGACGACGTCCGCTCGGAGCTGATGCCGGTCAACCGGAAGTACCCGGTGGCGCAATTGTTGGAATGCTGCCGCTCCCTGCCGGTGCCCCGGCGCAAGCGCATCACCTTCGAGTACCTGCTCCTGCGCGGTGTGAACGACCTTGCGGCGGACGCGGCGGAGCTCGCGAAACGGCTTCGGGGGATCCGTTGCAAGGTGAACCTGATACCGTTCAACCCCCACGAGGGGAGCGGTTTCGACCGGCCTCCGGAGGACGTTATCGAGCGTTTCGGGGAGACACTGCGAGCCCGCGGAATCCAGACTCACGTGCGCCGTCCCCGGGGCGAAGACATCCAGGCGGCCTGCGGGCAGTTGTATCACGCGGCGGCGTCGGAGGACGGCGCCGGGCGCGCACGCGTCGAGGCCGCGATTGAACAGCGAGGGGTCGCGGATTCTCAAGCGACCCAGTAAACGGACAAGGACATGGAACAGAACACGACCCTGGGCGTCATCGGCGGCACCGGCCTGTACGAAATGGAAGGATTGAGCGGGGTGCGCGAGGTGGCGGTGGAAACCCCCTTCGGCGTGCCTTCCGCTCCCTTCGTTACGGGCACCCTGGCCGGGGTCGACATGGTCTTCCTGCCGCGTCACGGCAAGGGGCATCGCCTGTTGCCCTCCGAGGTCAACAACCGCGCCAACATCTTCGGCATGAAGAAACTCGGAGTCGGACGGATTCTCTCGGTGAGCGCGGTGGGCAGCCTCAAGGAGGAGATCGAGCCGGGCCACGTGGTGTTGCCGGACCAGTTCATCGACCGTACCTACCGGCGCCCGAGCACGTTCTTCGGCGACGGCATCGTGGCCCACGTGCAGTTCGCCGACCCCCTCTGCAACGTCCTGCGCGCCACGGTGGCGGCGAGCGCGGCCAATGAGGACATCACGGTGCACGGCCGCGGCACCTACGTGTGCATGGAAGGGCCGCAGTTCTCCACCCGGGCCGAGTCGGCGCTGCACCGGAGCTGGGGCGCCGACATCATCGGCATGACCAACGTCCAGGAGGCGAAGCTCGCGCGGGAGGCCGAGATCTGTTTCGCCACCATCGCCATGGCGACGGACTACGACTGCTGGAACGAGGCCGCCGGCGACGTGGACATCGAGGAGGTCATCGCCGTGCTGCAAAAGAACGCGGACGTGGCCAAACGCATCGTCCGAGGCACGCTGGAGCGCCTGTCCGCCGAGCGCACCTGTCCCTGCGCCACGGCTCTGGCCATGGCCATCGTCACGGACCGCTCGGTGATCCCGGACGAAGCCCGGAAGAGGCTGGGGCCGCTGGTGGACAAGTACTTATAGCCATGCCTCCCCAATCGTCATTCCCGCGGAACAGCCCGTGTCAAAACTCATGAGGCAAAGAGCCCTCGAACCGTAGAGTTCCGGTGAACCGTAGAGGAGGTTTGCTACCATGAATGTTCTGGTGGTGGGTTCGATGGCCTTCGATTCCATCGAGACCCCGCACGGCCGTGCCGACCGGGTCCTGGGGGGCTCCGCGGCCTATTTCGCCCTGGCCGCCGCCTTTTTCGCGCCGGCGCGGATCGTCGGCGTGGTGGGCGAGGACTTCCCGGACGAGCACCTGACCGCGCTGTCGCGCAGCGGCGTGGACCTGGAGGGGTTGCAGCGCGCCCCGGGCAAGACCTTCTACTGGCACGGGCGCTACCACGAGGACCTCAACGTGCGCGACACCCTGGAGGTCCAGCTCAACGTGCTGGAGGAGTTCGTCCCGCGGCTGCCGGCCGGCTACGAAGACACGGAGTACGCCTTTCTCGGCAACATGCACCCGGCCGCGCAGTTGGAGGTGCTGTCGCGATTGAAGCAGCCCCGGCTGGTGGCCCTGGACACCATGGACCACTGGATCCACGAGACGCCGGAAGAGTTGCGCAAGGTCCTGGAGCGGGTCGAGACCGTGGTGATCAACGACTCCGAGGCGCGCATGCTGAGCGGGCAACAAAACATCGTGCGCGCCGCCCGCGCCATTCTCAAGATGGGGCCGCGGGCGGTGCTCATCAAGCGCGGCGAGTACGGCGTGTTCCAGTTCTCCGACGCGGCGACCTTCGTGGTGCCGGCCTATCCGCTGGAAGAGGTGCTGGACCCCACGGGTGCGGGCGATTCCTTCGCCGGCGGTTTCATGGGGTGCCTGGCCGCGGCCGACGCCGGGAGCGGGGACGCGTTGCGCCGGGCCATCGTGTACGGCAACGTCACCGCCTCCTTCACGGTGGAGGATTTCGGTCCCCGGCGGCTGATCGCGCTGGACCGCACGGAAATCGACGAGCGTTACCGGCGTTTCGTGGATTTGACTCGCTTTCACGACTGAGGGCGACCAGGATCGCATGAACATCGCAATGATCGGTGCGGGCTACGTCGGGCTGGTCACGGGAAGCTGCTTCGCCGAGACCGGGAACGACGTGGTCTGCATGGACATCGACGAAGCCAAGATCGAGCAGCTCCGGCAGGGACAAGTGCCCTTCTACGAGTTGGGGCTAGAGGGGTTGATCCAGCGCAACACCCGCGAGGGCCGTCTGTCCTTTTCCACGGATCTGGCCGAAGCCGTACGGCGCGCGGAAACCATCTTCATCGCGGTGGGCACGCCTCAGGTGTCGGCGGGGGGCGCCGACCTGACCCAGGTGTTCGCCGTGGCCGAGAGCATCGCCGGGGCGATGAACGGCGCCAAGATCGTGGTGACCAAGAGCACGGTTCCCGTGGGCACGGCGGCGCGCGTCCGGGAAATCATCGAAGCGCGCACGGAACATCCGGTGGCGGTGGTATCGAACCCGGAGTTCCTCAGGGAAGGCACCGCCGTGGAGGACTTCATGAAGCCCGATCGGGTGGTGCTGGGCGGCGAGGACGCTGCCTCCCTCGAACTGCTCAGCCGGCTCTACGAGCCCTTCGTGCGTACCGAAAAACCCGTCATCCGCACGGATTCGCGCAGCGCTGAAATGAGCAAGTACGCCGCCAATGCCATCCTCGCAACCAAGATCTCTTTCATCAACGAGACCGCGCGCCTGTGCGAGAAGGAGGGCGCGGACATCGAGCAGGTGCGGCGCATCGTCGGACTCGACCACCGCATCGGCCCGCACTTCATCTATCCGGGCATCGGCTTCGGCGGCTCCTGCCTGCCCAAGGACATCCGCGCGATGATCGCCATGGGCGGCGAGGAGCTTGAAATGCCGCTTCTGCGGGCGGTGGACCGGGTCAACGAGACCCAGAAGGGGCTCCTGCTGGAGAAGGTGACAGAGCACTTCGACGGCACGTTGGCGGATCGCACGCTGGCGGTGTGGGGTCTGGCCTTCAAGGCGCGCACCGACGACATGCGCGAAGCTCCCTCCATCCGGGTCATCGACGGACTGCTGGACGCGGGCGCGTGCGTGCGCGCCTTTGATCCCGAGGCCATGAGCGAGGCGCGCAAGCGCTACGGCGACCGCATCGCCTACGGCGACAACAACTACAAGGTGGCGGACGGCGCCGACGCCGTGCTCGTGCTGACGGAATGGAACGAGTTCCGCAGCCCCGACTTCCCGCGCCTGAAGACGCTGCTGCGCCAACCCGTGCTGTTCGACGGGCGCAACCTCTACGACCCGGCCGTGATGCGGCGGCACGGCTTCACCTACTACTCCATAGGACGGGGCCGTGGATAGCAGTCGCATACGCAACTTCTGCATCATCGCCCACATCGACCACGGCAAGTCCACGCTTGCGGATCGGCTGCTGGAGCACACCGGCGCCTTGAGCGAGCGCGAGAAGACCGATCAATTCCTCGACAAGATGGAGCTGGAGCGCGAGCGCGGCATCACCATCAAGGCGAGCCCGGTGCGCCTCGAGTACCGCTCCCGGAGCGGCGAGGACTACGTCCTCAACCTCATCGACACCCCCGGCCATGTGGACTTCACCTACGAGGTTTCCCGGAGCCTGGCGGCCTGCGAGGGAGCCATTCTGGTGGTGGATGCGGCCCAGGGAGTGGAGGCCCAGACCGTGGCCAACGTTTACCTGGCGCTCGACCACGACCTCCAGGTCTTCCCGGTCATCAACAAGATCGACCTGCCGAGCGCGGACCCGGAGCGGGTCAAGAGCGAGATCGAGGACATCATCGGACTGGACAGCGCCCAGGCCATCCTCGCCAGCGCCAAGCAAGGTGTGGGCACGGAGGACGTGCTGGAGGGCATCGTGGCCAACTTCCCGCCGCCCCAAGGGGAGGAGCAGGCGCCGTTGCGCGGCCTGATTTTCGACAGTTGGTTCGACCCCTACCACGGCGCGGTGATCCTGCTGCGCGTCTTCGACGGCAGGGTGAGCACCGGCGACTCGATCCGCCTCATGTCCACCGGCGGCGTGTTCGATGTGAACCGTTTGGGCGTGTTCGCGCCGGGCCCGGTGGAGGTGGAGAGCCTCGGCCCGGGCGAAGTGGGCTTCCTCATGGCCTCCATCAAGAACATCGGCGAGGCGCGCATCGGCGACACGGTCACCAGCCGCAAACGTCCCACCGGCAAACCCTTGGAGGGTTTCCGGCCGCTCAAGCCCATGGTATTCAGCGGGCTGTACCCGACCGACTCCGGGCAGTACCAGGCCCTGAGGACGGCGCTGGAAAAGCTCAGTCTGAACGATTCTTCCTTCACCTACGAGCCGGAGACCTCCCAGGCGCTGGGGTTCGGCTTTCGCTGCGGCTTCCTCGGCCTGTTGCACCTCGACATCGTGCACGAACGGGTGGAACGGGAGTTCGACCTCTCCCTCATCACTACCGCCCCCACGGTGGTCTACCAGGTGACCACGCACGGCGGGGCGGTGCTGGCCATCGACAACCCGGTGACCTTTCCCAACGAGGCCGACATCGAGACCATCGAGGAGCCCTTCATCCGGGCCACCATCCACCTGCCGCAGAACTACCTCGGAGCGGTCCTCAAGCTGTGCGAGGAAAAGCGCGGCGTGCAGCAGGAGTTGCGCTACGCGGGCCTCAACCGCGCCATCGTCACCTACGAGCTGCCGCTGAACGAGATCGTGTATGACTTCTACGACCGCCTCAAGTCCCTGAGCCGGGGCTACGCCTCCATGGACTACGAGATGGCCGGCATGCGGGCGTCCAAGCTGGTGAAGCTGGACGTGCGCATCAACGGCGACCTCGTGGACGCCATGTCGCTGATCGTGCACCGCGACAAGGCCTACGTGCGCGGCCGCGACATGGTCCAGCGCATGCGCGAGCTGATCCCGCGCCAGCTCTTCGAGGTGGTGATCCAGGCGGCCATCGGCAGCCGCGTCATCGCCCGGGAGTCGGTGAAGGCGCTGCGCAAGAACGTCACCGCCAAGTGCTACGGCGGCGACATCACGCGCAAGCGCAAGCTGCTGGAACGGCAGAAGGAAGGCAAGAAGCGCATGAAGTCGGTGGGGCGGGTGGAGATCCCGCAGGAGGCATTCCTCGCCGCCCTCAAGGTCTGATTCAAAGTTGCGGGTTAAGCTGTTAAATTCAGGAACGGTTCCCTGGTGTCCTGCGTCACCAATAGCTTGATGACGCAGGACACCAGACCCATCCCGAGCCGGAAAGACATCAAAGGACCCCGAGTGGCCAGATTCTCAAAGCGTCGGAAATCCGTGTTCCGAGAGTACACGGAAGCCATCGTCATCGCCCTGATCGCGGCGCTGTTCCTGCGCGCGTTCGTGGTGCAGGCGTTCAAGATCCCTTCAGGCTCCATGATCCCCACGCTGGTCATCGGCGACCATATCCTGGTCAACAAGCTGTCCTACGGTCTCCGGCTCCCGGACCTGAACTGGCTGCCTTTTGCCGGGTGCGTCGACATGGCACGGGGTTCCCACGTCGTCAACTGGGACGCGCCGGAACGCGGCGACGTAGTCGTCTTCATCTACCCGCAGGACCGCTGCAAGGACTTCATCAAGCGGGTGGTGGGAGTGCCCGGCGACGAGGTCGTGATCCGGGACAAGAAGGTCTTCATCAACGGGGAGCCCGTGAAGGATCCGCATGCCCACTTCGAGGACAAGGGCATGACCCTGGGCGCGGGTCATCTGCGTGACAATCTCGGTCCCGTCAAGGTGCCGGAAGGCCACGTGTTCGTCATGGGCGACAACCGGGACCGAAGCTTCGACAGCCGCTTCTGGGGCTTCGTGCCCATCGACGACGTGCGCGGCCGGGCATTTGTAAAGTACTGGTCCTGGGACTCTGATGACGAGAAGGGCTGGGGGGAGCGGTTGCGCTGGTGGCGCATCGGCATGCTCATCTACTGACCTTTCACCCGGTTCTGTTCGCAACATGAAAGCCACTCTCACCCTGGCCGACGGGACCTCGTTTACCGGCCGCTCCTTCGGGAGTGAAGGGGAGGCCGCCGGGGAGGTCGTCTTCAACACCAGCATGACGGGATACCAGGAGATCCTCACCGATCCTTCCTACGAGGGTCAGCTCGTCACCATGACCTATCCCCAGATCGGCAACGTCGGCGTAAACCCGGAGGACGACGAATCGCGCCGGCCGTTCGTCAAGGGGTTCATCGTCAAGGAATACTGCCCGGTGCCCAGCAACTGGCGCGCCACCCAGGCGTTGCACGAGTACATGCGGGAGCACCGCATCGTCGGCATCGAAGGAGTGGACACTCGTGCCCTGGTCACCCACATCCGCAAGCGCGGCGCCCAGGAAGGCATCATCTCCACGGCGCGCCGGGACCAAGCGGCGTTGACCGAGAAAGCGCAACGACTCGGAGGGCTTGAGGGCCGGGACCTCGTGAAGAACGTGAGCTGCCGCGAACCCTACACGTGGGACCAGGGAGGCTGGCGCATGGGCAGCGGCTTCGCCCGCGCCGACGCGCCGGAATTCCACGTGGTGGCGTACGATTACGGCATCAAGTTCAACATCCTGCGAGGCTTGGTGGAGGCCGGTTGCGCGGTCACCGTGGTGCCCGCATGGACTCCCGCCGAGGAGGTGCTGGCGCTGGAGCCCCACGGTATTTTTCTCTCCAACGGCCCCGGAGACCCGGCGGCAGTGGCGTATGCCGCGGAGAACGTGCGCAAGCTCGTCGGCCGCCGGCCCATCTTCGGCATCTGCCTGGGCCACCAGATCCTCGGCCTGGCCCTGGGCGGGCGCACCTTCAAGCTCAAGTTCGGCCATCACGGCGGCAACCAGCCGGTCATGGACCTCACCACCGGAAAGGTCGAGATCACGACGCAGAACCATGGCTTCGCGGTGGACGCCGACTCCCTCGAGGGCGCGGTGGAAGTGACCCACGTGAACCTCAACGACCGCACCGTCGAGGGACTGCGGCACCGCGAGCACCCGATCTTCTCGGTCCAGTACCATCCCGAAGCGTCGCCCGGGCCTCACGACGCGGACTATCTGTTCGAACGCTTCCGCGGCCTCATGGCCGGAGCCTGAGATGCCCAAGCGCACCGACATCGAGTCCATCCTGCTCATCGGCTCCGGGCCCATCATCATCGGCCAGGCGTGCGAGTTCGACTACTCCGGTACCCAGGCGTTGAAGGCCCTCCGGGAGGAGGGTTACCGGGTCATCCTCGTCAACTCCAACCCGGCCACCATCATGACCGATCCGGAGTTCGCGGACCGCACCTACGTGGAGCCGCTGGACGCGGGCGTTGTCACCAAGATCATCGAGGCCGAGCGTCCGGACGCGCTGCTGCCGACCCTGGGCGGCCAGACCGCCCTGAACCTCGCCATCGAGCTGGCGGAGACCGGCGTGCTGGAACGCTACGGCGTGGAGATGATCGGCGCGCGCCTCGAGGCCATCAAGAAGGCCGAGGACCGCGACCGCTTCAAGGAGGCGATGGCGCGGATCGGCCTGGACCTGCCCCGCAGCGTCTACGTGCATTCGTTCGAGGAGGCCCTGGCCGCCCGGGCGGAACTGGCCAGCCTGCCGCTGATCATCCGTCCGTCGCGCACGCTGGGGGGCAGCGGCGCCAACATCGCGTTCACGGAGGACGAATTCGTCGCAATGGCGCGCTCGGGCCTGCAGATCTCCCCGGTGCACGAGGTGCTGGTGGAGGAGTCGGTGCTGGGCTGGAAGGAGTTCGAACTGGAAGTGATGCGCGACCACAAGGACAACGTGGTGATCGTGTGTCCGATCGAGAACTTTGACCCCATGGGGGTGCATACGGGCGATTCCATTACGGTGGCGCCCGCCCAGACGCTCACGGACAAGGAGTACCAGGTGATGCGCGACGCCGCGCTGCGCATCATCCGCGAGATCGGCGTGGACACCGGCGGCTCCAACATCCAGTTCGCGGTGAACCCGGACAACGGCCGGCTCGTGGTCATCGAGATGAACCCGCGGGTGTCGCGCAGCTCGGCCCTGGCCAGCAAGGCCACGGGGTTCCCCATCGCCAAGATCGCCGCCAAGCTGGCGGTGGGCTATACACTGGACGAGATCCCCAACGACGTGACCCGGGAGACCCCGGCCTGCTTCGAGCCCACCATCGACTACGTGGTGGTGAAAGTGCCGCGCTTCACCTTCGAAAAGTTTCCGCAGACCCGCGACGTGCTCACCACGCAGATGAAGTCGGTGGGTGAGGCCATGTCCATGGGCCGTACCTTCAAGGAGGCGCTGCAGAAGGCCATGCGCTCGCTGGAGACCAACAGCTACGGCTTCGAACAGCCGGAATTCGCGGCAACCCTGCGATCGGACGACGGGCTGCCGGGCACAGCGAGGGTCGCCGGCGGCGACGTGGAAGCGTTGCTCGAAGAGCGCCTCCACCGACCCCGCTCAGACCGCCTCTGGACCCTGGGCGCCGCTTTCCGCGCGGGTTTTACGGTATCGCGCCTGTACGCGCTGACTGGAATCGACCCCTGGTTTCTCCAGCATATACAGGCCATTATCGAGAAGGAAGATGAGATACGGCAACGCTTCGACGACATCGCGGAGGCGGATCGGGAGTTCTGGGCCGAAGTCAAGAACATGGGTTTTTCCGACAAGCGGTTGGCGGAGCTCTCGGGCCGCCCGGAGGATGACATCCGGACGCAACGCATGAACGCCGGCGTGCTCGCCGGGTTCCGCACCGTGGACACGTGCGGCGCGGAGTTCGAGGCATTCACCCCGTACTACTACTCCACCTACGAGGGCACCCAGGAGTCCCGGCGCAGCGACCGCAGGAAGATCATGATCCTGGGCGGCGGCCCCAACCGCATCGGCCAGGGCATCGAGTTCGACTACTGCTGCGTGCAGGCCGCGTTCGCGCTCAAGGAGGACGGCTTCGAGACGCTGATGGTCAACTGCAATCCGGAGACCGTCAGCACCGACTACGACACCTCGGACAAGCTGTACTTCGAGCCGCTCACGCTGGAAGACGTGCTCAACATCGCCGCGCAGGAACGGCCCGACGGGGTCATCGTCCAGTTCGGCGGGCAGACGCCGCTCAAGCTCGCGCTGGCGCTGGAGCGGGCCGGCGTTCCCATCATCGGCACGTCGCCGGACAGCATCGACCTGGCCGAGGACAGGGAACGTTTCAAGGAACTGCTGGAAGAGTTGCACCTGCGCCAGCCGCTGAACGGAACCGCCCGATCCACGGACGAAGCCCTGCGGGTGGCCGAGAGCATCGGCTATCCCGTGCTGGTTCGGCCGTCCTACGTGCTCGGCGGGCGCGCCATGGAAATCGTCTACGAGGAGGCCAAGCTCCGGGAATACCTGGTATCGGCGTTCCAGGCCTCGGTGGAGCACCCGGTGCTGATCGACAAGTTCCTGGACGATGCCACCGAGGTCGACGTGGACGCCATAGCCGACGGCGAGCGCGTGGTCATCGGCGGCATCATGGAACACATCGAGAGGGCAGGCGTCCACTCCGGGGACAGCGCCTGCTCGATCCCGCCCAGGACGCTGTCGCCGGCCGTTCAGGCGGAGATCCGGCGGCAGGCCATGGCCTTGGCAACCGCCCTCAAGGTACGCGGCCTGATGAACGTCCAGTTCGCGGTCAAGGGAGAGGAGGTCTACATCCTGGAGGTGAACCCGCGGGCCTCCCGCACCGTACCCTTCGTCAGCAAGGCCATCGGCGTGTCCCTGGCCAAGCTGGCGGCCCGGGTCATGGCGGGGCGGACGCTCCACGAGTTGGGTTTCACGAAAGAGATCGTCCCGCCACACGTCTCGGTCAAGGAATCCGTGCTGCCGTTCAACAAGTTCGCCGGGGTGGACACGCTGCTGGGACCGGAGATGAAGTCCACCGGGGAGGTCATGGGCATCGACCAGACCTTCGGCAAGGCCTTCGCCAAGGCGCAGATGGCCGGCGGCATGCGCCTTCCCGATTCCGGTACGGCCCTGTTCAGCCTGCCCGACCAGCACCGGCAGGGCGCCGCCGGCATCGCCCGGTCGTTGG
The DNA here is from genome assembly GCA_022823055.1 of Candidatus Binatia bacterium. Taxonomy (GTDB): domain Bacteria; phylum Desulfobacterota; class Binatia; order UBA9968; family JAJDTQ01; genus JAJDTQ01. The sequence goes on along the minus strand of JAJDXX010000079.1, from coordinate 4,117 downwards.
CGGCGCTGGGCTTCCATATCGCGGCCACCGGCGGCACCGTCGACAGCTTCAAGACCGCCGGCATCCCCGTGGAAGCAGTGCCGGACATCGACGACACCCTGCGCCGCAAGGCCGTGGCCATGGTGGTCAACACTCACGCCAACGAAAGCTACCGCAACGACGGCTACCTCGTGCGGCGCAACGCCCTGGACCGCCAGATCCCGTACTTCACCACCCTCGCCGGCGCGGAAGCCGCGGTCGAGGCCATCGAGTTCCTCAAGGCCGGCGAGTTGACCGTGCAGCCGCTCCAGGACTACCAGCGCCATGCGCGGGACAGGGCCTAGGAGTCTGTACCGCATAGATCCCTGTGGGATCGACGCGGAGGGTTGTTGTATGATGAACTGGAGTCATGAGCAAGAGGTATCAGCCGTGGACACAGGACCAAGCGTATCTGCTTCCCCCGTCGCTGCGTGAGTGGCTTCCGGAGGACCATCTGGCGTGGTTCATTCTGGATGTGGTCAGGCAACTGGACCTGAGGGCGATCGAGGGTGCGATACAGTCGAAGGACTGGCGAGGTCAGCGGCCTTATCACCCGTCGATGATGGTGGCGTTGCTGGTGTACGCGTACTGCACCGGGGTGTACTCGTCGCGAGGCGTCGAACGGGCATGCCATGAAGACGTGGCGTTTCGGGTGATTACGGGCAACGTACAGCCGTACTTCACCACCATCAACGAGTTTCGCCGGGTGCACCGCGAGCACTTCGCAGCGTTGTTCGTGCAGGTACTGAAGCTGTGTCGGCGGGCGGGTCTTTTGAAGCTTCGTCACGTGGCGATTGACGGGACCAAGGTGAAGGCGAACGCGAGCAAGCACAAGGCGATGAGCTACAAGCGCATGCTCCAGGAGGAGCGTCGGCTGCGGGCGGAGGTGGAGCGGCTGCTGGACGAGGCGGACGCGGCCGATACCTCGGAGGATGCGCGCTACGGGCGACAGGTGCGCGGAGACGAGTTGCCCGAGGAGCTTCGTCGGCGCGAGAGCCGGCTTGAACGCATCCGCGAGGCAAAGGTGGCGCTGGAGGCCGAGGCGCGCAAGAGCCGAGCGCAGACGCTGCGCGAACAGGCGGAGAGGAGCGAACGCACCGCCCAGAGGCATCCCGAGGAGGTGGTGCGCCGTCGTGCGCGCACCAACGCGGCGCAGCGGCGCGCGCAGGCCGAGGAGTTCGACCCCAGCGACGACGACACCCCCGACGGTGGCAGCGCGCCGGGAGAGTTGGCGCGAAAGCCCACCCTGGCGACGCCCGAGGGCAGGCCCGTTGACAAGGCGCAGCGCAACTTCACCGACCCCGACAGTTCCATCATGAAGGGCGCCGATGGGTTCATTCAAGCCTACAACGCCCAGCTTGCCGTCGACGAAGCCCATCAAGTCATTGTCGCCTGTGGCGTCACCGACCAACCCGCGGACGCGGCCAACCTCGAACCGATGCTCGAACGGGTGAAAGCCAACGTGGGGGCTGCGCCCGAGCATGCGACGGGCGATTCGGGCTATTGGAATCCGCAGGTCGAAGAGCGCACGCGAGCATTGGGCACCGAGGCGTGGGTGGCCACCGGACGGGTGCGGCATGGAGATGCAGGAGCGGCCACGCCCACCGGCGACCCGCCCGATACCCTCGACCCCATCGAGCGCATGCGCTGGCGACTCGATACCCCACAGGGGCGAGCCCTGTACGCGCGTCGCAAGGCCGTGGTCGAGCCCGTTAACGGCCAAATCAAGCACGCCCGGCGATTCCGCCAGTTCTCCCTGCGTGGCATCCATGCCGTTGACGCCGAGTGGGTTATGGTGAGCCTGTGTCACAACGTCCTCAAGCTGTTCGGTCACCGGGCCGCCGAACCAAGTCCGGCTTGACAGACCTACTCCCGATGCCTCAATCCCCTGCGACAAACCAACGGTGACTATTATGAACGCACATCACGACTCCGGCACATCCCCGTCCCAACCGCTACGCCGTACGGACTCCTAGTGTGGCAATGGCAAAGCCACCCCTAATCGTCATTCCCGCGGAAGCGGGAATCCAGGAGGGGTGAGGTGGGGAAACGCCGCTGTAGCGCCCCACCACCACCCCTGGATTCCCGCTTCCGCGGGAATGACGATTCAGGGGGTTGTTGCCATTTCGTGTCCAGCCTATAGCATCCCGTTGTGGCGTACTCCTATCATGCGAACCCCGTCGATCCCGCCGACTGCCGCGAGGCACTGCAGCTTCCTCTGAGCGTGCTGAAAGGCATCGGCCCGGTACGGGCCACGCAGCTTGCCGCACGCGGTCTCGCCACCATCGAGGACCTGCTCTACCACCTGCCTTTCCGCTACGAGGACCGGCGCGGCGCGGCGGCCGTCCGCGATGCGGTGGCCGGGGAAGGCGGCGCCTTCGTCGGCCGGCTTACGAGTCTCAGGGCCGGGCGGTTGCGCGGCCGGCGCCGCATCCTCACGGGCACGTTGACCGACGACACCGGCAGCCTGGAGCTGCTCTGGTTCAATCCGCCGCGCTACCTCACCGACGCTTTGCGTGTGGGCCAGCGGCTTTCCGTGTACGGGAGGGTCGCGGGCGAACGGGGCGGGCGCCTGAGTCTGCCCCATCCGGAGTTCGAGGTGCTCGAAGGCGACGTCGAGCGCGAGCCGGAGGTCCGTCCGATATACGCGAAGCCCGGTGACGTGCCGCAGTCGAGTCTACGTGGCTGGATAGCACAAGCGCTGGAGCGTTTCGGTAGTTTCCTGCCCAGCTTCTTGCCGTCTGAAGTGGCCTTGCGGCAGGGGCTCATGGATCTGGAGCAGGCCCTGGAGACGCTGCATCGGCCATCGCCCGGGAACGAGGACGTGCCGCCCGGGGCAAGAGGAGGACTGCCGCACGCTGGCGGCGTCCCGGAACCCCCGTCCCTGGAGAAAGGCCGGACCGCCACGCTGAACCCGACCGTCCCGGAGGAAGCCCGCGACTTGGCACACCGTTCCCTTGCCTTCGACGAATTCTTCTACTTCCAACTGGCCTTGGCGCTGCGGCAACGGCAGCGCCTGGACATGCCCGGTTTCTCCTTCCCCGCGCGGGCAGGCTCTCTCACCGACCGCGTGCGGGAATTGCTCCCTTACGGTCTGACGGGTGGGCAGGAGCGAGTGCTGCGGGAAATCCACGCGGACATGGAGTCGCCGAGCCCCATGCGCCGCCTGCTGCAAGGCGACGTCGGTTCGGGCAAGACCGTCATCGCCTGGCTCGCCGCTCTGCGGGCCATCGAGAACGGCCGCCAGGCGCTGCTGCTGGCGCCCACCGAGTTGCTCGCGGAGCAGCACCACGAAAGGCTCCGTCCCTATGCCGAAAGACTCCGCGTGCGCGCGGCGCTGCTCTCCGGTTCCCTCCGTCCGGGCGCCCGGAAGGACCTCATCCAGCGCATCGGCAACGGCGCGGTGGATTTCGTCGTGGGCACCCATGCCCTGTTCCAGGAGGGCGTCCGGGTGCCGCGCATGGGACTGGGCATCGTCGACGAGCAGCACCGGTTCGGAGTGAGCCAGCGCACCGCCTTTGCGCGGCTTGCCGCGCGGAATCCCGCGGACGACGCGGCGCCCGAGCCGGACCTGCTCCTGATGAGCGCGACGCCCATACCCCGGAGCCTTGCCATGGTGCTCTCCGGCGACCTTGAGGTGTCGCTTCTGGACGAGGCGCCGCCGGGACGGACGCCGGTGCGCACGGTGGTGGTGCAGGGAGCCCGGCGACAGCAGGTGTACGAACGGGTCCGCGCCGCGGTGGCCGACGGCCGGCAGGCGTATCTCGTCTATCCACTGGTGGAAGATTCCGAAAAGATGCCGCTGGCCGCGGCCGAGCGCATGGCGCGGGAACTCTCCGGCACGGTCATGCACGGACTGCGCCTGGGCTTGGTTCACGGGCAGATGCCGGCCTCCACAAGGGACCAGGTGATGCGCCGCTTCCGGCAAGGAGGGATCCAGGTGCTGGTGGCCACCAGCGTCATCGAGGTGGGTATCGACGTGCCCGGCGCCACCCTCATGGTGGTCGAGCATGCGGAGCGGTTCGGGCTGGCGCAGTTGCACCAACTCCGGGGCCGAGTCGGCCGGGGCCGGGACGAATCCTACTGCGTGCTGGTCCAC
>JAJDXX010000246.1 GCA_022823055.1 Candidatus Binatia bacterium | reverse complement strand
GGCGTCGGTGATGATCCAGTGGCGGCTTACGAGCTGCACGGTTTCCGAGCCTTCGTTGCTGATCTCCACGGTGTAGAGATAGAACCAGCGGTTGTGCTCGGGGAATGAACGGTTGGGGTCGTACTCGGTGCTGACCTCGATCCGGACCCCGCGTGTGACCGCCTTCGAGCTACCCAAGGCAACCTCCCTGACTCATGACTTCGTGGATTCGCCGCACACCGTGAGGATGGCGAGGGCGTAGACCTTGGTGGCGGCCACCAGGTCGTCGACCTTCATGGCGCGGTTCTGGTGCGGACTGATGGTTTCCTTCTGGCGCGGCGGCCCGTAGCACACGGCCGGAATCCCCATCTCGTTGAACATGTTCATGTCCCGCCACATGCTGATCTCGGCCGAGGGCGGCGCCGGGGGGTCCCCGCCCAGCACTTCGCGGTGGGCCTGGTCGATGGAATCGATCAGCACGTCGGCGTTCCGCGCCACGTGGCCTCGGGAATACTGGTAGACCGACACCTCGGAGTCGAAGTCCAGGGTCGCCATCACGCCCTCGATTTGCCGCTTGATCTCCTGCGGATCGGTCCTGGGGACGATGCGCACGTCGTAGTAGATGTCGCAGTAGCCGGGTCCGCCGCGAACCTGCATCACTTGGGCCTTGGGGATCATGGTGCCGCCGGGGAACTCGAAGCGCGCCTTCTGTTCGTAGTCGATGGCCCATTGCTCCAGCGCCATCACCGCGTGCGCCATCTTGATGAAGGGGTTGGGGTGCGACCGCAGGGACTCGCCCCGTTCCAGCCGCGGCGTGTACAGCTCACGCCCCTTGCAGCGGATCTTGAGCCACACCGCGCCGCATTCCCCCATGATGATGCCGAATCCAGAGGTCTCGCCCACGAGGCAGTAGTCGGCGGTGATGCCACGGTTGACCAGCCACCAAGCGCCGAAGCCCTCGCCCGGGAAGTTCACCCCCTGGGTGTCGTCCACCGACGGCTCGCCGGTCTCGAAGGCGACGCCGGTGACGTAGAGGTCGCCGCCCAGCACGACCCCTGCCTTCTTGAGCGCCCTGGCGGCGATCATGAAGGCGCAGAGCTGTGCCTTGTCGTTGATGAGCCCCTTGCCATACATCAGGTCGCCGTCCACCCAGGCGCCTTCCATGCGCACGTTCGCTTCCGACGCGTCGGCTGGAAGCTCGGGGCCGGTGTCCATGTGGGCGTTGAGGATGAGGCTCGAACCGTCGCCGGCGCCCCGGATCACGCCCACGGCGTTGACGCTCTCGTCGGTGATCCATTGAAGCCAGGCGTCGATGCCGGCCACCTTGAGCCACGCGACCACGGCCTCGCCCAACGCCCTTTCCTGGGCGTGGGGGCTCGGCATGCCGCCAAGTTCGAGGCAAAGCCGGACCAAGTCCTCGCGGTCCCCGTCGATGATCTCCTTGAGGCGTTGTGCGGTGTCACTCATGGGCTCTATTCATACTTGACGGCTTATCCGACTTCAAGGAAGGTACGGCGCCGGGCGGTGTTGCAGCCGGTTCCCGTGACAATATCCCGCCTGGCCTTGCTGTGGTCGCCAGGGGTCGGCGTATCTGCTACACGGTCAGGGACATCAAGGGAGGATCGCAATGGCGCAACAACGACCGAATTCCCGGATGAAACGGGTGAAGGCCATGCTGGAGATCGCCGCCGGCGTCTATCCCGAGCGCATGCTCAAGCTTGGAGTGGGGCTCGACATCAACATCCACTCCAGCAAGGAGGAGGACAACATCTTTCCGCCGCTTCGGTTCGGCGTCCATGGTGAGCTCATGGGCGGCATGAAGGCGCCCATCGAGGTGGGCAAGCGCCGGGTGGACGTCTCCCACGTGAATCCATCGGTCATCGCCACCATGGCCTATCGCGGCAAGGGCTACTACAAGGAGGCGCTGCCCCTGCGCGCCCTCGCCTGCTTCCCCTCCTGGGACCGCATCGCCATCGTCGTGTCCAGTGATCTTGGGGTGCGCTCGCTGTGCGAAGTGGTGGAGAACAAGATCCCCCTGAAGGTCTCCACCCGCACCTCGGGCATCGACAACTCCACCGCCTACGCCATCACCACGATCATGTCGCTCTACGGGTTGACGTTCACCAAGATCAAGCGCTGGGGCGGCAAGGTCGACGAGTGCGCCCATCCCTCCTCGCCCAAGCGCATCGAGTCGATCCGCGCCCGGACCGTGGACGCCGTGTTCGACGAGGGCCTGTCCACCAAGTGGCTGGAGGCCGCCCTGGAAAACGGCTACGACGTGCTGCACCTCGATGAGGACGTCATCGCCGGCATGGAGGAGCTGGGCTTCAAGCGCTCGGTGATCCCCAAGCGCCGCTTCCCCGGCATGAAGGAAGACGCGCGCACCGTGGACTTCAGCGGCTGGCCCGTCATCACCCACAAGTGGCTCAGCGACGACATGGCCTACTCCCTGTGCCAGGCCATCTACCGGCGCCGCCGGGACATCCCGGTGGACGCGCCGCGGCTGAACGTCCGGCAGGCCTGCCGGGATACCGACGCCGGACCGCTGGGAATACCGTTGCATCCGGGGGCGCAGCGGTTCTACGAGGATATGGGGTTCCTGTAGCAGGCCGCCTTGGAGGAAAATTTCGCCGAATGTTTGAAGCTGCCGCCCACTTTCATTGTTAAAGTTTGACTTATTTCTGCCTATTAGCAAAAGGGCTAACCCATTGTTTTTTCACATGTTATGCTGCATCGTTTCGTTACCCCAATGCATAATCTGCCTAAGAATCACCTAATTTAGCAAAACCCATTTTGGCTGCCTCCGTGTACCCTGGTTGACTATTTTATCGGCTCGGCGAAGTTCTTGAAGGAGATTGTGAACCTTGCGCCGTTTCTGTTCATCGGTGAGGCGGTCCGGCAACTTCCATATCAGGGCTTCGTCCACATCCTTGCGATCGACTGATCCATGCTCGCTAATCAGCGCCAAAATCAAGTCCAGGTAGTACCGCTTGTCGAGACCGCGATCACGGATGTGCCTTCCTATCTGGCCTGTCGCCTTAGCGATCACGCTGGTCACCATCAGGTTCGGATAGCGACCTTCCACTAAACTAGCCATCCTGAGATCGCGGCTGTCCTCCCGTTTGATCGGCATTCCCCTCTGCACGCGGTCAAGCAACATGACCTGTCTGAGGCCAAGGTCGGTCCGCTCCATAAGCAGCCGCGTGTAACGCTGATCTAGAATTCGCCCATTGAGAGTTACGGTAACGGTCGTTGGCTTGGCTAGGTCATAGTCAGGTAAGGGGAATGAGCGTTGGCGTTGGGTCTCGAACATACGCTTGATCCCACCACCCTGTGTGTCGATCAGATTCAATTCGACCATGGCATCTGCCAAGAATGGATTGCGGTAGATGGTCTGGGGAGCGTCCTGCTGGATCACCGTTTCTACATCGCCCGGCAGGAAATCTCCGCTGTTGGTCAGGATCACACGATCGGGGAACTCGACCACAGTGACACGCCCGCGTAGACCGTAATCCTGATGCGCGATGCAATTGTGCAGAGCCTCGCGAATCACCCAAGGGTCGTATTGCGTTAACTCTCTCGGAAACAGTGTTCCGTCTGGAAGAGCGCGCAACGTCAAGTTGCGAATGCGTCGCTGGAGACGCTCACCTACGAGCAAAAAGGGCGGGCCGAAATGTTCATAGTCGATTTCATGATTGTCTGCGTCCTTCAAGATCCACGAAATCTTGGCGACCGCAGGCGAGATTAGCGCAACGGACTCCGGTCGACCGAGAAGAAGGAGCGCCGTATGAGTTACGGCGCCCCGATTCAGAACTCTCGCCTTGTTGAGAAACGTGAGGTCGTCCCATTCCGGCACTTGATCTGCTTGTGCGGGATGTTTAACCCTGAATTGTTCCCGTGCCTTCGCTAGGGCGTCCGGGTCAAGGTCGGACATCTCCGCGTCCTTAACTGTTTCTGCGGACCAATCGCTACCACGTCGCCGCCAGATCTCCCTCTCTTTCCCGGGATGCTGGGACAGCTTTGTGTTGCTGGAGCCAACACGAACATACGCGGTGCTCTTGAAACTCACGGGCTGGTCGCGGGCAGGACGAATCTCGAACAGAACGAGACGACCTTGAGGATGTTCCACAATATGGCAATCAAAACCCAGGTTCGGGTTCAACCTAGTCGAGAGCCAGATGATGAGGTCTTGGTTCCCCTTACCCTTCGCCGTGTACGGATCAAATTGGGTGCCGACAACACTGTGGGACTTGTCGTCGATTCCGAAGATGAGATACCCGCGCGGCTGGTCCGCGAGACATGCGCTATTGGCAAGAGCCGATAGATACTCACCCAGCGTTTCAGGAGCCAAACGGCCTGTTTTGAACTCAAACCATTCAGGCTCGGCTGGTTGGGCACGAAGATTATCGACGAGTGCAACCTGCTCTGTCTTGTTCATTGTGGCACCACTTTCTGCTTTCTTCGCCGACCACAAGCCCGCGCCCATACCCCGGCCAACAACACCTCTTTTGCTATGCTTTGATTGTTTACCCCCTTCTAACAAAGGATAACTCGTTGTTTTTTCACAGTTTTTATGTTTCCTGCCCTAAGTTAGAAAACTCCAATGCCGCGAACCTGCCCTACCGTTAGCCAAAAAGTTGGTCGATCGCCTACCCCGCCACCATCGCATTCAACCGACTCTCCCATTCCTGCTCGTCAACGACCTCGAACCGCATCACCTTTCCCCGCATCGCCGGCACGAACTCCGCCCAGTCCTGACGCTTTGCGTGCTCCGTGCAGATGTTGAAAACTGAGCGTTTGTACGTGGTGTCCGCAGAATGCGCGAGGTGCAGCCCTTTGGTCTCCACCACGAACACCCGATGAAAGGCATCGTCAGTGTCGGGCTCGTCCCCTCTCAGTGTGAAGATGAAGTCCGCGTAGATGCGACCCGGTTTCCAGCCTTGTACATAATAGTCTGACCGGGCTCGGTTTCGATACCAGAAGAAGAGGCGTTCCTGCCGATCCATGTACGTCGCCACCTTGTTCTCAAGGCCATTCAGTTCATCCTCGCTGACGCGCTCGAACAGGCCGAATTGGTACTGGCTGCCGTCCTCCCGGTTGGCCTGACGACTGTTGGCGGGCTGTTGGATCGTCTCCGGCAGCCGATTGAAGTTCAGGTCGTCGGCGACCACCAGGAAGCGCATGGCGCCGTTGTCGAGAAGGGTGTGGAATACGCCTTGCGACAGGCTGTCCCGCTGAGCTTCGACGGACTTGCGCAACTCTTCCAGGATCAGTAGGTAGTTGGCGGCCACCTGATCGGCCGAGTAACGTTTCAACAGGGCCTCAAATGCCTGCACCACCAGTTCCTTGCCTCGCCAGGGATTGGGTATAACGTCGCGCAGGTGGTGGGCAGCGAAATAGTAGTCCATGTCGCTCCCATTCCAGACACCAGCTCGTCCGACAGGTCTGTCGCTAGACGAATTTTCATCGGCGAGAATCTGCTCGTCATCCAATCCTGCGCGAAAGGCAGCGTCGCTGGCAATTCCCTCACCCAATGTCAGGGCGGCCAATGCACCGACGTCCACCTTCTCCCAAGGGACTTGCGAAAGAATATCGGCTTCGTAGTGAACCGGCCGCCATTCCTGTCCGTCCTTGATCATGAATGCGGGCAGAACAAGATTTCGGGCGGCTGTTTGCATGGACGCGCGCTGCTTCACATCGATGGGCTGGCCCGGCAATGGATCTTCTACATCGGCGGCGATCTTGCCCTCCAGACCCTGAAGGCCTTCCAGACCGAAGCCTTTGCGCACTTCCTTGAGTAGGTCTGCGCCCCGGCGGCGATAGCAGAAAACGTAGCTCTCATCCAAGGCCGCTACTCCGGTCTTCTCGGCATAGGGTTGCCGCAGGATGCGGCCCACGAGCTGCGTCAAGGCGCTCCTGGCGCTGGGATTGGTCAGCACCGTGAGAGAATACGCGAACGCGCAGTCCCAGCCTTCCTGCAGTGCCTGCTTCGTGATGATGAAACGGATCGGGCAGTTTCGAGAGAGAAGGCCACCTGTTTCGTCCACTTCCTTCAGTTCGTCGCTCTGGCTGGTCTTCACCGCAATGTGCTGTGCCTCTATGCCCGGGTGCTGCCTCAGGTACTCGCGGACATCCTCTGCGTGGATGTAGTCCGCCCCTCGTTGGTCCTTTCCGGTGCGCTCGACCTGAATGAGGCAGATCGGACGAATGTAGATTCCTGACTCGGCTTCGTGCTGCCGTGCGACCTCTTCGAGTCGCCGGCGGTGCTCAATGGAAGCGAGTAACACATCTTTCCAGCTTTTTCTGTTCAGGTTGCTGATGTGCAGGTCCAGCTTGATCATCTGTTCCGCCAGCAACTCCTTGCCGCTGATGTTGACCAGCACATTGGCGCCTCGCGGCGGGGTCGCAGAAAGCTCGACGATCATACAGGGGTTGAATCCCTCAAGCGTCGCCTTGGCCTTCGGGCTGTATGCCTTGTGGCCTTCGTCCAGGATCACCAGCGGTTTCAGCCTGCGCAGCACGTTACCCAGCGAGGTCTTGATCTGCGGACCCCAGAACGCCCCCTGGGTTTCGAAGGTGTCGAGATTGGGAATCTGTTTGACCAAGTCGCGGTGCGCTTCGATCCTGTCGCCGGAGGGAAAGAACCGATCGTAGCCGCCGCTGTCGCGGAACATCCGCAGTTGCGCCCGCGTTTCCCGGTTGGCGGAGGGCAGCATGAGCAGCAGCACACACAGCCGCTCGTCAACATCTTGTGGACCGAACGCGCTGTTCTTCTCCAGTATGAGCGTCTTGCCGGCCGAAGCGAGGTCGAGTTGCTGACGGTAAGGGTGGTCGCGATCCTTGAGGGCCATAAGGGTCTGGTTGTAGATCTGCGTCGTCGGCACCACCCACAGCACTAGCCCGGTCTGCCGCCGGCGGTAGATCAAATTGACCGCGTCGATCACTTTGAGCGCCAGCAGCGTTTTGCCGCCGCCAGTGGGTATCTTTAGACAGAACGATGGCAACGGCTCGCCAACGCCGTTTCTCCGTGGCAGGCAAGAACCTGAGATACCGGCGCGATCCCACGCCCGTGACACCCAGTCGAAGGCGAAATCCGCGTCGATGCGCTCGGCTTCCGCCGACTTGTCGCGCCACTCGGCGAGCTGTTCGAGAAAACTCCGAACGGTCTCCAGGGCGCGTTTCTGATAGTCCTTAAGGATCATGCCGAAAGGCGATCAACGGCTTCATAGATCTCGAACGGCAACTGCTGATAGGTAATGCCGTAGCGGTGCAGCAGGTCCCGGTCCAGGTACTCCGTGGGCGCGAACACGAGTCTGGGACGTCCAGACTGTGGCAGGGCTCGGGCGACACCAAGCGTCAGAGCCATCCTCTTGAGTTGCTCGACATCAGGATCGTAGACGAGGAAAACGTCGTACTGAGTGCTGGCGCCGATATACCAATCCTCTTGCCGCACCTTCCCCGGCTCAAACTCCTCACCAGTGGCCGTGAAGAAGATGTAGGCGGCGAGCGTCTCGTAGCTGGGGAGCTTGCCGGCGCCAAGCAGCGACTCCTTGCGCATCGGGCGACCGAGTTGAAAGTAGCTGAAGGTGCCGCCAAAACCCGCCTTGAGCGCTTTGTCCTTGGCTGCCGGCACGCCACGAATCACACGGCGAACGCGCTCGGCGGTGATGCTGTCCGCATAGTCCTCGCATTCCACCAGCACGAAGCGACGGTTGCCACCGTCCTCTTTGTTGAGGGCAAGAACGGCGTGAGCAGTCGTGCCCGAGCCAGCGAAGGTGTCGAGGACGATGGAGTCCTCGTCGGTGGCAATCTGGAGGATACGCCGGACCAGGCTCGTCGGTTTCACCGTTGTGAATACATCCTCTGACCGCTCGAAGTGCAGTATTGACACAAGCTCCTTCTTCGCACCTTGCGTATGGCCTACATCCGAGTGTGTCCATAACGTTTGTGGAATGACACCATGCCTTACATCTGAGAGGTACCGCTTGAGGCGAGGCATGGCGTCGCCAGACGAACCCCACCATATGCGATTGTCTGCGTCGAGTTCCTTGAACTTCTCGGGAGAGACGCGAAAGTAGTTGCCAACTGACGGTCGAAACTTACGTCCCGAAGGGCTAGTGACTTCGTATGTGCCTTGGCTATAGAAATTGCGTGCTGTCAGATCGCTTGATGACCATGCACCTCTTGGATCGTTATCAGGGTTCGTGTAACGCTTAATTGCTTCTTCTCCTCGTTCGAGAAGATTAGGGACCCAGTTCTCGATGTCCTTCGCATAGACAAGGATGAAATCATGATCATCGGAGAAGTACTTCGCTGAGTTTTTAGGCGAAAAGACCTTTTGCCAAATTAGAGTAGCAAGAAAGTTATCCTCCCCGAACACTTCGTCCATCAGGCAACGCAGCCTGTGCACTTCGTTGTCATCAATTGACACGAAGATGGCCCCGTCGTCCGTCAACAGATCCCGCAGCAGCTTCAGCCGTGGCAGCATCATGCAGCACCACTTGTCGTGGCGCGTCAGATCTTCCCGGTCCACGACCTTGCCGAGCCAGTCCTGCATCATCGGCGATGTGACGTTGTCGTTATAGGCCCAGCCCTCGTTGCCAGTGTTATAGGGCGGGTCGATGTAGATGCATTTTACCTTGCGCTGGTGGGTCGGCAGCAATGCCTTGAGGGCGGCGAGGTTGTCGCCATGGAGAATCAGATTGTCGTGCAGGTTGGCCTTTGGGCCGATGCCTTTGTCGCGAACCGGAATCAGTTCGTGGTAGGGTACCGCCAGATGATGATTCTCCACGAACACCTTGCCCTTGAACTCAAGGCGTGGCATCAGTTGTTGGTTCTCCGAATGTCGCTCCGCGTAGTCATCAGGGAAGTGCGCTTGGCTTGGTACGCCTCACTGCTCCGAACTAGGCCGCTTCAGCACCTTGAGTGTACGGGTTCGGAACCCTTCGCGATCTTCGCTGACTACAGCACATAGCTCCATGGAGTCGACCTGTGAGTGGATCTTTGCTCCGATGTCCTCCAGCAGTTCAATCGCATTCGCCGGCGGCAGGATTTGGGCAACTTCGCGTCCAGTCCTAGTGATCATAATGACCGGAACCTTGACTTCGGATTTCGTCTTGCCCACCAGTGCATAGCCACCCTCCCGCCAATGCCAGATGCCTTCGCCATCGGCCTTTGTTGTTATCTGTAGGTTACCGTTCACGTCCTGTAGCAGACCAACCTCCTCAAGAAAGACAAGTTCCAGCAACCTCTCACCTTGCATTTCTCTCTTACTGGGTTTCAAGATGAAGCCTTCGGAGGCTCTTCGCTGGACGGCTGCCTCAAAGACGGAGGCTATGCTTTTGTCGAGTTCGGACATGAACCGTAGAGTTGCCAAGGAAAACGATTTTGGCTTTCGTATCTCACCAGCCAACACCCTCCCCCATATGTCTCGCAGCTTCTCTGTCGATGCCTTCTCCGCGTAATCCTCAAAGTAGTTAAGCCAGTCTTCGTCCAAAGAGAGTTCCCCGCTCTGGGACTCTTCGCCGCTCGGCTCCCCTGCGAGGTGTTCAAGAGTTCGGTCGGCAACATGGCGCTTGTTGGATGCACGCCGAGTGGCTTTCTCCAAGTCATGTCGAGCAAGGGCGCCCCCATCGCCTGGAAGCTCTTGATCGGAGTCGATTCGTTGTGCACTACGTATGTCCTGAACTCGACTGCGGGCCGCCATCGTCTCCAGTTTAGCTGTGGGAATATCAATCAGGCTTCCTAGAAGACGGTCCAGCGCGGCTACCGTCCTAGACTTCACTTCCGCCGAAATCCCCTTTTCGGACAGGCGTAACCGAGCGCCCACTGTGTTCGACAGGTGGTCTTTTGCGGACAATCAAGCCTCCCGCGAAATCTTGTCGCAATGTAGTCCAGCGAACCTAACACAGAAAGGGGAGAAATTCAGGCTTGGTGACCGACCCGGGTGTCGTGCCGAAGATTGCCGCCAATCGGCTATGCCGCAATAAACGAGATCGGACCACCGCTATTCCCTCGCGACGGTCAACGTCATGCGCTGGCCCTGGACGCCCCGGCCCTCGGGGCCTGCCGGTATCGCCGCGACGCCGGTCTCGGTGCGCGCGTGCCACAGCTCACCGCGGGCGTAGACGTAGCCGGTGGGATCCAGGGCGTCCCGCGTCGCAAGGAGTTGGTTGGGGTAGCGAGCTGTTTACATGACTCCGGCGAAGAGCCTCAGCGTCTCGCCACGGTCGGCGCCCACGTTGTAGGGAATGATGGCCACTTGGTTGATGGCGCTCTCCTTGAGTTCCTCGACCTTGGCCCGGCACTCTTCCGGGGTGCCGGCGACGGCGAACTTGTCCACCAGCCAGTCGGGAATCACGCGTGCCTGGGCGCCGCCGCGACATCCCCGTGGACGCTCACCGGCTGAACATACCGGAGGTCTGCCGGGACACCGATGCCGGCCCCCTCGGCATCCCGCTGCACCCGGGCGCGAAGAAGTTCTACGAGGAGAAGGGGTTCCTGTAGGGCCGGCGTAGGGGCGATCAGCAGCCCAGGACGCTGTAGTTGCCGTCCAGGATCAGCCGGACGGAAACGTACAATCCCAGCAACGGGCACAGCACCCAGGGGGCGTTCATGGCGCCGATGTAGGTGTACATCTCGCCCCGGGTTATACGGTCCTGCCTCCCGGCCACGAAGAAACTCACCAGGTAGACCGATGTCACGTAAGTCCACTGCCAGAACAGCATGACCCCGAGAATGCCGGCGAGGACAGGCGGCACGAAACAGAAAGTATAGGCGGCATAGAGGATCAGCGTCGGCAGCGGCGTAAAGAAACCGTTGACGACATCGGCGTTGAAACCGAACGTGGTGCGGTCCGAATAGGACCCGTCGAACATGGAGTAGGTCGCCCAGACATCTGCCCATAGCGTCGGGGACGCCACCCGTCTCAACGGCACCTTGGCGGAAAGAAACTCGCGGGCCGGTGTCCGGCCGGTTTCGCGCTGCCGCCCGCGCCAATACAGGGTGCGCTTCTCGATGTAGTCTCGCCGGAGGAACAGACACGCCTCCCAATAGCAGATCATCAGATTGATCGAGAAAAACAGACTCAACAGAACATGGACGAAGTCGAGGCCCCCATGGACGTAGTAACGGGCGCCAATGCCGGGAAGCGCCAGAACCGCGACCACCAGCGTCGCCAGAACCGCGACCGGCATCCCCGAACCGTCTCCGAGCGGGTTCTGGTCCGGCGCCATTGCGACTATTCCTTCGCGACGGTTAATGTCATGCGCTGGCCCTGGACCACTCTGACCTCCGCGCCCGCGGGTATCGCGGGAGCGCCGGGCTCGGTGCGGGCACGCCACAGCTCGCCGTTCACGTAGACGTACCCGGCAGGGTCCAAGGTATCCCGTGCCACCCCGCGCAGTCCCACTAGCTGGGCGGCGCCGGCGGCTTCCAGTTGGTAGGCCTTGCGCAGGAACGGGTAGCAGACCACGTCCTTCACCACGACGACGCCCACGATGGCGAGCGCGGCCCACATGGGCAGGCCCAGCCACGCGTGCAGGACGGTCACGAGCGCGCCTGCCAGGAGCCAGCCCGGAATCTGGAAGAGGTAGTAGCGGGTGACGGTCCGCACCGGCGGGGTGTCTCGTTGGTCGGAGAGCCTGTCCGGGCAGTCGGGAAGGGCCGCGTGAGTCGCGGCGATTCGACGGCCAGGTGTACGGGGCTACATGGCGCCGGCGAAGAGCCGCAGGGTCTCGCCACGGTCGGCATCACCCACGTTGTAGGGGATGATCGCGACCTGGTTGATGGCGCTCCGCTTGAGCTCCTCGATCTTGACGTTGCACTCGTCGGGCGTTCCGGCAACCGCAAACTTGTCCACCAGCCAGTCGGGGATCACCCGAGCCTGGGCGGCGAGCGGGTTCATGTGCTGGTAGTAGTTGTAGGCTTGGTGGATGTCGTCCAGCACCTTCTGCTCTTGTTCGTCCAGGGTGAAGGGCAGCGGGTGGGCGATGACCCGGGCCACGTGGGCCTTGACCGCGTCCTTGGCGCCGGGCTGCTCGGAGACGGCGCACGGCACCCACAGCACCAGGTCGATGTCGGAGAGCTTGCGGCCCGCTGACTCGGCACCGGCGGCGATGCGCTCCACCGCCCTTTCGATGGCGCCGGAATCCACGCCCACGAGGATGATGACGCCGTCGGCAATGCGCCCCGACAAGTCCAGCATCTTGGGGCCGCTGGCCGCCGCGTAGAAGGGGATCTTCCGGTTCTGCGCGAAGTTGAGGTGTATCTTGCTGCCGCTTTCCAGCTCGGCTTCGCCGCCTTCGATGACCGTCCGCATCTGTGCCACGGCCGTCTCGAACTCCGCCAGCCGCGCCTGCTTGCGGCCCATGGTCTCCAGGGAGCTGTCGCCGAGGCCGATGCCGACGGCGAACCGTCCCGGCGCCAGTTCGTCCAAAGTCGCGTAGCCGCTGGCCAGCACCGAGGGGTGCCGCGTGACCGGGTTGGTGACGCCGGTACCGATGATCACCTTCGAGGTGTTGAGCGCCACCGCGGCCATGTTGACGAAGGCCTCGCGCCAGATGAGGTGCGAGTCGCCGACCCAGATGTGGCTGTAGCCCAGATCCTCCGCCTGCTTGCTGAGCTGGATGATGCGCGACATGGATTCCGTGGGGAACATGCCCACGCCGTACTGTAATGAGCTCACCGAGCAACCTCCTTGGGCGACGGCCACCGAGTGATACCGGCCTCACGCCCGCCTTTTATCAACGTTAACGAAAAGTTACGTACACGGTCTCAAAGTACAAGATTCGACCCCGATGTCCCGGCGAGAACGATTTCCTACCCGCTGATGACGACGCCCCGTTCCGGTGGCGGCGTCTGCTGGCTCCGGCCGGCGACTGTCAGCTCACCGTCGATCATCACCACCGAGATTCCCGGCAGGTCGCCCTTGGCGAAGGAATCGAGCGCGTCTGTGGACACCGAGCCGGTAATGCTGTCCATGATGACCAGGTCCGCGGGCTTGCCTTCCGCGATGATGCCCAAGTCCAGGCCGTGGGCTCGGCCGGTGTTGCCTGTGGCCATGGCCACCGCGTGCTCCGGAGCGATGCCGCCCAGCGAGGCCAGGAAACAGATCTCGCGCAGGATGCCCCGGGGCACTACGCCGGTGCCGCCCGGTGTGTCGGTGCCCACCAGCACCCTCGCTTCGGCGCCGTGCTGTCGCACCGCGTCGGTCAGCACCATGCCCATGCGCAGGTTGCCGGAAGTGCAGATCTCCACGTAGTACTCCGTCTCGGCCACGATGCGGCGCAGGTCCTCCTCGGGCATGGGGATGGGGCCGCCGGTGCTGTGGCCGATGACGTCGGGGTCGATGGCCTTGACGATGTCGACGCCCGCCACCTGGCTCACGCCGGAGCGGGAAACCCCGCCGGAGTGGATCTTGACCTTGATGTCGCGCGCTCGGGACCATTTCACGTAGCGTTCGGCCTCGCCGGTGGGCAGCAGGCTGTAGTCGTAGAAGATGAACTTCACCAGGCGGATGCCGGCTTCGGCGATGGTGTCGAAATCCTTCTCTTCGAGGCCCGGCACCAGCAAGAGCGTGCCGCCGTGCACGCGGACGCCGGTTGGGCGGAAGTTGTCCCAGCAGCGCTTGGCGACGATGGCCAGGGACACCGCGCACAGCGGGTCCGGCGGCAGCGGCAGGCCCGGCACGTGCAGTTCGCCCGCGGAGATAATGGAGGTAACGCCGCCGTGCATGTAGTGGGTGATCCAGCCCATGGAGTTCTGTGCCGGCGTGAAGTTGCCGAAGGTGGGGTGGGAATGCGAGTCGATGAGGCCGGGGACGACCGTGGTGCCGTTGGCGTCGATGGTGCGGTCGGCGGAGCCGCTCAGCCCGTTTCCAATTTCCTGGATCACCCCGTCCGCTACCAGGATCGAGTCGGCGTCCCGGAGCGGGTCCTCCAGCATCCCGGTCGCCAGTGTTCCGATGTTCTTGATCAGTGTTGCAGACATGCGGTTCCGGCCCTTCCTGCGTGGGAATTACAGATTCAGGACCGTAACACAGAAACGGGTGAAATTCAGGCGCGCCGCCGCGACACCGAATCCGTCATTCCCGCGGAAGCGGGAATCCAGGGGCGGTGGTAGGGCGCTACAGCGGCGTTTCCCGCCTCACCCCTCCTGGATTCCCGCTTTCGCGGGAATGACGGAGAGGGCGGCAGGGGTCGCGTCAGCGGTTCAGACACCCCGCGCGTGTCCGCGGCTCAGTGCGACAGGATCTGGCTCAGGAACAGCTTGGTGCGGTCGTTCTGGGGGTTGTTGAAGAACGGTTCGGGGGCGTTCTTCTCGATGATCTCGCCGCCGTCCATGAAGATCACGCGGTCGGCGGCGCGGCGGGCGAATCCCATCTCGTGGGTCACCACCAGCATGGTCATGCCGGTTTCGGCCAGTTCCAGCATGGTGTCGAGCACTTCCTTGATCATCTCGGGGTCCAGGGCGGAGGTGGGCTCGTCGAACAGCATGATCTTGGGCTGCATGCACAGCGAGCGCGCGATGGCCACCCGCTGCTGCTGGCCGCCCGAGAGCTGGCCCGGATACTTGTCGGCCTGCTCGGGGATCTGCACACGCTCGAGGTACCGGAGGGCGATGTCTTCCGCCTCGTCCTTGGGCAGCTTGCGCACCCACATGGGCCCGAGGGTGCAGTTCTCCAGCACGGTGAGGTGCGGGAAGAGGTTGAAATGCTGGAACACCATGCCCACCTCAGAGCGGATCTGCTCGATGTTCTTCACGTCGCGGGTCAGCTCGATGCCGTCCACCACGATGGACCCCTGCTGATGCACCTCCAGCCGGTTGATGCAGCGGATCAGGGTGGACTTGCCGGAGCCCGACGGCCCGCAGATGACGATCCGTTCGCCTGCGGTGACCCGCAGGTTGATGTCCTTGAGCACGTGGAAGGTTCCGAACCACTTGTGCATGGCCTGGATCTCCACCATCACCCTGGAGGAATCGGCCGCGGATCGGATGCGTTCGGTGTCTTCTTCGATGGTAGCCATGAGGGAAATGCCGACGGTCTGCTAACGGTCGCCGACGCTCAGTCGTCCTTCAAGCCACAGGGAGTATCGCGACATGGCGAAGCAGCTCATGAAGAAGAAGAGCGCGATGAAGAGATACGTCTCGTTGGACAGCCCGTTCCACTTGGCGTCGGCGAGCACCGCCCGGGCGACACCCAGAGGATCCAACAGGCCGATGATTACTACCAGCGTGCTGTCCTTGTAAAGCCCGATGAAGACGTTGACCATGCCGGGGATGGCGATCTTGAGGGCCTGGGGCAGCGTGATCAGCCATGTTTTCTTCCAGTAGGACAGCCCGAGGGAGTCCGCGGCCTCGTACTGGCCGCGGGAAATGGCCTGCAGCCCGCCGCGCACGGCTTCGGCCAGGTAAGCCGCGGCGAACAGCGTGACCATGATGAGCACCCGGATGAGAAGATCGAAGTTGGTCCCCGGGGGCAGGAAGTAGTTGAGCATGGTGGAGGCGATGAACAGCAGCGTGATCAGCGGCACGCCCCGCACGACTTCGATGAAGGTGACGCACAGGACACGTACCACGAGCAGTTGTGACTGCCGGCCGAGGGCGAGCAGGATGCCCAGCGGAAGGGACGCCACGATGCCGGTGACGCCCAGGATCATGGTGAGCAGGAACCCGCCGTAGGCGTCGGTATCCACCACCGGCAGGCCCAGGCCGCCGTGGATCAACCAGGCGCCCAGCGCCGG
Source organism: Candidatus Binatia bacterium (assembly GCA_022823055.1). GTDB lineage: Bacteria > Desulfobacterota > Binatia > UBA9968 > JAJDTQ01 > JAJDTQ01. Next base: position 7,095 of record JAJDXX010000246.1, on the reverse strand, counting down.
ATAGGCCAGCGAGAACCATAGCAGTTGGCTGCGATAGGGCGTGCGGTCGAACAGCACCGGCGCCAGCGCGGGAAAAAGCAGGACGAAGGTGAGCACCGGACGCCAGCGTTGGTCCGCGGGATAAAAGCCATAGACGAACTGGTCCACGCGGGTGGCGATGACCGCCCAGCAGGCACCGTCACCCTGTTTGCGGCAGTCCACCCGGGAGCCCGCCTCCCACACGGCTTCCAGGACGAACCAGTCGATGGCGGCGGTCACGAACTCGTAGATCAGCCAGACGGAAACGAAGGTCAGCGCGGTGTTGAACACGGACGAGAACAGGTTGGCGCGCAGCCACCCGACGACGCCCGCGGACCCCGGCGGCGGCGGCAGGTCCGGGTGCTGTCCGGGCGGATAGGTCGGTGATGCGGTTGCGGGAAGTGACATCAGCGCTCCACCAACCGGACCCGCCGGTTGTACCAGTTCATGAACATGGAGATGCCCAGGGAAATGGCCAGGTAGACCAGCATGACCAGCATCATGCACTCGATCTCCCGCCCCGTCTGATTCAGCGTGATCCCCCCCAGGGTCCCCACCAGGTCCACGTAGCCGATGGCGATGGCCAGGGACGAGTTCTTGGTGAGGTCAAGGTACTGGGAGGTGAGCGGCGGGACGATCACCCGAAGCGACTGAGGCAGTATCACCAGGCGCAGGACGCGTCTGCGGGGAAGTCCCAGCGCTTGCGACGCTTCGATCTGGCCCTTGTCCACGGCAAGGATGCCGGCGCGGACGTTCTCGGCAATGAACCCGGAGGTGTAGAACGCCAGCGCCCATGTCAGCGCCACCAGCTCGGGGGTGAGGTAGAGTCCGCCCTCGAAGTTGAACCCCTGGAGTTCCGGGACGTCGAAGGACAGGGAAGCACCGACCGCCGCGTAGGTAAGTCCCGGCAGTCCCACGATCAGGGCGGCGGAAATCCAGCCGCCGGGAAGCTGGCGGCCCGTGGCCTCGCGGACCCGGCGTACGTGACGGTGGACGAGGATCGCCCCCACGATGGCCGCCGCCAGAGCCAGCGTGACCCACTCGAAACCCGATTCGAACACGGGCTTGGGAACGTAGAAGCCCCGGTTGGTGAGGAACGTGGCGCCGCCGATGGTCATGGCCTGCCGCGGATGCGGCAGCGTGTTGATGAATATCCCGTGCCACAGCAGGATGAGCAGCAGCACCGGGGTGTTGCGGGTGAACTCGACGTAGCAGTACGCCAGGCGCGACACCAGCCAGTTTTCCGACAGCCGGAATATCCCGACGAGGAAACCGAGCACGGTGGCCACGATGATCCCGAGGAAGGCCACCAGTCCCGTGTTGATCAGCCCCACCGCCGCCGCGCGCAGGTGCGTGTCCCGGTTGGTGTACTCGATGAGCGTCTGGTTGATGTCGTAGTTGGCGGGGAGCCAGAGGAACTCGAACCCGAAGGTCTTGTCGAGGATGGCGAAGTTGGCGACGACGTTGGCGATCATCCAGGCCACGGTCGCGAACACGCCGAGCAGCACCAGGATCTGGATGGCGACGCCGCGGACGGCCTCGTCGTACCACAGGCTGCCCAGGCTGAACGCCGGACCTGGAGGCGGACCGGGTCTGTCGGTAGGTTGCACCACGCCCGGTAGTCTATACGACATGCGCCGTATGGATTGCCAGTGTCACGCGCGATGACGGCGCGACACCGGATCCATACGGCTCATGCTGGTGTGGAACCTGTCCAGTCTACCGGAACGGAGGGGCGTAGATCAGTCCGCCGTCGGTCCACTGGGCATTGAGGCCCCGGTCGAGGCCGATGGGGGTCTTCTTGCCCAAGTGCTTCTCGAAGACCTCGCCGTAGTTGCCCACCTGCGCGATGATGTTCACCGCCCAGTCCTTGGACAGCCCCAGCCGCTCGCGGCCCTGCAGCTCCTCGACGCCGAGCAGCCGGTTGACTTCCTTGTTCTTGTTCTCTTTCGATGCCATCTCCTTGACGTTCTTGGAGGTGACGCCCATCTCCTCGGCCGCGATCATGGCGTTGAGGCTCCAGCGTACGATGTCCGCCCACTGGTCGTCGCCGTGGCGCACGAGCGGCCCCAGCGGCTCCTTGGAGATGATCTCCGGCAGCACCACGTGGTCGTCCGGATTGTCGGTGGCGGCCCGTGTCGCCGCCAGGCCGGAGCGGTCGGTGGTGTAGACGTCGCAACGGCCGGCCAGGTAGTTGGTGCGCGCTTCGGCGTTCGTCTCGATGGGCACCGGCTCATACTTCATGTTGTTGGCGCGGAAGAAGTCCGCGAGGTTCAGCTCGGTGGTCGTGCCGGTCTGGATGCACACCGACGCGCCGGCGAGTTCGCCGGCGGACTTGACGCCGAGCTTCTTCGGCGCCATGAAGCCCTGGCCGTCGTAGTAGTTGATGCCCACGAAGGTGAGCTGCAGGTCCACGTCGCGGCTGAAGGTCCAGGTGGTGTTGCGCGACAGCATGTCGATCTCGGCCGAACGCAGCGCGGTGAAACGCGTCTTGCCGGTGAGGTTCTTGTACCTGAGCTTGTTGGCGTCGCCGAACACCGCGGCCGCCACCGCGCGGCACACGTCCACGTCGAAGCCCTTCCACACGCCCTTGTCGTCCGGGGCGGCGAATCCCACCAGGCCGGTGTTGATGCCGCATATCAGGTGGCCGCGCTGGCGGACGTCATCCAGGGTACCCGCCGAGGCCATGGAGACGGCCATCGCCAAGCCGACCGCGGCCGCGAGGCCGCCAGAAAGAGCACGTGACAGAATTCTCATGATGATCCTCCTCTTGGCAGAAAGTAAATCCAGAGTATGTCGATCACTTCTTATTGAACAAGCGATAATTTTAACCTCGGATAAAATTCATGAAAAAGCAACGATCCGCGGCCTGTAGAGCCATGGCAACAGGACACGAGCGTCTCGGAGATGGCGCTCAGCCCCCCAGGTAGGCCTGCTTGACGCCGTCGTCGGCGAGCAGGTCCGCCGATTTTCCCTCCAGCACCATGTGACCGTTCTCCAGCACATAGCCCCGGCCGGCGAACTGGAGAGCGAGCTGCGCGTTCTGCTCCACCAGCAGGATGGTGGTGCCTTCCTGGTTGATTTCCCTGAGCGCGTCGAACACGCCCTTCATCATCAGCGGCGCCAGTCCCATGGAGGGCTCGTCCAGGAGCATGAGCCTGCGCCCGCTCACGAAGGCCCGGCCCACGGCGAGCATCTGCTGCTCGCCGCCGCTCAGGGTGCCGGCTTTCTGGTGCTCCCGCTCGGCCAGGCGCGGGAAGATGCTCAGGACCCGGTCGACATCGCGCCTAACGCCGTCGTCCTTGCGGGCGAAGCAGGCGAGCCTCAGGTTCTCCATCACCGTGAGGTTCTCGAACAGGCGCCGCCCCTCGGGCACATGGGAGATGGCGAGTTGGCTCACCACCTTGTCGGCTGAGTATTGCAGCAGGTCCTTGTCCATGTAGGTCATGCGCGTGCCCGCCTCGGCCGGTACCATGCGCGAGATGGCCAGCAGCGTGGTGCTCTTGCCCGCGCCGTTGGCGCCGATGATGCACACGATCTCGCCCTCGTCGATCTCGAAGCTGATCCCCTGGAGGGCGCGGATCTGGTCGTAGGAGACGCGCAGGTTTTCGACGGACAACAGCATCGGCGTCACTCGTTACCGGAACCCAGGTAGGCCTCGATCACCTTGGGATCGTTTTGGATTTCCTCCGGCGTCCCCTCGGCGATGACCTCCCCGAAGACCAGCGTCTGGATCCTCTCGCACAACTCCATGACGAAGCGCATGCGGTGCTCGATGAGGAAGATCGCCAGGTTCAGCTCGCGGTGCACCCGGCGGATGATCTCCATGATCTGCACCAGTTCGTCCGGGTTCATGCCGGCGGTGGGCTCGTCGAGCAGCAGCAGCTTGGGCTCCGTCGCCAGCGCCCGTGCCATTTCCACGCGCCGCTGGGCGCCGTAGGGCAGGTTGGTCACCGCCTGCCCCGCGAGGTGGCCGATGTCCAGCATTTCCAGGAGCGTGCGCGCCTTGTCCTCGATCTCGCGCTCTTCCCGGTGGCGCCGCGGGGTGCCCAGGACCGCCCCAAGCAGACCGTAGCGGATGCGCGAGAAATGCGCCATCTTGACGTGATCGAGCACGTTCATGTGGCGCCACAGGAGCAGGTTCTGGAAGGTCCGGCCGATGCCCATGGACGCGATGCGGTGGGGCGCCAGCCCGTTGATCCGGGTGCCGTCGAGGCGCACATTGCCTTCGGTCGGATTGTAGATGCCGGTGATGAGGTTGAAGATCGTGGTCTTGCCCGCGCCGTTGGGACCGATGAGTCCGCGGATATGACCCGGCTCGATGGCCAGGTTGTAGTCGTGCACCGCGCGCAGGCCGCCGAACTGGTGGGTGACGTGTTCAACCTCGAGGAAGGGCATCGCGCTCCCTTTCCGGGCCGTTCTTCGGCCTCAGGACGGCCTTCGGGTCGAACTCCTTGAAGGCCACCAGACCGGTGGGCCGGTAAATCATCACCAGGATGAGCAGCAGCGGGATGATGATCCATTTGAAGATCTCCAGCGGACGCAGGGCCTCGCCCAGGAGACTGATGCCGACCGCGCCGACGATGGAGCCGTAAACCGAGTTCAGCCCGCCGAAATAGACCATCGCCAGCACCTCCGCCAGCTTCTGGATGCCGAAGGTGCCGGGATTGACGTAGCGCAGCACGTGGGCGAACAGGCCCCCGGCCACCCCCGCCCAGAATGCGGCGAACAGGAACCCCACGATCTTGGTGTAGCGCGTGTCCACAGTCATGGCCGTGGCCGCGGTTTCGTTGTCGCGCACCGCGTTGAGCGCCTTCCCCAGGGTCGAGCGCACGAAGTTGTTGATGGCCCACACGCACGCGACGGTCCACAGGAACACGGTGGAAAGGCCGGCCCAGTCGGGCTGCCCGCCCAGCCCGCGCGCACCCCCCACGATCTCCAGGTTCTCGATCAGGCTCTTGATGATGAACATGAACGCCAGCGAGATGATGGCGAGGTAGTCGCCGCGCGTCCGGAACGAGGGAATGGCCACCACCAGGGCGCTGACCGCGGCCACCAGACCCGCGATGATGAGCACCAGCGGGAAGAGGAACGGCCCCAGGGCGGGCGGCAGCAACGCCTCGCCGAACACGCGGTGCTTGGTGAACAGGTCCACGCTCAGCACCGAGGCGGCGTAGGCGCCCACCGCCATGAACCCGGGATGAGAGCACGAGAACTCCCCCATGTAGCCGTTGATCACGTTGAGGCTCAGGGTGACCATCACCGCGATGAGGGTGAAGCGGAGCACCAGGTCGCGGTAGTCGCTCAAGCCGGACCACAACTCCAGGGCGGCGTAGAAGAGCCCCAGGTGGACGGCCGCGGAGACCCACAGCGGCAGGCGCAGGAGTGCGCCCGCCGCCTGGTTGGCGATGCCGGCGCCGAGTCGGGCAATGAGCGCGATGGGCAGGCCATACACCAACAGCAGGTACACCACGGCTCCGGGCAGCAGGTGCGGCTGCTTGAGGGCCAGGACCACGCCGAAGAGCACCGGGATCTTGGGCAACCCCAGCGCTTGCGCCAGGGGCGTACCCCACTGGATCTCGATCACCACCGAGATGAACGCGGCCACGAGCCACCCCAGAAGGGGCACTTGAGAGAAGCCGCGCATGGTCCGGCGCACATCCATGACCGAGGCCGTCCCTGCCGTTCAGAGCCTCAGGCGCGCGCTGTAGGGCTCGCCGAAGAAGCCGTGCGGCCGGACAATGAGGATCAGCAGCACGATGGAGTAGGCGATCAGGTCGCGCAGCGTCGAGGGAAAGATCATGGCCACGAAGATCTCGATGAAACCCAGGAGGAAACCCGCCAGCGTGGCCCCCATCACCGACACCCGCCCCCCGAGGATGGCCGCGACGAAGGCCTTCCAGCCGAACACGATGCCCATGTACGGGTCCAGCACCGGGTAGGCAAGGGCGTAGAGGATACCGGCCGCGGCGGCCAGCGCCGAGCCCAGCGCGAAGGTCAGCGCGGCGATGCCGTTGACGGAGACCCCCATCAATGGCACGGCGACGTAGTCGAAGGCCATGGCACGCATGGCCAGGCCCCACTTGGTCTTGTGCACGAAAAAGTGCATGCCCGCGGCCAGCAGCAGCGCCACCACCACGATAATGATCTTGGTGTTGGTGATGAAAACGCCCGCCACCTCGTAGACCGTCGTATCGATCAGGGACGGAAAACGTATCCGCTGGGCGCCGAGCAACGCCAGGTTGCCGGTTTCCAGGATGATCCCGATCATGAGGCCGGTGATGGCCGCGGAAGCGCGCGGCGCGCCTCGCAGAGGCCGGTAGCCGATGCGTTCGACCAGCATGCCGACGAACGACGTCAACACCATGGCCAACAGGATGGTCAGGACGAGGATCGCCCAGGGAGGCAGCGCCAGGGCGCCCTCGGCGGACGCCGCGAGGAGCACCGCGGCGACCCCGACGCCGATGTAGGCGCCCACCATGAAGATGTCGCCGTGGGCGAAGTTGAACAGCATCAGGATGCTGTAGACCATGGAGTAGCCCAGGGCGATGAGAGCGTAGAAGCTCCCCCACTGCAGGGCGTTGACCAGGTTCTGGAGAAAAAGCGACATGCCCACCGGTTGCGTTGGATTGTCGAACGGGATGTTCAGGCAAGGAGGGCCAGGACCGCGGTCCTGGCCCTCCCCCAGTTGGAATCCGCCTGCCGGGCGTCACGCGCCGCGAATGCGGCCGCCCTCGCCCCGTGCACGCGTGGGTCCGGCTTCGGACCTACGGGCAGACCGACTTGTAGAACTCGAACTCGCCCTTGTCGCTGATACGCACGACCACCGCGCACTTGACGGGGTCGCCTTCGGGTGTGAAGGCCATGTCTCCGGTGATGCCCGCGAACTTCTTGATCCCGGCCAGGGCGTTCTTGACGTTCTCACGGTCCTTCTTGATGTCGCCCGTGAGTCCGCCGGTTCCCTTGATGGCGTGCTCGACGATGCGCAGCGAGTCCCAGGTCAGCGCGCCCACGTCGTCGGGCACGTAGCCGTATTTCTTGTTGTAGCGGTCGATGAACGCCTTGGTGGCCCCGGTG
>JAJDXX010000082.1 GCA_022823055.1 Candidatus Binatia bacterium | reverse complement strand
AGACATGGGGCGTTCCCTTCCTGGCTCTTCGTGGCTGTATGTTCGAGGTCGGCTAACCACAACATACCAGGGAACGACCCCTCCCTCACTCCTTCACACCAACTAAACCCCCTCACTCAGTGGGTTTTGCAAGTGGCTCGGAGTATTCGCCGTCTGGAAGGTTCCGCGCCATCACCTGTCTGCCGCCCTCCTCGAAGGCCGCTGGCCAACCCGCGAGGCGGTGCCAGAAGGTCGTGCCGGGTTTGGCGTGGAGCACGGTGCGGGTGCCATAGCGTTCGCGCAGCGAGCTGTCCTTCACCACCTCGTATTGGTCCGGCGTGATGTGTTCGTCGGTGAGCCAGATCGGAGTGCGGATGGTACCGTCCGGATTGATGGTGTCGCCGGGCCAGTTGCGCGACGGATCGTCCAGACAGAGCCGGCCGGGGTAGGTCATGGTGGCGACCTTGAAGCCGAACTTCCCGGCGAGAAGGCGCGCCACCGGCGCCATGGTCTTGAAGTCGCCGTCACCGCCGGACAGCAGGTAGGCCCCCGCTTTCTTGCCGTCCGCGCCCACCACGATCTTCGCCGGGTCCTCCGGCTCATAGATCTGCGCGCCGATGTCCCACTCCAGCCCCACCGCCTCGATACGGACCAGATCTTCGTACTCCTTGAGCGGGATGTCCGGCATCGCCAGAACCGCTCTGGAGTCGGCGAGGCACTCCTCCCGCGACACCTCCGCCGGAGGAGCCCAAACGGCACTTTGCGTTGTCATGGATGTCCTGTCCTAATCCAACCCGTACAGCCGCGCGCAGTTGGTCCAGAGGATCTTCTCCAGGGATTCCTTCTTCAGTCCGGAGATGGACGTGAAGGTGGAGACGGCCTCGGGCCAGCGCGAGTCGATGTGCGGGTAGTCGGTTGAAAAGACGATGTTGTCGTCGCCCATGTAGTCGATGACGTTCACCACCAGCGCTTCGTCCACGTCCGCGGAGATGAAGCACTGCTCGCGGAAATACTCGCTGGGCTTCTTGCGCAAGGGGATCTCCGCCATGGCTCCCTGAAGCTCGCAGTACTCGTCCATGCGGTACATCAGCCACGGCAGCCAACTGCAGTTGCCTTCGAGAAAGGCCACCCGTAGCTTGGGGAACTTCTCCAGAACGCCACCCACGCAGAAGGCGCTGACGGCCAGGATCAGCTCCACCGGGTTGCGCAAGGGGTTCACCAGGAGGTCTTCGTTGGGGTGCCCCTCGAAGCGCCGGGCCACCTGGATCTGGTTGGGTCGCGCCGGCGGATGGAAGCAGATGGGCACGTCGAGGTCGATGGCCTCGGCCCAAAGCGGGTCGAAGTGCCGGTCGTGGATGTGGTGACCGTTGATGGGTTCCGGACAGAGCGACAGTCCGATGGCACCCAGTTCCTTGACGGCCCGCCGCGCTTCCTTCACCGCGAGATCCACGTCGTGCAAGGTGATGAGCGCCGAACCCTTGAGCCGCGATCTGTCGGCGCCGCAGAAGTCGTACATCCAGTCGTTCCAGGCCTTGCACAGATCGTTGGCGTACTCGGGCTCGAAGTCCTCGTTGGTGTGCAGCGGCGCGGTGCGGAACTGCACCGCGACGTCGAGGCCCTCCACGTCCATGGCCTCGACCTGCGAGAAGTTGTTGTAGTTCTGGCTCGCGGGCTTGATGTAGGCGTCTTTCTGGCGCTGCTCGTGGAAGTGCACCGCTTTTCCGGGAGGGCGGATCGGCGTGCCGTCACCGAGCACGTAACGTGTCATGCCGTGGAGTGTCAGGCCCTTGTCCTGGCGCTTCTCCCGCACCTCGCCGCGCGGGATCCGGTCGCCCCACTTGGGATTCATGTAGGTCAGGTAGAGATCGTGAGGCTCGAACACGTGCATGTCGCTGTCGAGTATGCGCAAACCATCTCTCATGGGTTCCTCCGTTTCGGGTACGCCGGCCTAATCCGGCGCCCCCGCCTCGCTGGTGTAAGCCCGCGCCAGAAAGTCCGCGGTATGCACGACGCGAATGGACGATCCCTGCTCCCGGAGCGCCGCCCGGATCTGCAGGATGCACCCCGGATTCCCGGTCACGAGCACGTCCGCCTCCGTCGCCACCACGTTCCTGGCCTTTCGCGCAGCCAGCCTGCCGGCCAGCTCCGGTTCCGTGAGGTTGTACGTCCCCGCGCTGCCGCAGCACACATCCGCTTCGTGGAGATCGACCCACTCGACACCGGGGATGCGCTTGAGAAGCTCACGCGGCTGCGCCTCCACGCCCTGCCCGTTCAGCAGGTGGCACGCGTCATGATAGGCCACCTTGACGTTCACGCTTGTTCTGGGCGCGAAATCGGGCAAGGCATGGAGGAACTCTGCCACATCCCGCACTTGGGCAGCAACACGTTCGGCCGCTGCCCGAAACGCGGCGTCCTCGTTGAAATGCGCTCCGTACTCGCGCATGGCCGCACCGCAACCGGCCGCGTTGGTCAGCACGGCGTCGACATCCAGGCTATCGAATGCGGCGATGGTCCCGCGCGCCAGCGCCAGACCCCGCTCGTGGTCTCCGTTGTGCAACGGCAAGGCGCCGCAGCAGCGGGCTCCCCGCGGAACCCGGACCTCGCACCCGTGCTGCGTCAACAGCCGAACCGTGCCGGCATGCGTGTCGCCGAAGAGGCTCTGCATGACGCATCCGGCGAGAAGACCCACGCGGTGCCGCACCGGTCCGGCCGACGCTATCACTTCGGGCAGGGCTACGGACCGGAAAGGCGCTTCCGGTTCGGGCAGATAGCGCAGCGAGCGGCGGACCGACGCCGGCAGGAGCCCCGTCCGGGCGACACGCCGAAGGCCGAACCGCGTCATCCAGCGCACCGCCCAGCCGAACGCCTTCATGATCGTCGGATTGGGAAATGCGCGGTTGAGCAGCCCGCGCTTCATCCGCTCCCACCAGGAGCGCCGGTGCCGGGAGCCGATGAACCCGCGCGCCGCTTCGATGAGGGCGCCGTAGCGCACTCCGGACGGACACGTGGTCTCGCACGCGCGGCAGCCGAGACAAAGGTCCAGGTGCCGCACGCTGGTGTCGTCCAGCGGCACCGTCCCGTCGCGCAGCGAGCGCATGAGATGGATGCGCCCTCGCGGCGAGTCCATCTCCGTTCCCAGCTCAAGAAACGTCGGGCATGACGCGATGCACAGCCCGCAGTGAATGCAGTTCCCGGAGCTTTCGAAATCAGCCAGTTGTGTGCTCATCCGTCGAATACATCCGTTCCTCGAAAACAGACAAAAGGCAACCCCCCTGATCGTCATTCCCGGAATGACGATCAGGGGGGTTGGTGCCTCGGTCCTAAATCCCCCCGACAAACCGTCCCGGCGACAGGACTCTCTTGGGATCCAAGGCATTCTTGATACGCCGCATCAGGGGCAGCGCCTCGATTTCGCCACCCCAGATGTCCAGTTCCGGCTTGATGTCGGGAGCCGCCTGCTCCACGATCAGGACGCCGCCCAGCGCCGCGGCGCCGGCGCGCAACTCCTCCACCAATGTCCCTGCCGAGCGGTGCGTGGCTTCCGCTTCCGGGCGCCGCACGTGAACGCGGACGATGCCGTTGCCCGCATGCGCCTGCACCGCCATCGTCAGGCCGTGTTCCGCGCTCGCGTCTTCCAGCGCAGACACGAACGCCGGGAGCCCGGTGGGAAGAAGGCTCGCCTTGAGCTTCAACAATGCCTCGCCCCGCACGTTGGCATCCCGCAATTCGGCCAAGGCTGCGGCGGCGGCCTTCCCCGCCCGTTCCTCGATCATCTTCCCATGCACCAGCGCCCGCAGAGTCTCTTGCTGATTCGCCACGTCCTCTTCGGAACCGCTGAAGCCGACCACGATGACGCAATCGCTACCTGCGGTCGGGACAGGCGTCAGGAGTTCGATCAAGCGTGGTTCCAGGGGCGCGGTCCGGATTCGCTCCAACAGTTCTCGCGCCTCCAGCATGTCGGAACAGGGAATCCGCGCCACCGTCACCGCCGCGGGAAGTGCGCGCAGCTTGAAGGTCGCCTCGACGATGACCCCCAAGGTTCCCAGCGCGCCGCAGTAGAGCTTGGCCAGGTCATAGCCGGCGACGTTCTTGACCACCCTCCCGCCGCTCTTGACGATCGTCCCGTCCGCCCGCGCCACGGTGATGCCGATCAGCAAGTCCCGCACCGTTCCCTGGGAGAAGCGCGACGGGCCGTTCAGGTCGGCGCTGATCATACCGCCCACGCTCGTGGCTTCGGGAAGGGGCGGTTCCACGGGCAGCCACTGGCCGCTCTGGGCCACCGCGTCCTGAAGCTCGGCCACTCTCATGCCCGCCTGGGCGGTCACGGTCATGTTCGCTGGCTGGTGGTCCACAAGGGCGTTGATGGCGGCCAGCGATAGCACGGCAAACGGCCTCAGCAGAGATCCACCCAGGCCCAGATGCGCGCCGAAGCCCGCTGGCACCAGCGCGACGCCGCGGACGGAGGCGATTTGCAGGATGCGGCAAACCTGCTCCGCCGAGTCGGGGAAAAGAACTCGTTCCGGCTGGATTCCGTCGATGGTGAACCGCGCGCAATCGGCCGGCGTTCCCGCGGCCACGCGGGACAGCCGCAGGTCGTCGTCGAATCCATCCCAGGCCGGCACCGGCTCGATGAGAGATGTGCGGCTCATACGCGCCTGTTCCGTAACATGCCCGGCGTCCGGCCGCGCCACCTACATAGCCGCCTGGCGCCGCGGCGCTCGCACCTCGACTTGCCGCTCCGCCGACGGGAATATCTTGTTGGGGTTGCAGCAGTCGTCGGGATCGAACACGGCGCGCACCTCCTCCATGGTGCGCAGATCGTCCGGCGTGAAGATCAACGGCATCAACGCCACCTTCTCCACCCCGATGCCGTGCTCGCCGGTCGGGCTGCCGCCGAGCCTCACGCACTCCCGCAGGATCTCGCGGCCGGCGGCCACCACCCGTTCGGTTTCGTCCCGGTCGCGCTCGTCGTACAGCAGGATGGGATGGATGTTGCCGTCGCCCGCGTGGAACACATTGCCGATCCGGAGATCATGGGCCTTGCCGATGGCGGCGATCCGCTCCATGATCTCCGGCAACCGGTTCGGCGGCACCACGCCGTCCTGGCAGCAGAAGTTGGGCGCGAGGCGCCCCAGGGCGCCGAACGCGCGCTTGCGGCACTTCCACAACGCTTCGCGCTCGCGGTCGTCGCGGGCCACCCGTATCTCGGTGGCGCCGTTGGCTTCGCAGACATTCCGGACCCTGCCGGCGGCTCGCTCCAGACCGGCCTCCAGTCCGTCGAGCTCGGCGATCAATACCGCGCCGGCGTTGCGCGGGAAGCCGAAATGGAAGGCATCCTCCACCGCCTGGATGATCATGTGGTCGAGCATCTCCAGGGCTGCGGGCACGATCCCGCCGGCGATGATGGCGGACACCGCGGCGCTCCCGTCGGCCACGGAATCGAACACCGCCAGGAGCGTCTTGCACGCCTGGGGCAACGGGTGGAGCTTGAGAACCGCCTCGGTGACGACGCCGAAGGTGCCCTCCGAGCCGACGGTGACGCCCAGGAGGTCGTATCCCGGCGCATCCTCGGTCATGCCGCCGAGGCGGACGACTTCACCGTCCGGGAGCACCAGCGTCACCCCGAGCACGTGGTTGGTGGTGACGCCGTACTTGAGGGTGTGCGGGCCGCCGGAGTTCTCCGCCACGTTGCCGCCGATGGAGCAGGCCATTTGGCTCGAGGGATCCGGCACGAAATGGAGCCCGTGAGGCCTGGCCTCCCGGCTGACCCAGGCGTTGATGACGCCGCTCTGGACCACGGCGCGGCGGTTGACCGGATCCAGATCGAGGATCCGGTTCATGCGGGTCAGGCTCACCATCACCGGCGCCCCAAGCGGGAGGCAGCCGCCGCTCAGCCCGGTACCGGTGCCGCGCGGCACGAACGGCACCCCTTCACGCCGGAGCAGCTTGAGGACCGCGGCCACCTCCCCGGTGGAACGCGGCAGCACCACGATGTCCGGCGCCGACTTCTCCAGCGTGTACCCGTCGCAGTCGTAAACGCTCAACTCCGTGGGATGCGACACGACGCCGTCATCGCCCACGATGTCCTGCAACCAGCCGACGAGCCTTGGGGTTGCCATAAAATGACGTGCCGCGCCCGGAGCACGCGCCACTCGCACAGAGTCCAGCGCACCCCGGGCGCCGTGTATCAGCCGCCGTAGAAGACCGAGTCGCCCAGGTCCTTGAGCAGGAGAGTGGCGTCATCGGCCCGGCCGGAAATCTCGCCCCTCACGCCGGCCTCCACCACTTCCCCGACGAATACGGAATGGTCGCCCTTCTCCACCGTATCCACGAGCTTGCACTCGACGAACGCCAGCGCGTTGGCCAGCACCGGCGCGCCCGTGGCGCCCGCGGAGAAGGCCTCACCGCCGATGCTGTCCCCTTCCCGCTCCAGCGACTTGAAGAAAGTGAAGGCCTGCCCCTGCTGTCCCTTGCCCAGGACGTTCAGGGCAAAGCTGCCGGACTCCTTGATGATGTCGTGCGCGCCCGAGTCCGCCTTCACGCCCACCACCACCAGCGGGGGCGCGAATGACGCCTGGGTCACCCAATTCACCGTGGCCGCGGCCACCCGGCCATCCTTGGCCTCACTGGTCAGGATGTACAGTCCGTAGGGAATCATGCGCAAAGCGGTCTTCTTGGCATCGGCGTCCATTCTTTTCCTCCTTGAATCGATCATAAATGCCCGTCCTCCCGCCACGGAAGCACGAGCCCTCGAATGACCGGCAAATTAGCAATTCCGGTGGAAGCCGTAAAGCCGGACTTCGCCGGTTCACGAGCGTGAACTATCGTCGAGGGAGACCTCGGTTACCCTCTCCGGCACATAGGGTTGACAATTAGTACAATAAAGTTGACAATAGACTCATCCCAAGATTGAACCAAGGAGGATTGAAATCGTGCCAGGTACACGAGAGCGGGGCCGTGCGATTCGGGACTACATCCTTGGGCACGTCCGTGCCCATCCCGAAGATGTCGCGCAGATTTGCGCCGAGCATTTCGACATCTCACGCCAAGCCGTGAACAAACATCTCGGTCGTCTTGTTGCCGAGGGATTCTTGACCGCACACGGCGTGACACGGAATCGCCGATACTCCCTGGCCGTATTCGACGAAAAGGAGTTCTTCGTCCCACTCGGGGAGGGGGCGGACGAGGACACGGTGTGGCGGACGGAGGTCGCACCTCTGCTGTCCGGAATCCCTGACAACGCCCGGCGCGTTTGGCAATATGGCTTTACGGAGATGTTGAACAATGCCATCGATCACTCTTCGGGCACATGGGTGAAAGTGTTGATGTCGCGAACGGCCGTTGATTGCAGAATAAGTCTCATCGATGATGGAGAGGGAATTTTTCGCAAGATAACACGGGAACTGGGACTGGGCGACGAGCGACACGCGGTTCTCGAATTGGCCAAGGGAAAACTGACGACCGACCCCGAGCACCACACAGGTGAAGGGATCTTCTTCACGTCACGACTGTTCGACGAGTTCGATATTCTTTCCCACAGGGTATTCTTCTCGCATGACAGCGCGACAAGGCAGGACTGGGTCCACGAGGTCCAGTTAAGCGCCAACGCGGCGGGCTTTCGCGGTACCTTGGTCGTTCTTGAACTGAGCAATGGAACAACAAAAACGCTGAAACAGGTGTTCGACGACTATGCCTCGGATGGAGACTACGGCTTCTCGAAAACCGTCGTACCGGTCCACCTGGTTCAGTATGGCGACGAGGCATTGATATCGCGCTCGCAAGCGAAGCGGCTATTGACTCGATTCGACCGCTTCAAGAAGGTAATCCTGGACTTCAACGGTGTCGAGCAGATCGGACAGGCCTTCGCTGACGAGGTGTTTCGCGTGTTTGCCCGTGCGCACCCCAACGTCGAGATCGTTCTGTTCAACGCCAATCCGGAGGTTGACGCGATGATTCAGCGTGCGCGCAGCACGACGTGATCCGGGACGAGCCCTCCCATCACGTCCGAGGGGTTTATCCGACCGAGTCTCGTGCCGTGCCAATGTTGAAGGGTTTTTGCTAGATTCAACCGTAGGGGTACGAACCCGAGACAGATTCATGTCACCGAAGGTTCACATAGACGGCCACGTGGGCACCACGGGTCTGCGCATACGCGACTGGCTCGCCGGGCGCCGGGACATCGCGGTTTCCACGCTCGACGAGGACCAGCGCAAGGATACGGCGGCACGGCGCGCGGCCATCGAGAGCGCGGACCTGGCGGTGCTTTGCCTGCCGGACGACGCAGCTAGGGAAGCGGCGCGGTGGGCCGCCGCATGCGGGACGCGGCTGATCGACGCCAGCACCGCCCACCGGGTCGCCGAGGGCTGGATCTACGGCTTGCCGGAACTCGACGCCGGCCGGCGGGATGCCGTCCGCGAGGCTCCCTGCGTGGCCAACCCCGGCTGCTACCCCTCTGCCTTCATCCTGTTGACACGGCCGCTGGTGGACGAAGGGCTTCTACCCCACGACACCCCGGTCTCCATCCACGCCCTGTCGGGCTATTCCGGTGGTGGTCGAGGCCTGATCGAGAAATGGGAGAGTCCCGAGCAGGGCTTGAGTTCCCTGCCCTACGAGGCGCCCTACGCGCTGGGGGCCCGGCACAAGCATATCCCGGAGATGATGGCCTACAGCGGGCTGACCCTGGAGCCGCTGTTCGTGCCGGCCGTAGGCCCGTTCCGTTGCGGCATGCGGGTGGAGGTGCCGGTCCCACTCGGCGTGCTGCCCATGGGCGTGAACAGCACGTCCATCGTGGACTGTCTCCGTCAACGTTACGACGGCGAGCCCTTCATCCGCGTGGTCCATCATCAGGACCCGCGTGAAGCCCACGAACGCAGCTTCGACCCGCAGGCGTGCAACGACACCAACGGTATGGAACTCCACGTAGTCCCTCACCCGTCGGGGCATACCTTGCTGGTGGCGCTTCTCGACAACCTGGGCAAGGGCGCCAGCGGTGTGGCCATCCAGAACCTGAACCTCATGCTGGGTCTGCCGGAGACGGCGCACCTGCCGGGCTGATTCGTCGCGGCCTCACGCGGGATTCACGGTTCGCACCACCCCGCCACTCCTGGATTCCCGCTTTCCAGACCGTGTCGAACCCCAGCTCGGATAAGACATGGCACGGCACCCCACTCGGTCATTCCCGCCTCTCTCCCCTCTCATGTCATTCCCGCGAAAGCGGGAATCCAGGGGTTGGGGAGGGGCAGACAGAATGGGGTGGCCGTGCTGGCGTTGGCAGCGTGTCCGCTATCCCGTGAGCCCCTGCCAGATCAGCTTCGCCTCCATCACGACGATCAGCGTGACGATGACGCGGTTGAACCATTCCCGGCTGATATAGGGGGTCACGCGCATGCCCATGGGCAGGAACACCGCGATGGGCACGAGCGCGAGAACCCCCTGGCCGAGAAGCTGCCGGTCGAACAGGCCGGCGGCCAAGCAGAAGAGGAAGTGCATGGTGGTGAGGCCCAGAAACATCGTCGACGCCGCGAATATGTACGCCTCCTTCTCCAATTGAAACGCACGCACCCAAGCCGCCACCACGGCGCTGGACATTCCGGCGGCGCCCTGAGACACACCGGCCAGAGCGGCGATGACCGGCGAGAGCACACGCCCCAACCGCCCGCTGAAACGGATCTCAACCCGGAAGGCCAGCAGCACCAGGTAGGCGCCCACGCATACCGCCAGCACCAGGGTCAGCACGCGTTCGTCGGCGGTGGCCAGGAACCAGGTGCCAGCGGCCACTCCCAGGGCGCCCGACATGGTGGCGAAAGCGAGCCCCGGCACGGTGTGGAACCTGGAGCGATAGGTCCACATCACCCAGAAGTTGCTGACCATGTTCGGGATGGTGATGACGATGACGGCCTGCTGCGCTCCCAGGAAGCCCGCCATGATGGGCACGGCGATGAGCGGCAGCCCCATCCCCGTGGCTCCTTTCGAGAAGGCACCCGCGCCCAGCGCGACGAAGATGATCAAGAGAGATTCGATCTGCATGGAGACAAACGGCTTTGCAAAGTGTGGACGGCATCCCTTGGATCGGGAACACGGAAGGATAGCCGATAGTCCGAGCCGGAGTCAAAAATGCATCCGCATCCTTCGTGCTGCGCTGCCGGAGCGGCATCGCGCTGGACGCCATGGTGGTCGGCATCGAAGGCGACACCGCCCAGGCGAGCTGGCCCAAGGCGGCAGGCTGGCGTGCGTCAAGAACGGAGCGATCCGGCGGCGCGCGCCAGTAATGTCGCGTCTTCTCTCATTTGACAATCACTCGGCGAACAGGCAGGAAATCACGATGATCCGATGGTTTCTCTATGCGTGCGCGATTCTCCTCATGATGAACGGCACGGCCCATGCCTACATTGATCCGGGAAGCGCCGGCATCGCACTGCAGGCCCTGATCGGAGCCATTGCCGCGGCGGGCTTGTTTATCGGCATCCGTATGTCCAGGTTCCTTTCTCTGATGCGTCGTCTCTTCCGGAGCCGACCCGCGCCGTCCCGCCAGTCGAAGCAGTCCATCGAACCACGCTCCCCGCAATGACGGTCGACCCGGCTTCTTTCAGGGATCGAGCGGGACAGGTTCATCGAATCGGCGACAGGATCTTCAGAACCGTTCAGCCCGCAGGGCTGGCGGACTACGAGTTCGTGAGAGACAGCGGGGCGCTGGCACCTCTGATGGCCGAGGGTGTCGTGCTCGGAGCCGAGGAGGTGGATGCTGCCGATCTCGGAGCGGACGCACCGACCGGTGGGCTTGTGCTCGAGCACCGCCGCCTGCCCTTCTGGTCTTATCCGTATGAATGGCCCTTTGGTGCGCTGAAAGCCGCGGCGCTCGCGCATCTCGACATCCAGATCAGGCTGCTTGCCGGTGGCGTCTCGCTCTCGGACGCATCCGCCTACAACATCCAGTTTCAGGGTCCCTGTCCGATATTCATCGACCTGCTCTCCTTCCGTCGGTACCGTAAGAACGAACACTGGGCGGGTTACCGCCAGTTCTGTGAACAGTTTCTCAATCCTCTGCTGCTACGCGCCAAGTTCGGGTTGGCCTTCCAGGAATGGTACCGGGGCCGGCCCGAGGGCATTTCGACCGACAGCCTCGCCCGTCTCGCAAGATGGCGTCATCATCTCTCGCTCCGCATGCTCGCCCACGTCATCATGCCCGCGCGGCTTCAGGCGTGGACCGGCGACGTGATGCTGGACAAGGCAATCAAGGCCCGTGCGCGGGGTCTGCCGCTTTCGAACTACCGCGCCCTGCTCGTCCAGTTGCGCAACTGGATCGCCCGACTACGCCCCAAGGCAACCGACAGCACCCTGTGGTCCGGTTACGCGGACAATTCGTCCGGTCAAGAAGGAGTGGCCAAGGCGAAGCGCGCCATGGTGGCAGATTTCGTGAGGTCCGCGCGGCCCTCTCTGCTTCTGGATCTCGGCTGCAACACGGGCGACTACGCGGCGTGCGCGCTACGCACCGGCGCCGCCGAGGTTGTGGGTCTGGATGCAGATCATGGGGCGTTGGAACAAGCCTTTGCACGGGCTCAAGGGGATGGTCTGAATTTCCTGCCCCTCCATCAGGATTGCGCCAACCCCAGCCCCAACCAGGGATGGAACGCAAGCGAACATAGGGGCCTGGCCGAACGCTGTGCCGAAGTGGACGCGGTCATCGCCCTCGCCTTCGAGCATCATCTCGCCATCGGTCGCAACATCCCGTTGGCGGAGGTCGTGAGTTGGATCACATCGTTGGCTCCGCGAGGGTTGATCGAGTTCGTGCACAAGGACGATCCCACGGTCCGCAAGATGCTCGCGTTACGCGAGGACATCTTCGACGACTATTCCGTGGAAACCTTCGCAGCCGTCCTGCGACGGCACGCCCGGATCGTGACCCAACGTACGGTCTCACAATCCGGGCGGGTACTCTTCTGGTTTGAAAGGCCCATGCCGAAATGAAAACCGCGCTCGCGGAATCGTTGTTGTGGGCCGGCGTCTCGCTGTGCGTCGTCCTCGTCATCGTGTTCGGCTCCATGATCGGCAATATGAACATGGTGAGCCTCGCCGACATCGTGAGACCGCTCACCGTGCTCGGAGTCTTCGCCGTGCTCACGACGCTGGGATTGATGGCGTTCTCACCGCCGCTCGGTCGCGTATTTCCAGCGGCGCTCTACGGCTACTTCGCCTTCTTCCACATCCAGCATCTGCTCCCCGATTTCGGATACCGGCACATCGTCGCCTACGCCGCGATCGTTGTGGCCCCCCTGGCGCTTCATCTTGTCCTCCGGACCCGCGAACCGATGCGCGCCGCGGCATTTGGACTCGCCGTCACCGCGGTAATGGCGTCGGTACCTCTGGGCTTGAGTGTCCCTTCGCTCTTCTACCCTTCCCCACCCACAATCGCGGAGGACTTCCACGAAAAGACGCTGGCCGCGGTCACACGTTACGGTGGCGGGAAGTCGGCGCTTCCCGACGTCATCTATGTGGTGCCCGACAGATACCCGAGTACGACGACGCTCATGCGCGAGTTCGGTGTGGACAACGGTCCCTTCTACGCGGCGCTCGAAGCGCGAGGTTTCGTGGTCGCGGATAACGCCCATGCGAACTATCCCAAGACGTTTCAGTCGCTGGCTTCCACCCTGAACGGCGGCTACCTGGAAAACTTCACCGCAGCCCATGGTATCGGCCGCCGCGACCAACGCCCCGTTTTCGATGCGCTCGAAAAGAACGTCGCTCAGGACCGGCTGCGCGACCTGGGATACCGGTTCCACAACTACGGCAACGGGTGGGAACCTACGCGTATCAACCGATGGGCGGACGTGAACGATACGGGCTCCGGACTCCTCAACCATCTTTCCGAATTCGAAGGAGCTCTCATTGGCCGGACGCCGACCTGGGATGTCGTCGGCCTGTTCAAGGATGTCCGGAGAGCGCCCCAGTGCCGCCGCATCCGGCGCAAGCTCCACCTCCTGGAGGAAGTCGGAAACCGCTCGGAACCGGTGTTCGCTTTCGCTCACATTCTCATCCCCCACGAACCCATCACGATGGACGCATCAGGGCGCTGTCTCGACCCGCCCGTGCGCTACTCGTCGTTGAACGCGTGGGGCGACTACAAGGCGGCGTTCATCGAGTATCTCAGGTACTTCAACTCCGCGGTCCTTCGGGTCATCGACCGGCAGATCGAAAGACGACGACCGAACGGACGCGGGCTGCTGTTCGTTATCCAGTCCGATGAAGGCCCCTTTCCCCGCGCGATGCGGCGGGCCGGGGAGGACTACGACTTCAGCGCGATGACGCGGCGCGAACTCCAAATGAAAATGGGGACGATCAACGCCCTGCGCCTGCCGCCGGGGAAAGCCTTCGATCCCCCCTCCATCGCAACGCCGGTCAACAACTGGCGGATCATCTTCAACGCGCTGACCGGCAGCAGCCTGAAGATGTTGCCCCACAGAATCTACATTTACCCGTCCACGAAGAACATCTATCAGTTGAGCCACTTGCAAACGGCCATGGTTCCGAGGGGAGCCGCCCCGTGGGATGAAACAGAGGGGCATCTGTAAGGGGCTTACCGACGCAGTCGGCTTCGTGGCAGTGTGTGTGAAGGCGGCGGGGATGGGAGAGCGTGGATTT
>JAJDXX010000061.1 GCA_022823055.1 Candidatus Binatia bacterium | reverse complement strand
AGACATGGGGCGTTCCCTTCCTGGCTCTTCGTGGCTGTATGTTCGAGGTCGGCTAACCACAACATACCAGGGAACGACCCCTCCCTCACTCCTTCACACCAACTAAACCCCCTCACTCAGTGGGTTTTGCAAGTGGCTCGGTGATTACAAGTCTGTGGGTGGTGGTGTGTTGGAGCTGCGTGTGGATATTGGTCCGGGCTATCGGGTGTACATTGGACAGGACGGGCCCCGTTTCATCCTTCTGCTGTCTGGCGGAACCAAGAGGACCCAGACGGAAGATATAAGGAAGGCTCAGGAATATTGGGCTGACTACCTTGGAGGGTAGGCATATGCCAAGACGAACGATTCCCTACGAAGATATCCTCCATCAAGACCTCCAGGACCCAGAGGAAGCCGCGGCCTATCTGACCGCTGCTCTTGAAGACAGGCCCGGAAACGGATCGGATGTTTTCCTGTTGGCCCTGCGCGATGTCGCGAAAGCCCGCGGCATCAGGCGACTCGCAGAGGATACGCACTTGAGCCGTGAAAGCCTTTACCGGACGCTTTCACGAAAGGGCAATCCCCGTTTCTCCACGCTTGAAGCCGTGTTGGAGAGCCTGGGGCTCAGGCTGTCCGTGGAAGTCATAGCGGACGCCAAGGTTCCGCCGGGCAGTGCCGGCGCGGCGCGGTGAAATGGCGTGAATTGTCAACGACGACCGTAGAGGCTATAAATCCGCCCATCCCCGGTCCGTGCTTTGCCGGGCAAACGATCCGTCATGACCATTCCCGCTTTCGATCTCCTGAAACCCGGCTCCGTGGCTGAAGCCAGCGAGATGCTTCTGGAACACGGCGATGAGGCGCGGCCCATCGCCGGCGGCACCACGCTGGTGATTCTGATGAAGCAGCGGGCGCTGCGCTTCTCCCATCTCGTGGACCTGCAATCGATTCCGGGGCTCGAACGAATCACCGACAACGACGACGGCCTGAGCATCGGCGCGTTGGCGACGCACCGGTCGGTGGAGCGGTCGCCGCTGGTGCAGCGCCGTGCGCCGGCACTGGCGCAGGCATTCAGTCACGTGGGCAACGTCCGCATCCGGGAGACCGCGTCTGTTGGCGGCAACCTGGCCCACGCGGACTACCGGCTCGACCCGCCGCCGGCACTGCTGGTGCACGGCGCCGAGGTGGTGCTGGCCGGGGCGCAGGGTGAGCGCGTGGTGGCTTTGAAGGACTTCTACCGCGGCATGTACGAAACGGCGCTCGATCCGGGAGAGATCCTGGTGGAGGTGCGGGTGCCGCACCTGGACACGGCGGCCCGGACGGCGTATTCGCGATTCAACTCGCTGTCGGCCAACGACTGGCCCTGCATCGGGGTGGCGGCGCTCCTGTCCCTTGACGGCGACCGCGTCCAGGATCTCCGGCTGGGCCTCAGCGGGGTGGCGGAAGCGCCGCTCCTGGCTTCCGGCTTGGACCGGTTCCAGGGGGAGGACTGCTCAGAAAAGCTTTGGGCCGCGGTCTGCGACGTCGTGGACGAGCAACTTTCCCCGGTATCGGACCTGCGCGGCAGCACGGACTACAAGCGGGAGATGACCCGGGTGTGGGTGAAACGAACGCTGCGGGAGTTGGCGGCTTCGTGAGGTAAACGCGTGGCGGATTATTCCATCGTCGGCAAGCCGGTCGACCGCCGGGACGCCGTCCAGAAGGTGACTGGGCGGGCGCTGCACGTGGGCAACATGGAGCCGCCCGGGCTGTTGCATGTAGCGGTGCTGAGAAGCCCGCACCCCCACGCGCGCATCGCCCGCATCGACAAGTCCCGGGCCGAGGCCCACCCCGGCGTGGCCGCGGTGCTCACGGGCGCCGACATCGCCGCCATGCCGGGCATCACTCCCTACCACGGGCCGGCGTTCGCGGATCAGCCGGTGCTGGCCATCGACCGGGTGCGCC
Organism: Candidatus Binatia bacterium; assembly: GCA_022823055.1. GTDB lineage: Bacteria > Desulfobacterota > Binatia > UBA9968 > JAJDTQ01 > JAJDTQ01. Next base: position 2,939 of record JAJDXX010000061.1, on the reverse strand, counting down.
ACGAGGGCGAGCAGGTGGTGGCGGTGGCGGCGGAGAGCCGGCGCGCGGCGGAAGAGGCGCTGGAGCTGGTGGAGGTGGAGTACGAGCCGCTGCCGGTGGTGCTGGACGTGCTCGATGCCATCAAGCCGGACGCGCCCATCATCCACGAGGAGGTCCGTCCCTCGGGAGCGTTCGCCGATCTGGCCCATGTCAAGGCTGGCGACCAATCCAACATCTGCTACCACTACAAGCTCCGCAAGGGTGACGTGGACAAGGCCTTCGCCGAGGCCGACCGGGTCTTCGAGGACGTGTTCACGGCGCCGCCGGCCCAGCACGTGCCCATGGAACCCCACGTCTCGCTGGCCTACGTGGACGAGAGCGGGCGCATCAACATCCACACCGCCAGCCAGTCGCCTTCCTTCGTCCGCGGCGAGCTGGCGCGCATGCTGGGCGTGCCCATGAACCGCATCCGGGTGCGGGTGCCTTACCTGGGCGGCGGCTACGGCGCCAAGCTCTACAACAAGCTCGAGCCGATCGTGGCGATACTGGCCATGAAGACGGACCGGCCCGTCAAGTACAGCCTGAGCCGCGAGGAGGAGTTCCAGACCGTCACCAAGCACGGCGTTGTGGTGAAGCTCAAGACCGCGGTCAAGGGCTCGGCCATGACCGCGCGCAAGTGCGAGGTCTACTGGGATACCGGCGCCTTCGCCGAGATCGGCCCGCGCATCGTGCACAAGTCGGGCTACACCTCGTCGGGGCCGTACAAGATCCCCAACGTCTCCATCGACTCCTACTGCGTCTACACCAACAAGCCGCCGGCCGGGCCGTTCCGTGGCTTCGGCGTACCGCAGGTGATCTGGGCCTACGACTCCCAGATGGATATCATCGCCCGGGGCCTGGGCGTGGACCCGGTGGAGTTCCGCCTGGAGCACGCGCTGGAGGAGGGGGACCTGTTCGTCACCGGGACGCCGATCCATGCCTGCGGGCTCAAGGAAGCGGTGCAGCGGGCGGCGGACGCGGTGGGCTGGGGCAGTCGGGCGGCGGCTCCTGGCAGTGAGCCACCTCTTCCGGAGGGGACGCGGCAGACAACCGGGGCGGCAGGGAGGAAGCGGCCCGGGAAGACGGCTTCGGGAACGAAGCGCCGCGGCAAGGGCATCGCCTGCGGCGTCAAGGCCGTGCTCACGCCGTCCATCTCCGGGGCCATCGTCATCCTCAACGCGGACGGCAGCGCCAACGTGCTGAGCAGCACGGTGGAGATGGGCCAGGGCTCGGAGAGCCTGCTGGCGCAGATCGCGGCCGAGGAGCTGGGGATCTCCTTCGACAAGGTGCACGTGGTCCAGCCCGACACCGACGTCACCCCCTATGACACCATCAGCGCGGGAAGCCGCTCCACCTACCACATGGGCAACGCCGTGCGCACCGCCGCGGCCAACGTCAAGGCGGAACTGTTCGAGGCAGTGGCCGGGAAACTCGAGATCGATGCCGCCGACCTGGAAGCCCGCGACGGCCGGGTGTTTGTGCGTGGCGCCGAGGAGCGCGGCATGACCGTCACCGAGGCGTTCCTGGCCAAGTTCGGCAGTCTTGGCACCACGATCGTGGGCGAGGGCCTGTGCCAGCCGGTGGTGACGCCCATGGACCCCGAGACCGGCATGTCCGAGAAGTGCACCGAGTACTGGTTCGCCTCCGCCAGCGCGGTGGAGGTGGAGGTAGACCTGGAGACCGGGCGCCTGGAGGTGTTGCAGTTCCACGCCGCCGGCGACGCCGGCACCGCCATCAACCCCAAGTACTGCGAGCAGCAGCTCGTGGGCGCGGCCACCATGCACCTGGGGCTGACGCTGTTCGAGCAGATGGTTTTCCAGGACGGACAGCTCCTCAACGGTTCCCTGCTGGACTACCAGATCGCCTCCATCAAGGACGTGCCCGCCGCTTGCAACCCCATTGTGGTGCAGGTGCCCCACAAGGACGGCCCCTTCGGCGCCAAGGGCATCGGCGAGACCGGCGCCCTCACCGTGGCCGCGGCCGTGGCCAACGCGCTGGAGGACGCCGTGGGCGTCCGCGTGCGCGACATCCCGCTGACCGCGGAACGAATCCACGAGGCGCTCAAGGAGGTGGGGAAGGTGAACGGTGGAACGTAACATCAGCCTGACGGTGAACGGGGAGCAGCGGGAGTTGGCGGTCAACGACGCCGACACCCTGCTGGAGGTCCTGCGCGACGGGCTCAAGTTCTGGAGCGTGCGGGAGTCTTGCGGCGTGGGGGCCTGCGGGAGCTGCACCGTGCTCCTGGACGGGCGGCCGGTGAGCGCGTGTTTCCTCCTGGCCGCGCGGCTGGACGGCCGCTCCGTGGAGACCGTCGAGGGGCTGGGCACCGACGGCTCCCTTCACCCGATCCAGAAGGCGTTTCTCGAGAACGACGCCGCCCAGTGCGGGTACTGCACCCCCGGCTTCATCATGGCCGCGAAGGCACTGCTGCAGGAGCACGCCGACCCCTCCGACGACCAGATCCGCGAGTACCTTTCGGGGAACCTGTGCCGTTGCGGCGGCTACCCCAACATCATGCGCGCGGTGCGCGCGGTGGCAAAGAGAACGAACGGTAGTTGAATGCCCGCAACCGTCATTTCCGCTTTCGAGGCTGCGTCAAAACTCCGCTCGAACGAGAACCGGCGCCAGCGCTCCGACTCGTCATTGATATGAAAATAAAATCTTGTTCAATGATTTCTAGTAGTTACGGAATCCCGCTACACCCCAATGAGTCATTCCCGCGGAAGCGGGAATCCAGGCGGGGTGGGGCCGGCAATGAGGCCGCCACACCCCCCACCCCTGTATTCCCGCTTCCGCGGGATTGACGAGTCGAGGGGTCTCTGCGTCACGAGGCTTGACACAGCCTGTTTCGCGCGAATGACGGTTGTGCGAGATACTGGATTTGTAACCTGTTGAATTCCATGACTAACCCGGACAACCTC
>JAJDXX010000084.1 GCA_022823055.1 Candidatus Binatia bacterium | reverse complement strand
TACCGGTTACTCAACCTCATGACGCAGAGGCCCCTCGAAACGTCATTCCCGCGGACGCGGTAATCCAGGCGGGGTGAGGTGGGGAAGCACGCCTGTTTCAGCCCCCACCCCACCCATGGATTCCCGCTTCCGCGGGAATGACGTTTCGAGGGGCCTCTGCTTCATGAGTTTGAGTAACCGGTACGTTGTTGCCTCGGGGTTTTGACACGGCCCGTTCCGTGCGAATGACCTTCCTTTATGGACTGTTGCGTTGTCAGCCTAATTCAGCCTGCTACCGAGCCCGCGTGCGTGCACCCGGAACCACCAGGATCGTGAACGCGCCCAACAGGTTGATGGCGCCGAAGAGGTAGAACGTGTAACGCAGTCCGTAGGTGTCCGCCACGGCGCCGGCCACCAGCGGGAACAACAGGGACAGAGTCGAGCGCCCCACGTCCATGAAGGTCTGGGCCGCGCCCCAGATCTCCCTGGGTGCGTGCTCCAGCCCGCTGGCCTGGATGATGGGCCCCACGGCGAAGAGCGCCATCCCCCCGAGGGACACCACCGGGAGCAGGAACCACCCGGACGGCATCAACGGAATGGAGCCGATGAGCAGGCCCCCGGTGAGGAGCGAGAGGAAGATGGTGATCTTCCGTCCGAAGCGGTCGGAGAGGTGCCCGATCAACGGCGCGAAGATGGTGCCTACGAAGGCCAGGCACGCGAGGTACACGCCGACCGTGGCGATGCCCATGTTCAGGTCCGTCGTCAGGTAGAGCGGCAGGAAGGTCGGGACCAGGTTCTCTCCGATGGAGCGCAGCGACGCCACCAGGGTCACGCCCATGAGCGGCAGGTTGGTGAGGATGTCGCCGCGCAGGGCACGGCCGTAGGAGGCGGAGCGGTTTCGCGCCGTGGCGTCGTGCCGCAGGGGCGGCAACACGGCCCAAAGGAACAGCGCGATGGCGACGCCCGGCACGAACTGGAACAGGTAGGCGGTGCGCCACGTGATCCACGTGAGCAGCGCGCCCACCACTATGGGGGCCACGGCCGCGCCCACGTTCGCGCCCATGGCATGCACTCCCAGGGCGAATCCCATGCGGTCCGGGAACTTCTCGCCGACCACGGCGCGCGCGGGCGCGTGCCACATGAAGCCGCCCAACAGGGCCTGGATGCACACCAAGGCGCCGAACACCCAGAATGTCGGGGAAAATCCCTGGAGCGATACGAACAGGGAGGGCCACAGGAGCGACAGCAGCAGGACGCCCCTGCGGTCGCGCAGCATGTCGGTGGCCAGGCCGCCGATGGTGATGCTCAGGATGTGCGACACGCGTTGCGCCGAGCGCAACAGGCCGATCTCGGTGTAGGAGATGCCGAAGTCGCGCACCACCAGCGGCAGGCACACGTTCATGGTTCCCTGGAATATGTGCGTCACGCCGTGGCCCACGGTGAGCAGCCCGAGGACGCGGCCGCGGGACGGTTCCGGCGCCGCGGTCTCCGGCGCGGCGGCCGAAAGGTCGGCGGACGTGTTCATGGCGTGTTCCCGGCCCGGCTCATGCGCGTCCCCGCGAGGGTTGGCGGAGAAGGGAGGGAGTCGAACCCTCCGAGAACCTTACGGCCCTCAGACTGGTTTTGAAGACCAGCGGCACCACCGGGCACCTTCCTTCTCCATGCGCGCATATGTCCGTATTACCTGCCTCAGAATTCGCCGGCCGTCCACCCGCGGAGGGCTCAGGTACTGGCCGCGCGCGGCGCGAGGTCAGGCGGAGTGAAGGCCTGTACTTCCGGCAGGTCCCCGTCGAACGGCTGAACCTCCACCAGCGCGGTCTGCGAGATGGGCCCCTGTGCCAGGCGCGAGGTTCCCTTGTCCAGGGTCAACACGTTGGGATTGCCGTGCCGCTCCAGCCCGGCGGGTGTCTCGGGGTCGAACCATGCTCCGGTGGCGAGCACAACGACGTCGGGCGAGACGCTGTCCGTGATGCGGGCGCCGGCCAGGCAGGCTCCCCGGTCGTTGTGCACGCGCACGACGGCGCCGTCCTCGATCCCCCTCGCGGCGGCGGTGGCGGGGTGAATCAGCAGCGGTTCGCGACCCTGTACCTTGCTGTTCACGCTCACCGCCCCCGGGTCGTACTGACTGTGGAGTCTCGTGGCGGGCTGATTGGAGATGAGGTGGAGGGGGAAGCGGGTGGCCTTCTCTCCGCCCAGCCACTCCGCCGGCTCGATCCATGCCGGATGGCCGGGACAGTCGTCGTAACCGAAGCCCGCGATGGTTTCCGAGAAGATCTCGATGCGCCCGGACGGCGTCGGCAAACGGTGCGCGACGGGGTCCTCGCGGAACTTGGCCAACAGCACCTTCTCTTCGCCCTCGGTGGGCAGGGTGATATGGCCGGCGCTCCAGAAGGTGTCGAATGGCGGCAACTCGATACCTTCGCGGATGAACTCCTCGCGAAGCGTATCGTAGAGATGCGACAGCCAGTCCTTCTCCAGCCGGCCCTCGGTGAAGCCGTCCCTGAACCCCAATCGACCGGCAAGGCCCGAGAAAATGTCGTAGTCGTTGCGCGCGTCGCCCACCGGAGGGATAGCCCGTTCCATGGCGAAGACCATGGGATCGGCCGGCTGCGTGCCGATGTCGTTGCGCTCCAGGGCGGTGGTGGCCGGCAGCACGATGTCGGCGTGCCGGGCCTGGGGGTTCCACCAGGGTTCGTGGACGATGATGGTTTCGGGGCGCTGCCATGCCTCCACCAGCCGGTTGAGGTCCTGGTGGTGGTGAAAGGGATTGCCGCCGCACCAGTAGACGAGACGGATGTCGGGGTACCGGAGCCGCTGTCCGTTGTAGTCGAACGGTTCGCCGGGGTTGAGGAGCATGTCGGTGATCCGGGCCACCGGGATAAAGGGCTCCACCGGGTTCACGCCCTGGGGCAGCGTCAACCTCTTTATGGGCTTCACCGGGTTGCCGGCGGAGCCGGTGGCGCCGTAACCGTAGCCGACGCCGCCTCCGGGAAGCCCGATTTGGCCCAGCATGGCGGCGAGAACCGCTGCCATCCAGTAGGGTTGTTCGCCGTGGTCGGCACGCTGGAGCGACCAGCTTACCGAAATGAGGGTGCGCGCCACGGCCATGCGCCGGGCCAAGCCGCGGATGGTGTCCGCGGGAATGCCGCATTTCGCCGCCACCCATTCCGGGTCCTTGGCCTGACCGTCCGCCTCACCCATGAGGTAGGCGCGAAAGTTGTCGAAGCCGGTGCAGTACTTGTCCAGGAATGCCTGGTCGTGGAGGCCCTCACGGAACAGCGTGTGTGCCAGCCCCAGCATCAGCGCGGTGTCGGTGTTGGGGCGCGGCGCGAGCCATTCCGCTTCCAGGAAATCCGCCGCGTCGTCCCGGATCGGGCTGATGTTCACGAACTCGACGCCGTTCTTTCTGCAGTGCTCGAGCCAACCGCGGACGGTGTGCTTGCCGATGCCGCCCGCGCTGACCTGGGTATTCTTGAGCGGGAGTCCCCCGAAACTGACCACGAGCTCGGAATGTCTGGCGATCACCGGCCAGGACGTGGCGCCCTCGCGAATGGATCCCCAGCCGTACCCGAAGACATGTGGGACGATGACTTCCGCCGCGGCGAAGCTGTAGGCGTTGACCGACCGGACGTATCCGCCGAACTGGTTCAGGAAGCGGTGCAGTTGACTTTGGGCATGGTGGAAACGCCCGGCGGAAGCCCAACCGTAGGAGCCGGCGAAAATCGCCGAGTTGCCGAACGAGTCGCGCACGCGCCGCAACTCCCCCGCCACCAGGTCGAGGGCCTCGTCCCAGCTCACCGGAATGAAGGGTTCCCGCCCGCGGCCTCCCCCGTGGTTCGCGGGTCCTCGTTCCAGCCAACCCTCGCGCACCATCGGCTGCGCTATTCGGCAGGCGTGTTGCACGACCTCCGGAATCGACAGCCCGATGAGCGAAGGGTCCGGGTCGTCCGGAAACGGGCGCGCGGCCACGATTCGTTCGGCCTCGACCTCGACCTGGTAGGCGCCCCAGTGGAGGGACGTTTGATGCTGCGTGGAATGTGGACTCTCCATTTGTCGGCCTCCCGCTACACACCATTTCCTATTGCATAAACGAAATCAATGAGACACCACACTAGGATGATTTCGCTCGCCCACGCACCGGAGTCAACCCGGGAAGAGGACGATGGCGAAGCGGGGAGGTGACCATGAAACGCATAGAAGCCCTGAAGGTGCTGTTGAAGCACCGGACGGATGAACCGCTCATCGTGAGCGTCGGCTACCAGCCCTCCGAGCTGAATTCCCTCGGACACAGCGACCTGAACCTCTACCAGGTCAACTTCCCGTATCCATCACCCCTGGGTCTCGGCCTGGCGCTGGCCATCCCCCGGCAGAAGGTCATCGTCAGCGACGGAGACGGCTCCGCCGTTGCCGGCATGTCCACGCAGTGCACCATCGCCAATGCCGCGCCTCCCAACCTGATCCACATCGTTTGGGACAATGAGTCCTGGATGACGTGCGGGAAGATCAGGGACGGCCACCTGGGCCCCATGCCGACCCCGACGGCGGGACGCTGCGATTTCGAGCAATTGGCCAGGGGAGCGGGAATCGAGCATGCCTATACGGTCTGGGACGAGCGTGGGTTCGAGGACGTCCTCGTCCGGGCTCTTCGGGACGACAAGCCGTACGTCATCGTCGCCAAGGTCGATACCAGCACGCCCGTGGCGGCGCCGGTCCCCTACGGCATGACCGAGAATGCCATCCGGTTCCGCAGGGCGCTGGTGGACAAGGGCTGGGTCGACCCCATGCATGCGGGTGCGTCCACGTACAAGGACGTGGGCTTCGATTTCGGCGCTGGCGGTGACAAGGGCGGGGTCGAAGCCATCTACCGCGACCTTCGGGAAGTCGTGCCGCGCGAGCCTGGCAACCTCAGCCTGGATCATGCGCGGGCCATCTACGAGGGAGTCAAGGCCGCGGGCATCGACATGTTCGTGTATCTCCCGGACAGCTCGAACTACTTGGTGCAGCGTTTTGCCGCGGAAGATCCCGCGATGCTGAGCGTATCGGTCACCAGGGAAGACGAGGGAATGGCCATCGCCATGGGCGGTTTCATGGGAGGGAGGACGAGCTGCATCATGATGGAGGCGTCCGGGCTGGGGATGTCCTACCTCGCGCTGGCCTGGCTCGGCATACAGCAGAGAATGGCGACCCTGATCCTCACGAGCCACACGGACGGATTGGGGGAGTACACGGACTACCACGTGGTCACCCGGTACCTGGCGGAGCCCTTGCTGCGGGGCATGGGCATACCGCATCACACCCTGATGGATGTGTCCGACGCGAAGAGAATGCTGAAATATGCGACCATGACCGTAAGAGGCCACGTGTTCCCCGTGGTCATTCAGCTCCCGCGACAAGTCCTTTGGCACGACCCCGAGTGAGCGGAGGCCGGTCACTGGCATTTCCCGCAAGCCGGTACTACAATCCCGCGTCATGAAGCTGGAACGGCGGGCCGTGCTGGAGCGGCTTCGGGATCATCTCACCGAGAGCGACATCGTGGTGTCCGCCTTGGCCGGCACCACCGCGGACACCTACCAGGTGCTCCACCGCCCCGAGAACCTCTACCTCGTGGGCCTCGGCATGGTCACCCAGGTGAGTCTGGGAATCGCGCTCACACTGCCCGATTCGAACGTCGTTTCCCTCGACACCGACGGGAGCCTCTTGTTGGGTCCGAGCATCCTGCCGGTGGTGGCCGCGTCTGGAGCGGAGAACCTCCGCATCATCGTCTTCGACAACGAGCAGCTCTTCGGCAGCCGTGGCGGCGCCCCCAGCCAGACCGCGGCGGGCGCGGACCTCACCGCCATGGCCCGGGCCGCCGGCATCGGACGCGCCGACACCGTGGCCGATGACGGCGGCGTGGCCGCGGCGCTGGAGTGGCTCTTCTCCGGGCCGGGACCGTCCCTTCTCACCGCGAAGATCGCGCTGGCGGCGAGGACCGAGGGGCCGAGCATGGACGGACAGGAGAACAAGTACCGGCTGGTGCGGCGCATCGAGGCCATTCGCGGACGCGAGATCGTGGCGCCGGCGAAGCCGTGACCTGCCACGACGCCGGGCGGATCGGCCGGCGTGGCGATCGCGGCATAGGGACGGGTTTCAAGCCTGCCCGCGTACGAATCACCGCGTCGCCGGGGGACCTGGGAGGGCGACAACGAGTGAGAGACGACGTAGCGGCTGAAGCTCACAAGTGCCTGATCGAGGCGGGCGTCGACTTCGTCGCCTGCATGCCCGATTCGGCGTTTCTGGAGCTCTACCAGAGGCTGGAGGCGGACTCCGCGGTGCGATACCTGCAGGTGGCCAACGAGAGCGACGGCGTGGGCGTCTGCATGGGCGCGTGGCTGGGCGGCGCCCGTCCGGCGATGCTGATGGAGAACACCGGGTTTACGCTTTCCTGCTATGCGCTGCTACGGGGCCCGGCCGCCTTCGGCGTCCCGATGCTCCTTCTCATCAGTTACCGCGGCGGGTTCGGCGATCAGCGCTGGTTCTCGGTGCCGTTCGGGTGGGCTACCGAGCCGCTGCTCCGGAGCCTGCGCATTCAGTACAGCGTGGTGAACGAGGCCGGCGACATGGCCCAAGCCATCGGCGGCGCCGTCAAGTCCATGAATGCCATGCAGGCGCCGGTGGCGGTGCTGTTCCCGCCCGCGCTCTTCTCCGAGGGAAAATGAAACCCGCCAGCTTCGAGTACCACGATCCGACAACCCTGTCCGAAGTCACGGCGCTGCTGGACCGTCTCGGAGAGGACGCGCGCGTGCTGGCAGGCGGCCAGAGCCTGGTGCCGCTCATGAACTTCCGCCTCGCCCGTCCGGCGTACCTGGTGGACCTGAACCGCGTGGCCGAGCTGGACTTCCTTTCCGTGGAGGGAGGCGAGCTGCGCATAGGCGCCACGACCCGGCAGCGGGTGCTGGAGCGCTCCGAAGCGGTGGCGTCCGGTTGGCCTCTCTTGCGCGAGGCCACGGGTTTTATCGGGCACGTGCAGATACGGAACCGCGGCACGGTGGGCGGCAGCCTGGCCCACGCCTTTCCTTCCGCCGAGCTGCCCGTGGCCATGGTCACGCTGGACGCCGCGTTCGTGCTGCAAGGGGAGGGCGGAGAGCGCACCGTGGCGGCGGAGGATTTCGTGCTCGGCACCATGACCACGGTGCTGGAACCGGGCGAGTTGCTCCGCGAGGTGCGGGTTCCGGCCCCGGCCGCCGGCAGCGGCGCTTCGTTCCGGGAGGTGAGCCGCCGTTACGGCGACTTCGCGCTGGCGGGAGCGGCGGTGCTGGTGACCCTGGACCGGGACGGCGTGGTGACGGCGGCCCGGTTGACGCTCACCGGCCCGGCGCCTATCCGGGCGCGGGCCGCGGAGGACGCGGTGTTGGGGCAGAAGCCTTCCGAGGCGTTGTTTCGGGAGGCGGCACGGCGTGCGGTGGCGGATATCGAGCAGGATTCGGACATGCACGCCACCGCGGAGTACCGCGTCCGCGCCTGCGAGGCGCTGGCGCGGCGCGCACTGGCGGAGGCTGCGGAACGGGCCGCGGCGAGCCGCGCTGCGGGGTGAACCGGGTTCATGGCTAACCTTGATGTTGCAGAAGCTGGAAGCATGGAGAGGCCGGGAGGCAAGCGGGATGGGGTTTGGAAGGGCGGAAGGGGATTGTTGGGAAATGTCACTGTAGGCGAGGGTTAGGCGGCGGAGTAGAATCTTACGAATCGTCATTCCCGCGAAAGCGGGAATCCAGGCGGCGGTGGGTGGGAACACCGGCCAGTTGGCTCCTCCCCACCCATGGATTCCCGCTTTCGCGGGAATGACGATTCGTAGGGCATGCTTCGGATCGCTCTTCCTTTTTACAACATTGAGACTAAGGCGGGCGTCACAAGGGGGCCGTAGCTTTGGGTTTCGAGCCTGCCGGTGCCGTGTGCACGAAGACGGAACGACATGAACAAGCGAACGATCACGTTACGAGTCAACGGCGCCGAGCACGCCGGCGAGGCGGAGCCGCGCAAGCTCCTTAGCGACTTCATCCGCGACGATCTCGGCCTCACCGGCACCCACGTGGGTTGCGAGCACGGCGTGTGCGGGGCCTGCACGGTTTTCGTGAACGGCGATCCGGTGCGTTCGTGCCTCATGTTCGCGGTGCAGGCCGACGGCGCCGAGATAGACACGGTTGAGGGGCTGGCGCCCGACGCCGACACCCTGCACCCGCTGCAGGAGAAGTTCCATGAGCGGCACGGCCTTCAGTGCGGCTTCTGCACGCCGGGCATCCTGCTCACCGCGCGGGCGCTGTTGCGGGAGAATCGCGATCCGTCCGACACCGAGATCCGCGAGTGGTTGAGCGGCAACCTGTGCCGCTGCACCGGCTACGTGAACATCGTGACGGCCATTCGCGAGGCCGCGAAGGAGATGTCGCGAAGGTAGAGGAACGGCCATGGCCTACATCGGCTCAAACGTGAAGCGCAGGGAGGACCTGCCGCTGCTGCGGGGCATCGGCAAGTACGTGGGCGATATCCGGCGGCCCGGCATGGTGCACGCCGCCATCCTCCGCAGCACCCGCGCCCACGCCCGGCTGGTTGCCATTGACGCGACTGCCGCCCTGGCCTTGCCCGGGGTGGTGGGCGTGCTCACGGCCGCGGACATGCCAGGTCTCAAGACCATCCCCATGCGTACCGGGATCATGGAGGGGCTCAAGCGGTCACAGCAGACGCCCATCGCGACGGAACGGGTGCGTTACGTGGGCGATCCGGTAGCCGTGGTGGTGGCGCAGGACCGCTACATCGCCGAGGACGCGCTCGAGCTGGTGGAGGTGGTCTACAAGGATCTCCCGGCGGTGACGGACGCCCGCGCGGCCATGGCGGCGGACGCCCCCCGGCTCCACGAAGAAGTGCCGGGCAACGTCCCTGCCGACTTCGAGGTGGACACGGGCGACGTGGAACGCGCGTTTGCCGAGTGCGACCTCATCATAGAGGAGACCTTCGAGACCCAGCGGCACGCCGCGGTGCCGCTGGAGACGCGGGGCCTGGTGGCGGAGTACGACGAAGTCCGCGACGTGCTCACCATGTGGGGTCCCACCAAGATGACCCACACCAACTGGCGCATTCTGTCGGAGTTGAGCGGCCTGCCTCAGAGCGCCATCCACTTCATCGAGCCGGCGGTAGGGGGAGGGTTCGGAGCGCGCGGCGAGTTCTATCCCGAGGACTTTCTGGTGCCGTTCGCCGCCATGCATTTCCGCCGGCCGGTGTGCTGGATCGAGGACCGTTCGGAGAACCTCAAGGCCATGAACCAGTCGCGGGAGCAGTCTTACCGGGTGCGGCTGGGTCTGCGCCAGGACGGCACGATCCTGGCCATGGACGCCGAGATCCTGTTCAACATGGGCGGCTACACCCGCACCCACGGCGGCCTGCCCGTCATGGCCTCATCCGCCATGCTGCGCGGCCCGCTACGCATCAAGAACTATCACTGCCATGCCTGTTGCGTGCTCACCAACAAGACCCCGGTGGGCACCTACCGGAGCCCCGGTCGCTACGAGGCCAACTTTGTGCGCGAGCGGCTGCTGGACATGGCCGCCCGCCGCCTCGGGCTCGATCCCGCGGAGTTGCGGCGGCGCAACCTGATCCGGCCCGAGGAGATGCCCTACGACCACGGCAAGCACCCGTTCCACTACATGGTCTACGACAGCGGCGACCTGCCGGGGCAGCTCGAAGCGGCGTTGGGTCACATGGGTTACGAGGAGCTTCGGCAACGCTGCGACGCCGCCCGGGCGGAAGGCCGGGCCATGGGCGTGGGCATCGGCTGCTTCGTGGAGACCAGCGGCATCGGGCCCTGGGAGTACGCCCGCGTGGAGGTCGGCAATAACGGCGGCGTGGTGCTCTACAGCGGCGTCAACTCGGTGGGGCAGGGCATCGCCACCGCCCTGAGCCAGATCGTCGCCGACGAAATGTGCGTCTCCATCGATGACGTGCGGGTGGTGCACGGCGACACCGCCAAGGTGCCCTTCGGCAACGGCAGCAACGCCAGCCGCTGCACCGTCATGGGCGGGAGCGCCGCGGTGGGCGCGTGCCGCAAGGTCAAGGACAAGCTCCTCATGCTGGCGGCCGCGGAGCTGGAGATTGATGCCGGCGACCTGGTGCTGGAGGACGGGCGCATCAGCGTCAGGGGCGCGCCCGAGCGGAGCCTGGATTTTGCCGCCTTGGCCCGGCTCGCGCTGCCCGGGCCGGCGCTGGCCAAGGGCTTGACTCCGGGCATCTCGGAAGAGGACTTCTTCGCCACCGACAAGCGGCCGTTTCCCTACGGCGTCCACATGGTGGCGGTGGAGGTGGACCGGGAAACCGGCATGATCGAAATCCTCGACTACCTCGTGATGGAAGACATAGGCCGCAAGGTCAACCCCATGATCGTGGAGGGCCAGATGGCCGGCGGCTTGGCCCAGGGCATCGGCGGCGCGCTGCTGGAAGAGTTCGTCTACGACGAGGACGGACAGCCCCAGGCCACGAGCTTCATGGACTACCTCATGCCCACGGCCATGGACGTGCCGCCCGGCCGTTTCATCTCCACGGAGGACTTCCCGTCCCCGAACAACCCCCTCGGCGTCAAGGGAGCCGGGGAGGGCGGCATCACAGCCGCCGGCGCGGCCCTGGCCAACGCCGTCTCCGACGCCCTGGGCGTGGAGGTCACCCGGCTGCCGCTCAAACCGGGCTACCTGCTGGAGCTGATGGACGCGGCGGAGCAATCCTGAGCGTAGACGTATTCCCTGGCCCGGATTGTCAAAAGCGCCACTCGGACAATACTTGGCACAAACGCACCGAATCGTCATTCCCGCGAAAGCGGGAATCCAGGGGTTGGGGAGGGGGAAACCGTACTCCCCACGCCACCGCCCCTGGATTCCCGCTTCCGCGGGAATGACGTTCTGTGGTGTGGGTGCCTCGTGAGTTTTGCACAGCCTGTTTCATGGGAATCACCTTGTGACGAGTGTGCCTCGCGAGTCTTGGACACACCCCGGGAAGCGGGAATGACCATCGCCGGGCAGTGCCGTTTGGTTTCCGAGTAGACCTGGAAGGACATAGTCATGAGCGAGCACCCAATCGCACCGGGCGTCATCGTGGACATGCACGCGCACCTCTATCCCGAGGGGTGCTTCGACGAGGTGCTCAAGGCGCGGCCCGAGTTCGCCCTCGCCCGCTCGGAGCGGGGGCTGTCGCTCACGTGCCGCGGCAGCCACACCATGTCCGCGCCTGTGGGGGAGACCCTGGCCGATCGCGTGCGGACCATGGACGAGGCCGGGGTGGGCATCGAGGTGCTGTCCGTTGGCGCCCTCAGCACCGGCCTGGCGGGCGACGGGGACGTGGCCTTGGCGCGGCGGGTGAACGACGGTCTGGCCGAAGTCTGCCGTGAGCACCCGGACCGCTTCCGCTTCGTCGCGGCGTTGCCGTGGAGCCGCGCCGCAGATCTCGTGGACGAGCTGGACCGGGCCATGGGGCTTGGGGCGGTGGGCGCTGGCATCACCACCACTGTGGGCGAGCACACCCTCGACGCGCCCGAGCTGCGGGAATTCTGGCGCGAGGCTCACCGGCGTAAGCTGCTGGTGCTGGTGCATCCCACGTTCCCGCTCAACGGCCCCGCCGACGACCGCGGCGAGTACCTCGCCGTGGGTTACCTGGGCGAGACCGCCATGGCCGCAGCCAAGCTCACGCTGGGCGGCGTGCTCGAGGAGTGCCCTGACGTCCGCGTCGTCTGGTCCCACTGCGGCGGCAGCCTGTGCATGGTGCTGGACCGCGTCGATCGCGGCTACCGCCGCTACGAGAAGTGCCTGCGCCCGCCCGGCGAGTACCTCCGTGAATGCTGCTACTTCGACACCGTCTGCCTGTCCGGCCCCGCGCTGGATTGCGCCCGTGACACGTTCGGCGCCGACCGCCTCGTCTATGGCACCGACGAACCCCACGTGCGCGACGCCAGCCGTGCCGTGCTCGCGGCCCTGCGCGCGCGCCCCTGGCCCGCGTCCGAGCTGGAAGCCATCCTCGGCGGCACCGCGCGCGGGCTGCTGGGAGAGCGCTGAGAATCGGCACGACCCCCCTGAACCGTCATTCCCGCGGAACAGGCTGTGATAAACACGACTCGGATTGGATATGGCACCACGCCCCGAATCGTCATTCCCGCGGAAGCGGGAATCCAGGCGGGGTGGGGCCGGGCAATGGGCCGGCACACCGCCCCACCCATGGATTCCCGCTTGCCAGGCTGTGTCAAAACACCATTCAAGAGAGGCAACAACCCCCAGAAACGTCATTCCCGCGAAAGCGGGAATCCAGGAGGGGTAGAGCGGGGAAACGCCGCTGTAGCGCCCTGCCACCACCCCTGGA
>JAJDXX010000237.1 GCA_022823055.1 Candidatus Binatia bacterium | reverse complement strand
CGCGTGGTACCCGCCACTGCTCGTCATCGCGCCTTGCCGACAACGAAAAATCCTCCGCATATTATGCTGCGAATTAACCAGACACCACACTAGTTTGATGCTGACTCATGAAACCGGAAACCGACCTGCTGCGCGAGCTGCCCTCCGTGGACCGCGTCATGAACCACCCTGCCGCGGCGCCGTTGCTGGAGCGGTTCAACCGGCCGTTCGTGACGGCGACCCTGCGGGGCCTCATGGATGAGTTGAGGCAGGTCATACGATCCGGCGGCGACGTTCCGTCCGACCGTTTGCACGAGGAATCTATCATAACGGACCTGGAAAGGAAGCTCGCCCGCGCTGGCCGTCCCGGCATGACGCGGGTGGTCAACGCTTCCGGCACCATCCTGCACACGAACCTGGGACGGGCCTTGCTCTCGGAGGCGGCGGCCGCGGCCGTGGGGCTGGTGGCGCGCCACCCCGTCAACCTGGAGTTCGACCTCCGCCGGGGCAAGCGCGGGCAGCGCGAGGCGGAAATCGAGTCGCTGCTCCGGGAACTGACCGGAGCGGAGGCCGCGGCGGCGGTGAACAACAACGCGGCGGCGGTCCTGCTGGGGCTCAACTCCATGGCCGAGGGCAAGCACGTCATCGTGTCGCGGGGCGAGCTGATCGAGATCGGCGGCTCCTTCCGCATCCCGGAGGTCATGGCCAAGAGCGGCGCCATCCTGCGAGAGGTGGGCACTACCAACCGCACCCACCCGCGGGACTACGCCGAGGCCATCGACGAGAACACCGGGCTGCTGCTCAAAGTGCACACCAGCAACTACCGGGTGGTGGGTTTTGCCGCGGAGGTAGAGCTGAAGGACCTCGTGGCCATCGGCCGGGAGCGCGGGGTGCCGGTGATGGAGGACCTGGGGAGCGGCGCGCTTGTGGACCTCGGCAAGCTCGGGCTGCCGCGGGAGCCGCTGGTGGCGGAGCGCGTCGCCATGGGCGCGGACGTGGTCACCTTCAGCGGCGACAAGATCCTCGGCGGACCCCAGGCGGGGCTCGTGGCCGGCACCAGGGGCTGGATCGAGAGCATGAACCGGAACCCGCTCAAGCGCGCGCTGCGCTGCGACAAGCTCACCCTGGCGGCACTGGAAGCGACGCTTCGGAGCTACGTGCAGTCCCCCGACCTGCTCCGCGAGATTCCGACCCTGCGGGCCTTCAGCCGGCCCCTCGACGAACTGGAGGAAGACGGCAGGACAGCGCTGCCGCTCTTGCAGGAACGGCTGGGACCGGACTACGAGGTCGAACTGGTGGACGCCACCTGCCAGATCGGCAGCGGGGCGCTCCCCACCGAGGAGATCCCGAGCAAGGGCATCGCCGTGCGCGGCCGCGGCATGAGCTCCGACGAGGTGGCGCGGGTGTTCCGGCAAGCCGATCCCCCCGTCATCGGCCGCATTCACAACGACCGCTTCATCCTCGACCTGAGAAGCGCCGGCGACCCCGAGTCGGTGGTGCCCAACCTCAAGCCCCCCATGTCGCCTGAAGGGACGCGATGATCGCGCAAGACTCTTGCCGTCAGCCGGCACCCGGGACCGGGGACACACGGGCGACCATGATCGAGCAAGCATCGAGTCCACTCTGACCGGCACGGGACCGCACACGCCATGCCATACATCATCGGCACCGCCGGACACATCGACCACGGCAAGACGAGCCTCATCAAGGCCCTCACCGGCGCGGACACCGACCGCCTCAAGGAAGAGAAGGAGCGCGGCATCTCCATCGACCTGGGGTTCGCGCACCTGCCGCTGCCCGACGGCAGCGAGGCCGGCATCGTCGACGTGCCCGGCCACGAGCGCTTCATCCGCAACATGCTCGCCGGCGCCCACGGCATCGACCTCGTGCTGTTCACGGTGGCCGCGGACGACGGCGTCATGCCGCAGACCGAGGAACACCTGGACATCGTTCACCTGCTGGGCGTGCGCACCGCCCTGTTCGTCATCACCAAGGTGGACCTGGTGTCCGAGGCACGGGTGCGCGAGGTGGAGGAGGAGATCGAGATCCTCACCTTCGAGACGGCGCTGGAAGGTTCGCCGGTGGTGCATTTCTCGGCGGTTTCGGGGCAAGGGCTGGAGGAGGTCCGAAGCGGCATCCACGGGCTGCTGGAGCGCATCGACCGGCCCGCGCCCAGCGGCTTCTTCCGGCTCCCGGTGGACCGGGTTTTCGTGCTCCAGGGCCACGGGGTCATCATCACCGGCACTGGGCTGGCGGGGGAGGTGCGCACCGGCGACCACGTGCACGCGGTCCCCGGCGGCCAGAAGTTCCGCGTGCGCAGCATCCAGGTTCACGGGCAGTCGGTGGAAACCGCGGGCTGGGGCCAGCGCGTGGCCCTCAACCTGACGGGGCAGGAGCGCGGCGCCCTGGAACGCGGCCACATGATCTGCCACGAGGAGCTGACCCTGGCGTCCACACGCTTCGACGCGCACCTGGAGGTGCGCCCCGCGGCCGCCAAGGGCATCAAGAATCACCAGCGGGTGCGCGTCCACCTGGGGACCGCCGAGCGCATGGGCAAGCTCGTCTTCCTGGGGGACATCGAGAAGGTGGAGCCCAAGGAGACGGTCTACTGCCAGGTGCTGCTCACCGAACCGCTGCTGGTGATGCGCGGCGACCACTTCATCGTGCGCGACGAGACCGCCCAAAAGACCCTGGGCGGCGGCGAGGTGGTGGACCCGCGGGCACGCCGCCACCGGCGCCGGGAAAGGGACGTGGACCAGCGCCTGCGCACGCTGCACCAGGGCGACACGCCCGACATGATCCGGAGCTTTCTGGAGGGCGACGCGAGCCTCGCCACCGGCCTCGACGCCATCGGACAGTTCCTCAACCTGAAGCGCGACGAGACCCGCGCCTGGCTGGAGCGCATCGAGGGACTGCGCGCCTTCGACTCCGAGCGCGAGCGCGTCTACACCACCGAAAAGAAGTGGAGCCGTTTCCGGGAGCGGCTGCGCGCGGCCCTGGAGGAGTTTCACCAGGGCCATCCGCTGGCGCCGGGCATGGACCTGGAAGAGGTGCGGGCGCGGCTCGCCGGGGGCGCGTCGGCGCGCCTCTTCCGCGACTTGGCGGATCTCCTGGCGGGCGAGGGCGTGTGCGTCCGCGAAGGCAACCATCTGCGCCTGCCGGGGCACCGCGTGGAAATGGGAGCGCGGGAGAAGTCGCTGTCCGCGGAGATCACCGCCGCGCTGGGCAGGAACCCCCTGGCGCCGCCCTACCTGAAGGAGATGGAGAAGGCGCTGGGGGTGGAGCGCCCGAAGCTGAACGAGGTCATCCGGGTGATGGAACGGCAGGGAGAGGTCGTCCGGGTGACCACCGAGCTGTATTACCTCAAGGATTCGATTGACAGGATCAAGGCCGATTTATATAGCTACTTCGAGACGCACGAGGAGATGAGCGCGGCGACCTTTCGCGACATCCTGCAATCGAGCCGCAAGTACACGATTCCCGTGCTGGAGCACTTCGACCGCACCGGCGTGACCATGCGGGTGGGCGACGTGAGGAAGCTCAAGGCGGGAAGAAGCTGAGGGACACCGCGGAACACTATTCGCGGCCACGCGCCGGAACCGGGCGCGGCGGTCCGCCTTCACCACCCGAAGGAGCCTGAAATGGCCATGGAACCCATCCGGCTGACGCAGGAAGTCAAGGCCGCCGGCTGAGCTGCCAAGCTCGGCCCCGCCGACTTGGTGCAGGTGCTGCACCAACTGCCCAAATTCGCATCCCCGGATCTGCTGGTAGGAACCGAGACGGCCGACGACGCCGGCGTGTTCCAGTTGCGTCCCGACCTGGCCATCGTCAACACGGTGGACTTCTTCACGCCCATCGTCGACGACCCCTACATGTTCGGCCAGATCGCCGCCACCAACTCCCTGAGCGACGTCTACGCCATGGGCGGCGTGCCCGCCACGGCCCTCAACATCGTCTGCTTCCCCAAGGGGAAGATGGACATCGAGGTGCTGGGCGAGGTGCTGCGCGGCGGCGCCGACAAGGTGAAGGAGTCCGGCGCGGTCATCGTCGGCGGCCACTCCATCATCGACGAGGAGATCAAGTACGGCCTGGCCGTCACCGGCACCGTGCACCCCGACCGCATCCTGCGCAACATCGGCGCCCGCGAGGGCGACGTGCTGGTCCTTACCAAGGCCCTGGGCACCGGCATCGCCACCACCGCCGTCAAGCGCGGCAACGTCTCCCAGGCGAGCATCGACCAGGCCATCGCCTCCATGGCGACCCTCAACAAGTACGCCGCCGAGGTCATGGCGGACTACGACGTCCACGCCTGTTCCGACATCACCGGCTACGGCCTCCTCGGCCACGGCCTGGAGATGACCCTCGACGGCAGCGTCAGCATCACCTTCGAGGCCGCGCGGTTGCCCGTGCTGCCCGACGTCGCCCAACTCGCCGAGTCCGGCGGCAACCTCACCGGCGGCTGCAAGCGCAACCGTGAATGGCTCGACGACAAGACCGTCATCGACGGAAGCGTCTCGGACGCCCTCGCCGAGGTGGCACTGGACCCGCAGACTTCCGGCGGGTTGCTCATCGCCCTGGCGGAGAAGGACGGCGAGGCGCTGGTCAGGGCGCTGGTCGACCGCGACGTCCCCGCGGCGACCATCGTCGGGCACGTGACCGGGCGGGAGGAGTATGGGGTGCGGTTGGTGTGAGCTATCCGCGCCGCTCAAGTTGCCAACACCGCCCGGAAATCGTTGACGTTGGTCCGCGTCGGACCGGTCACCACCAAATCCCCGAGTCGCCGGAAGAATTCGTAACTGTCGTGCTTGGCGAGCATTTTCCGCGCGTCCATGCCGGCGGCGCGGGCTCGCGCCAGGGTGTCGGGGTCGATGCAGGCGCCAGCGGCGTCGGTGGAACCGTCGATGCCGTCGGTGTCGCAGGCGATGGCGTGAACGTTGGGGGCGCCGTCGAGGGCCACGGCCAGGGACAGCAGGTATTCGAGGTTGGGGCCACCCCGCCGGCCCGTGGCGTCAATCGTGACCGTCGCTTCGCCGCCCGAGATCAACACTCCAGGCGCGTGTTGGCGAGCCAATACCGCGTGCGCGGCTCCTAGGTCGCGCGCCTCGCCCTGAAGATCGTCGCCGAGATCCACCACATCGAGATCCATGGCACGAGCCCTGCCGGTGGCAGCGGCCACGGCGTCGGCAGGGCGCGCGACAATGACGTATCCGGTGCGGGCAAAGCACGGGTCGCCGGGCTTCACGGTTTCCCATTTGCCCCGCTCCAGGGCCTTTTGCGCTGCCTCCGGCAGGACGACGTGGTAGCGGGCGGCGACGGCAAGCGCTTCGGCGCAGGTCGTGGGATCGGCCGCGGTCGGGCCGGAGCCGATGACCGCCGGGTCGTCTCCGGGCACGTCCGAGATGGCGAGGGTTACGACTCTGGCCGGCGCCGCCGCGGCGGCAAGGCGTCCGCCCTTGATGGCGGAGAGATGCCTGCGCAGGCAGTTCATCTCGGCGATGGGAGCGCCGGTTTCCAGCAGCGCGCGGTTGACGGCCTGTTTGTCGCGCAGGCTCAGGCCCGGTTGCGGTTCCACCAACAGCGCGGACGCGCCGCCGGAAACGAGGAACAGCAAGAGGTCGTCGGGGCCTAGGCGGGCGGCGGCCGAGAGGAAGCGCTTGGCGGCACTCCGCCCTGCCTCGTCGGGCAACGGATGACCGGCCTCGACCACCTCGACGCGTTGGCACTCGACACCGTGGCCGTATCGCGTGACCGCGATGCCCTCGATGGCGCCCGGCCAGTTCTGCTCGACGGCCCGGGCCATGGAGGCGGCCGCCTTGCCCGCCGCCAGCAACAGGGTGCGTCCCGGCGGCGGCGCGGGCAGGTGCGGCGGCACGACAACGGCCGGATCGGCGGCGGCGACCGCGGCGTCGAACAGGCCGCGGAGAAGAACTCTCTCGTCCATACGGGTTACCGCCGTGCGCTCCCCCGCCGGGCGATGGCGATGCCCCCGAGAACGGCGACGGCACCCAGCGCCTGCTGCGCGCCGATACGTTCATCGAACAGGAGCCAGGCGGCGGTGGCGGCGACGATCGGCTGCACCAGGAGACTCACGGAGACGAACGCCACCGGCAGGTGCGCCAAGGCCCAGGCGATCAAGCCCTGGCCGAGGACCTGCGGGCCGACGGCCAGCGCCACCAGCACCGCCCAGCCCGCGGGCGTCAGCACGGCCATGGTCTCACCGCTCAGGAGCGCCACCGCCAGCGTGACCATGGCGCTCACCGGCATGGCGTAGATCATGATGGTGAGCGTGGAATAGCGCCGTCGCAGGCGTTCGACGGTCATCTGGTATCCCGCATAGAACATGGCGGTCACCAGTCCCAGCAGGTCGCCCACGAAACGCGTACGGCTGAGCGCCAGGCTTGCGCCCGAGAGCGCGAGTATCCCCGTCATGGCCGTCACAAGCCCGAGCATGAACGTCCCGGTCACCCGCGTGCGGAACAGGAGCCACCCGCCCAGGACGACGAACGCCGGCGTGACGTTCAAGAGCAGCGTGGCATTGGCCACGGAGGTCATGTGAATCGAGTAGTGCCACGCCGCCATGTCGCCGGCGAGGCACGCACCGGCCAGGGCCATCAGCAGATGGACCCTCGAACCGGAGGGTTTGTCGCGGGCGGCGCGCCCGCCTCCCACGGGCACGGCCAGCACGAGCGTCCAATATACGGGTACGGCCAGCAGGAAACGGTAGAACGCCGTCGGGCTCGGACCCACTTCGCTCAGGCGCACGAGAATGGGCGCGAAGGCCGTCACGACGGCGCCGACGAACAGCGCCAGGATCGCGGCGCGCTCGGCGCGCAACGCCACGGCCCGCGGGGCGGCCGCGTGTGGAGGAAGCCGGTTTGGTTTGTGTGAGGTATTCAGCGGGAGGGATGAAAGTCAGGGAGAGGGCGCATGCCCCCTCCCTGACCACGTTGTCGGCGCCGGCGAAAGTCTACTTCCGCACCAGGAAGCTCAGTGCGTCCTTGGACTCCTGCGGGATGCCGAGAATCGTGTCGACGTGCCCGGCGATTTCCTTCGGCGGGACGTACTGAACGATGAGCTTGACCTTTTTCGCCTCCTCAAGGAAAGCGGGATCCTGCAACGTCTTCCGGAAACCCTCCCTCAGAAGCGCGAGACGGTCGGCGGGCACTCCGGGCGGGGCCACGAACGGCCGCTGGAACTCATACTGGCCGCCCCATGCCGAGTAGGTTGCGACGCCTTCTTTCCCTCCGCGCTTCTTCACCACCTCGTGGACCAGCAGCGAGTCCTTGAGTTCCGGGTCATCGATCTTGTGGGTGACGAGCACCGGAATCATCTTGTCGTCGCCCCTGGCATCGAGCATGCCCCGCGCGGTCACGCGCATGGATTCCCAACCCCAGCAGGCGCCCGCGACTTCCTTGGACTGCATCGCGATGCGTGACGTAGCGGTCCCCGAATAACCCGCGACCACGTCGAAGTTCGTGCCCGCGGTCTGATTGAGGAGCTTCGGCATGTCGACGCCGGTGGAGCCGGTGCGGGTGCCGCCCACCTTGATCTTCCTGTTGGGATCGGTGATGTCGGCGAGCGTCCTGACTCCGGACCAGCCCATGAAGGCGCACGTGGGATTGCCCTTGACCGGGGCGCCGATCCAACCCAGTTCTTTGGCCTTGATCTGCACCTTGCGGTCACCCAGGGCCTGCATGAGCACGAAGCCGCTGTTCCACACGCCCAGGACGGTCCCGTCCCGCTTCGCCCGCCTCTGGATGTAGTTGGCCGAAACCAGACTGCCGGCGCCCGTCATGTTCTGCACGATGAACTTCGGGTTTCCGGGAATGTGCTTGCCCATGTGGCGCACGACCTGCCGGGTGTAGGTGTCATAACCGCCGCCGGGCGCGTAGCCGACGACGACCCGGATGGTCTTCCCCTTGAAGAAATCGGCGGCCACCGCGGTGCTGCCGGCGACCAGGCCGAGCGCCGCAACCAGTGCGACTGCCAATCCTGTCTTCCTGACCATAAAAACCCCCCTTAGGTTGGATTTGCCCCAAAATAAATCCCGCATTGTCGCACATCGGCCGCACAATGCCAACCCTTGAAGCGGTTCCACGGGCATTCTGTTTCCGGCCGGCGGTTTGTGGTAGTCGCTTTACTCCAAGGAGGTTTGCCATGCCAACGCTCAACGTCGGCGACGCCGACATCTACTACGAGGTCCAGGGAGACGGACCTCCTTTCGTGTTCATCTCGGAAACCGCGTGCGACGGCGACGTGTGGAACATCTTCCAGGTGCCCGAGTTCTCGCGCGACCACCGCACCCTCATCACGGACTTCCGCGGCACGGGACGCTCCACCCGGACGCCCATGCGCTACACCACGCGCATGTTCGCCGACGACGTCGCGGCGGTCATGGACCACATCGACGCCACCGGCGCCATCGTGTGCGGCCATTCCATGGGCGGCCGGGTGGCGCAGTTGCTCGCCCTGGAGCATCCCGGGCGGGTCAAGAAGCTCATCCTCGCCTCGTCGGGCGCGTCGCATCCCGACGCCAGGGGAATCCCCCTGCGCATCGCCACGGAGATGGTGGAGATGGGCTATGAGAAATACGTGCGCGAGCACACCATCGAGGTGGGCTGGACCGAGCAGTACCAACAGGAACACCCGGAAGAGATCGAGCACTGCCTCAAGGTGCGCATGGCCAACCTGTCGTCGGTGGAGTGCTATTTCCGGCACGTCATCGCGCGCCAGGAGCACGACACCAGCGAGCGCCTGAAGGACATCGGCGTGCCGGCGCTGGTGCTGGTGGGCGAGGACGACCACGCGGTGGTGAGCGACATGTCACACCGCAAGGGTGCGGACATCCTGGCAACCGGAATCCCCAACGCCAGGCTGGTGGTGCTGCCGGGAGAGCGGCACAGCTACTTCTTCACGAACCCGGAGGCCGCGCACAAGGCGATCCGGGAGTTCATCAAGGACTGATGGCTCAGGAAGCGTGGTGGCGCGCGGCTAGGTCGTCGAGGCGGCCCTCGAGCCAGCGGGTGCTGACCTTGCCGCTGACGTAGTCCGGCTCATCCATGACCGCCACCAGGAACGGGATGGTGGTGTCGATGCCGGCGGCGCCGAACTGGGTGAGGGACTGTTTCATGCGCGCCACCGCCTGTTCGCGGTCGGCGGCGTGGACGATGAGCTTGGCCAGCAGCGAATCGTAGAACGGCGGGACCCGGTAGCCCGGGAAGCACTGGGTGTCCACGCGGATCCCCGGCCCCTGGGGCGGACTCCAGGCGGTGAGCACGCCGGGGCACGGCCGGAAGCCCTGCCACGGCGCCTCGGCGGTGATGCGGCACTCGATGGCGTGGCCGTTGAAGTTTACGTCCTCCTGGGAGAAGGACAGTCGCTCGCCGCCCGCCACGCGGATCTGCTCGCGCACGAGGTCGATGCCGGTGATCATTTCGGTGACCGGATGCTCCACCTGAATGCGCGTGTTCATCTCCAGGAAGAAGAAGTCCTGCCGGTCCTCGTCGTAGATGAACTCCACGGTGCCGGCGTTCTCGTACTTGATCTCCTTGGCGACCTTGTGGCCGGCTTCTCGGATGCGTTCCCGCAACTCCACCGGAATACACGCCGCCGGCGCCTCCTCCACCACCTTCTGGTAGCGCCGCTGCAGCGAGCAGTCGCGCTCACCCACGTGCACGACGTTGCCGAAGCGGTCGCCGATGACCTGCACCTCGATGTGGCGGGCGTTGGGGATGTAGCGCTCCATGTACAGCGTGGGATCGCCGAAGGCCGCCCGGGCTTCCGCCGAAGCGGTCTCGAAGGCGGTCTGGAGCTCGCCGTCTTCCCGGACTATCTTGATGCCCTTGCCGCCGCCGCCGGCCGCGGCCTTGAGCAGCACCGGATAACCCACCTCCGCGGCCACCTCCGCCGCGTCCTCGAAGCCGCGCACGTTGTCCGAACCGGGCACCAGCGGGACCCCGAAGGCCCCTACCGTGGCCCGGGCCAGCAGCTTGTTGCCCATCTGGCGGATGCTGTCGGCGCGCGGCCCCACGAAGGTGACGCCGTGCTTGGCGCAAGCCTCGGCCAGCTCGGACTTCTCGGCGAGGAAGCCGTAGCCCGGGTGGAGGGCGTCGCAACCGGTGCCCAGGGCCGTGGCCACCAGCGCCTCGACCTTGAGGTAGCTCTCGGTGGAACGGGCCGGGCCGATGCACACGGTGCGGTTGGCGAGGCGGGCCGGCATGCTGTCGCGGTCCGCTTCGGAAACCACGGCCACCGATTCGATGCCGAGGGACTGGCAGGCTCTGATGATGCGGACCGCTATCTCGCCCCGGTTGGCGACCAGGAGACGGCTAACGGCCACGGGCACACCCCTCGCTAGGCATCCGGCCGCACCAGGAAGAGGGTCTGGCCATGCTCGACGAACTGGCCGCTCTCGACGCAGACCTCGTCGATGGTGCCCGCGGCGCCCGCGCTCACGGCGTTGAATACCTTCATCACCTCCACGAGACCCACGGTGGTCTCGGCGTCCACGTGGTCGCCGAGCTTCACGAACGGCGGCGCGCCGGGCTCGGGCGTGGCGTAGAACGTGCCCACCATGGGCGCGGGAATGGGAACGGTGCCTTCCTTGACGGTGACCGCCTGGGCCGCGGGGGCGCTTTCGGCGGCAGGCGCG
>JAJDXX010000147.1 GCA_022823055.1 Candidatus Binatia bacterium | reverse complement strand
GATTGCGGATGGCCCGACGCACGTACTCGCCTCCCTTGATGTAATGGTCCACCGTGACCTCCAGCACGTCGAAGCGGTGCAGGTTCGCCAGCGTCCACTTGGCGATGGGTACACGGAAACCGATGCCGATGAGGGGTGACTCGGATGGAGTTGAACTGTTCATGGAACCTCCCGACTCGAAATGAAATCATGAGCGCGGCGCCGGCCATGCGTCCGGCACGTGCCGGGCTCCGCAGGCGACGCGCCGCCGTTTCACGGAGCGCAACGCCCTCACGGATACTGATCGAGAGGTGTTCGCCGAACTTTAGCCCCGGAGGGTGAAAAACCGCGCAATCGGCACTGACACCCCGAACCGTCATTCCCGCGAAAGCTTGCCCTCGACTCCGATCGGGGGCGGGAATCCAGGGGTGGGGACGGGGCAACCCCGAGGGGACCTTGGAGGGAGGGCGTCCGGGCAGGGGCGACCGACAGGTCGCCCCTGCCCGGGTCGGTGCGGTACGGCAGCTAGCCGGCGAGCTCCATGCCCACGACCCGCGCCGGATTGCGGGTGCAGACCGTGTACAGCTCGTCGTCGTTCAAGCCGAAGGCTTCCATGTAGCCGCGGATGAGGCGCATGGCCTCCACCGAGTCCGGGAACAGAGGTTCACCGGCGTCGCTGGAGAGCGCGAAGTGCTCGACCCCCACCTCGCGGATGGTGTTGTACATGATCTGCGGGTCGACCCCGAGGAGCGGCGACAGCTCGTCGAAGGTGAAGTTGAAAAGCACCCCCAGCGGCGCCAGCTCCTTCATCTGCTCCACGGACACGTCGAGGAATGGGCTGTAGGGATGGTCGATGACCAGGCGCTTGAGCCCCACCTTGTGCGCCTCCTCGGCGATCTTGAAGATCTCCTTGTGGGTAGGGTGGCCGAAGAACAGCGCCACGTCCCGCTCCACGCACAGCCGGATGATATCCTTGACCTCGGGCTTCAGCTCGCCCGACTCGTCGAGGTTGTAGCGGCCGTGCTCCAGGGCCTTCTCCCAGGACAGGGGACCGAGCCACCCCTGGGCGTTCATGTCGTGCTCGATGAGCTCCCGGCGGCTGCCCACGATGTGCATCGTGTTGGCGTGATTGAACACCGGCAGCCACAGGGCGGCGACGCCGTCGTCGATGGCCTTTTCCGCGAGTTCCGCCGACACCGGGTCGTCATTCCGGCCGCACACGAAGCCGGCGAACAAGGCCACGGGGGTCACACCTTCTTCGGTAGCCCAGCCGTCGAGCTTGGTCTGCAGCTCGCGGACCGCCGTCCCCGCCTTGCCCACGATGGACTTGAAGAGAATGCCCTTCATCTGGGCCCGGGAGGCCTTCTTCACCAGGTCCAGGGCGTCCTGCTGGCCGGCGTGGGCGTGGCAGTGGATGTCGATGGCGTCCTTGACCTTGATGTGGCCGGGATGGACCACGCCGGGCTTGTACTGGGTACGCGCGGCGTAGGAGGTGACGCATCGTTCCTGGGTCGGGGTCGAGACCACGTTGTCGCTCATCGGATTCTCCCTTCTCCGGGCGGTAAGGCACACGGTTTGGGGCTGCTGGAACCGGCTTGCCGTGCGCCGTGATTCAGGTCCATAGTAGACCCTCGAAACCCGGAACGGAAGAGGAGGGCATGGACGGAAGCGAGTATCTCACGCCGCTTCAGGCGTCGGTGGTGCTGGGTCTTGCACTCGGCGCGGTCTACGGCGTGCTGGCGCAGCGCAGCCGGTTCTGCCTGCGCCGCAGCTTGGTGGGCGAGTGGAACGAGTGCCTTCCGGCGTTGGGCGTCTGGGGCATGGGACTGGCTCTGGCCATCGCCGGCACCCAGGGCGCGGTCGGGGCGGGGTTGATTTCCTTCGGCGCGCACCGGTTCCTCGCCCCCGACCTTCCCGTCGCCGCGGTCCTCGTGGGCGGCGCCTTGTTCGGCGCCGGCATGGTGCTCAGCGGCGGTTGTGCCTCCCGTCTGGCGGTGCTCACCGGTTCCGGCAACCTGCGCTCGGCCCTCGTCCTGGTGGTCTTCGCGGTGGTTGCCTACGCCATGATGAAGGGAGTGCTGGCGCCCCTGCGCTCGGCGCTCGCGGGATTGACCCTGGATCCCGATGGGAGGGTTGCGTTGACGGCCCTGCCCGGCGGGGAAGTCTGGACCTGGGGCCTGGCGCTCGCGGCCGCCATCGTGGCGTTCCGCTCCGGCGCGGCGCCGCGCCACCTGGCCATGGGCGCCGTCATCGGCCTGCTGGTGCCGCTGGGGTGGGTCGGCACCGGCTTCGTTCTCCTGGACGACTTCGATCCCGTGCCGCTCCAGTCCCTGGGATTTACCGGGCCCATGGCCGACACGCTGTTCTGGACCATGGCCGCCACCGCCATTCCCGCGGGCTTCGGCACCGGTCTGGCCGCCGGCGTGGTGGGCGGAAGCCTTGCGGCGGCGGCTTGTGCAGGCGAGTTCCGCTGGACCAGCCTGGAAGGACCGCGGCAGACGGGCCGCTACATGGCGGGTGCCGCGTTGATGGGGACGGGCGGCGTCCTGGCGGGCGGGTGCACGGTGGGAGCCGGATTGTCGGGCGTGTCCACCGGGAGCATCGCCGCGGTCCTGGCGCTCGCGGCCATGGCGGTGTCGGCCCGGATTGTGGGAAAGCTTCTCGACGAAGGGCCGGCGCGGGCCGCGTCCTAGTGTGGTGTCTGGTTAATTCTCAGCATAATCTGCGGGTCTTTTTCGCCGTCGGCTGCGTTGCTCTTCCTCGCGTGGTACCCGCCACTGCTCGTCATCGCGCCTTGCCGACAACGAAAAATCCTCCGCATATTATGCTGCGAATTAACCAGACACCACACTAGTGGTGGAGACTTCCACGCGACTGGCGCGTGGCGTGGCTGGCACGG
>JAJDXX010000234.1 GCA_022823055.1 Candidatus Binatia bacterium | reverse complement strand
CCCCGAATAGTCATTTCCACCCCCCGAATAGTCATTCCCGCCGAACAGGCTGTGTCAAAACACCATTCAAGAGAGGCAACAACCCCCAAAACGTCATTCCCGCGAAAGCGGGAATCCAGGCGGGGTGAGGTGGAGAAACGCCGGTTTCAGCCCCGCCCCACCCCTGGATTCCCGCTTTCGCGGGAATGACTATTCGGGGCGTTGTTGCCAATTCTCATCCGAGCGGAGTTTGACACAGCCTGGGAAGCGGGAATCCAGGCGGGGTGGTCCGGGGCAATGGGACCGCCACACCCCCACCCCTGGATTCCCGCCCCCGATCGGGGTCGAGGGCAAGCTTGCGCGGGAATGACGGAGGAAGGCGGACATTTGACGCCGGCCCGGCGACGTTCTATTCAGTCTGGGTGCCCTGCTGTACGGTCAATGGCGTGCGTATCAGCACGGTTTCCGTACATCCGCAACAACAACGATTACCCGCCACTCAGGCGGCACAAGGAGGCATCCCCATGGCAAACCGGCTTTTCAACTCCAAGAATTCGATGTTCTGCGAGAAGCTCCGCGTGGTCCTGACCATGAAGAAGGTTCCCTACGAGGTGGTGGACGTCCGCGCAGACAACCGCGAGTCGCTGATCGCGTTCTCCAACCAGCGCAAGGTTCCCACCATGGACATCGACGGCCGGTGCGTCCAGGATTCCACCATCCTGGCCAAGTACTGGGAGGAGCAAGTCCCCGAGCCCACCATCTACCCCGACAACCCCTCCGACAAGGGGCTGTGCCTTATGATGGAGGACTGGGCCGACGAGGACCTCAACGGCGCCGTCCTGGCATTCCGCCGGGCCCAGAACGACGACGAGCTGAAGCAGGCCGAGGACGGGTTGGCGGTCCACCTGGAGAACCTCGACCTCCTCTACTCCGGCAGGGACTTCCTCTTCGACCGCATGACCCTCGCCGACATCTCCATCTACACCCAGCTCCACTACCTCTACACTTCCCTGGACCGGGAGATCGACGCCAAGTACACCCACGTCCACCGCTTCCTGGAGCGCATGATGAAGGCGACGGGTGTGTCGTCGATCAAGGAGGTGGCGTAGGCGCCCTTGGGCCTGTTTGTTCTCAGACCCTGCCCCAACGGATGCAACGGACAATCCGGATTCGGATGATGGGCCGTTCATCCAGGGCCATGGTGCGGTACTGAGTGTATTTCCGGCGCAGCAGCCGGACCGCCTTGCGGTGGGCGTCTCCTTCGGTGAGGATGCTGGCTTCGCCCTGAATGATGACGTGGGCCAGACGCGACCAGTCTTCGTCGTCGTAGTGGTGGACCACGACGGATACCCGCGGGTTGGCGCGGATGTTGCGGATTCGTTTGAGTTCCCGCGCTGTGGCGGCTTTGGGCTTCTCGTCGATGGGTGAGTACAGGCACTCGCCGTCGAAGGCGAAGCAAAAGGGGACGTTGAGTGGCTGGCCATGCTCGTCGGCCGTGGCCAAGTGGCCCACGCGGGCGTTGCGAATGAAAGCGGCCTCTTTGCGGGTCATCGCGGGGTGTTGTCGCTGTTGCCCGCACACGTCATTCCCGCGGAAGCGGGAATCCAGGAGTGGTGGGGTGGTGGAGTCCGGGCCGTTGCACCCCTCCCCGCCCATGGATTCCCGCTTCCGCGGGAATGACGATGTGTGGCGTCAATGCCATTTCGCAGTGTCGGCGCCATTCCGCGCCCAAGCCGAATGTCGGTATCGTCCACTCCGCGGCTCGACAATCTCCCGGGGCGCAGGGGCTACTACAGCCTGTAATCCCCGATCAATGACGGCGCGAACAGATCCTCCACCGTTGGGATCTCCGCCAGCAGCCCCTGTTCGCCCATGTAGCGGATGAGGGACTCGATGACGTGGCGGTTGGGCTCGATGCCGTAGGGCCACCAGTCGTCGCCGAAGACGTCGCGCAGGAGGGAGATCTCGGCCTGGAGCCAGGGGAGGGTGCTGGCCATGGTATTGTTGATGTTCATGCGCGCGATGGCGTCGTCCTTGGACCGGCAGAAGGCGGTGTAGAGGCTTCGGGCGACCCAGGGGTCGGCCTCGTACACGTCCTTGCGGATCACCACGGTGTGCATGATGGGGAAGAGCCGGGTGCGCCGGTAGTAGTCGATCTCCACGGACTTGAAGTCGGGGAACAGGCGGCGGATGTGCGGCGCGCCGGCGGCGTAGCACGAGGGGATGCGCGCGCTGACGATGGCGTCGATCTCACCCTTGTTCAGCATGTCGTTCAGGGTGCGGTCCTGCGGGATGGGCTGCACCTTGATCTCCGGCGGCAGCCGTAGCGCGATGCGCTCCTTTCGTCCGGGGACCTCCTGCCCGCCGGTGAACCACTCGGCGTCGCTGGCCTTGACCCCGTAGTCGTCGCTCATGAAACCGCGGATCCACACCGCCGCGGTCATCGCGTACTCCGCCACGCCGATGCGCTTGCCGCTCAGGTCCGCGGGCTTGTCGAGGCCTCGGTCGGTGTTGATGAACACGCAGGAGTGGCGGAAATAGCGCGAGGGGTAGACCGGGATGGCGATGAACGGGCTCTCGCCGCGGGACGTCATGGTGATGTAGTTGGACAGCGACATCTCCGAGGCATGGAACTCCTGGTGATGCCCCATGCGCCAGAAGATTTCCTCGGCCTCGAGCGGCAGGTAGTTGAGGGCGATGCCGTCGGGGCTCATCGAGCCGTCCTGCAGGGTCTTGGTGCGGTCGTAGTCGCCGCACGCCAGCGTCAGGTGCAATCTGGACATAGTCATGTTCCTTGCGCGTCCACGCGCGCGTCGATCCGCCGGGGCCGGTCGCCGGCGCGTCCCGGCGCGGGTTTCATCGTCAAACCTCCACCTTGTGGATCACCAGCCCGGTGACGAGCTTGGGGAAGAAGTAGGTGGACTTCTGCGGCATCTTCTCGCCCTTGAGCGAGACGGCGATCATTTCGGCGGCGGTCGGCGGATTCAGGATGAGGGCCGCCTGGCAGCGGCCTGCGTCCGCCTCGGCCAGCGCCTCCTCCGCGTCGTGAGTGTACGCCACCGCGTCGGTGTTGACGGCGTCGCGAGTGGACACCCCGAGGATGTGCTCCATCAGGAGCACGTGCAGGGTGGTCACGTCGAGCCCGCGGAGCTCCGGGCTCATGTCCGGTGCCAGTTGTTGCATCGCCGCCGCGTCCCGCGGCCTCAGCGCCAGGTAACGCGCGTCGTCCCTGAAAGCGGCTCCGAGCACGCGCTCGCCGTCCTTCGGGTGTTCGAGAGTCTCCAGGAACCGCCGCCGGCCGCCGGCATCCTTGGGGAATGCCTCCACGCGGAAGTACCGCTGGAGCTTCTCTTCAAGCTCCGCGGACGGCACCGGGGGCATCTCGCGCACCAGCCGGTGGGTGGGCAGGATCACCACGCCTTCCTCGTTCAGGTTGGCGAAGTACATCATCACCCGGTTGAACCCCTCGTCGCCGGTGGCGCCGGGCCGTTCCGCCAGGCGCCATCGCCGGTAGTTGCCGGCGGCCTCGTAGCGGTGGTGTCCGTCCGCGATGAAGACCTCGCGCTCGCGCAGGGCCTCCCGCACCATGGCGATGAGCCCCGAGTCCGTCACCGCCCACAGCCGCGAGGTGCCGAACTCGCCCAGCTCCGCCTCGACCTTGGGCATTTTCGAGCGGACGTGCTCGCGCAGAGCGTCGGTGAGGGTGGGCTTCTCGTCGGAGTAGAGTGCCAGGATGGAGCTGAACTGGGCGTCGCAGGCGAGCATCAGCTTCAGCCGGTCTTCCCTGGGCTCGGCCAGGGTGGCCTCGTGCCCGTGGATGGCGCCGTCGCCGAAGTCCTCGATGGCGGCCAGCGCGATGAAGCCGCGCCGCTCCCGCGTGATGCCGTCCCTCAGCCGGTACTCCTGGCTCAGGTAGTAAATGGCCGGGGCATCCTCCGGCACCAGCGTGCCCTCGTCCTGCCATTCCCGGAAACGTTGCGGCACCGTGGCGTAGGGATCGCCGTCGCGGCTGAAGTCGATCCGGACGACGTTGTGCGGCGAGCGCTCGTAGAGCTCGGCCTGGTGCTCGGGAGAGATGACGTCGTAGGGCGGCGCCATCACGTCGGAGAAATCGCCGACCTTCCCGGAATCGTAGGTCAGCCCCCGGAAAGGGAAAATCTTGGCCATTGCGGGTCTGCTCCGGTCTGAGTGTTCCGTATACAGGCGGTCTTGGAAATGGGCGCCATCTCCAAGACCGCCATCGATCAGGTTATCCTCTAAGCCTTCAGGCTCTCCTGCAACTTCCGGTCCCGAGCCTCCACGCCGGCGGCCAGCTCCTCCTTGAAGCGGGCCAGCCTGGTCGCCAGCTCGGGGTCTTTGCGCGCGATGATCTGAGCCGCGAAGATGCCCGCGTTGGCGGCGCCGCCCTTGCCGATGGCCATGGTCGCCACCGGCACGCCGGCCGGCATCTGCACGGTCGCCAGCAGCGCGTCCATGCCGTCCAGCGCCGACGCGCTCAGCGGCACGCCGATGACGGGTAGCGTGGTGACCGCCGCCACCACGCCCGCCAGATGGGCCGCCGCGCCCGCGCCCACGATGAACGCCTCGATGCCCCGGTCCGCCGCGCCCTTGGCGTAGGCGTGGGTCCGCTCCGGCGATCGGTGCGCCGAGGAAATGTGCATCTCGTAGGGGATGCCGAAGGACTCCAGCCGCGTGGCGGCCTCCTTCATGACCTCCACGTCGGAATCGCTGCCCATCAGTATCGCCACTTTCGGACTCTGATCCGTCACTGTCCGTCTCCTTCTTCGGTTTTGCCGTTGCCTGATCCCGAGAGAGCAACGTCGCGTCGTCAGCCGCGCTCGATGGCGCGGCGGGCGATGTCCCGGCGGTAGTGCATGCCCTCCCAGGCGATCCTGCCCACGCCTTCATAAGCCTCCCTGGTGGCGGAGGCAATGGTGTCTCCCAGTGCGGTCACGCCCAGCACGCGGCCGCCGGCGGTGTGCCAGCGGTCTTCCCGGCGGGTGGTGCCGGCGTGGAACGCGTATCCGTTACTCCAGGAATCGAGCGCGTCCAGCCCCTCGATCTCCACACCCGTTCGATATTCGCCCGGATAGCCCTCGGATGCCAGCACGATGCACACCGCCGCTTCATCGGACCACTCGGCGGCCGCTTCCCGCAACCGGCCCTCGGCGGTGGCCATGAGCAGCGACGGGAGGTCGGAGTCGAGGCGCATCATGATGGGCTGGCACTCGGGGTCGCCGAAGCGGCAGTTGAACTCCAGCACCTTGGGACCGTCCTCGGTGATCATGAGGCCCGCGTAGAGCACCCCGCGGTACACCAGGCCGCGGCGCTTGAGCCCGGCCGCCAGCGGCTTGAGCACCCGCTCCACCACGGCGTCGTGTACATCCGCGTCCACCACTGGTGCGGGCGAGTACGCTCCCATGCCGCCGGTGTTGGGCCCTTCGTCGCCGTCGAAGATGCGCTTGTGGTCCTGGGCCGAGGCCAGCGGCAGGAAGTCGTCGCCGTCCATCAGGGCCATGAAGGAGGCTTCCTCGCCGATCAGCAACTCCTCGATGACCACCCGCTCGCCGGCCGCGCCGAAGACCTTGCGCCCCATGATGTCGTCCAGGGCCGCTTCGGCCTCGGCCCTGCCTGAGCACAGGATCACGCCCTTGCCCGCGGCCAGGCCGTCCGCCTTGACCACGCAGGGCCGGTCCCGAGCCACGTACTTCCGGGCTTGTTCGATGTCCGAGAACACCTCGCACGCCGCCGTGGGGATGCCGCTCTCCAGCATCAATTCCTTGGCGAACGCCTTGCTGCCCTCGAGCCGCGCCGCCTCGCGGCCGGGCCCGAACACCTTGAGGCCCCGGCTCTCGAACAGGTCGGCAATGCCCGCGACCAGCGGCTGCTCCGGTCCCACCACCGTAAGGTCGATGGCCTCCCGCGCGGCGAAGTCCGCGAGCTTCTCGACGTCGCTCGCACCGATGTCCACCCGCTCCGCCTGCCGGCCCATGCCGTCGTTGCCGGGCGCGCAGTAGAGTCTCTTCACCCGCGGGCTCTGGCGCAATTTCCACACCAGCGCATGTTCACGACCGCCGCCGCCGACGACGAGGATGTTCATGGTTCCCGCAACTCCAATCCGTCATTCCCCGGAACAGACTGTGTCAAAACTGGGCTCGGAAGAGAACTGCCGCCAACGCCTCGAATCGTCATTCCCGCGGAACGGGCTGTGCCAAAACTCCACTCAAACAGGGCATGGCGCAGCCATCCCATACCGTCATTCCCGCGGAAGCGGGAATCCAGGGGTGGGGGGTGTGGCGGCCTCATTGCCCGGCCCCACCCCGCCTGGATTCCCGCTTCCGCGGGAATGACGGTATGGGGTGTAGCGGGAGTCCGTAACTACCAGAATTCATTGAACAAGATTTTATTTTCATATCAAGGACGTTCCGTGGGAACAGCGGGAATGACGGATACGGAGAGTCCTGGTCCGTTTCGTACCGAAGGGCATTCTGCTCCGAGATTTCAGCCACGGCCTAGTGCCTGAAGTGCCGGATACCGGTGAACACCATGGCCAGGCCGTGCTCGTTGGCGGCGGCGATGACCTCTTCGTCGCGGATGGAGCCGCCCGGCTGGATGACCGCGCGCGCACCGGCCTCGGCGGCGGCGTCGACGCCGTCGCGGAAGGGGTAGAAGGCGTCGGAGGCCACCACGGAGCCGGCCAGGTCGAGGCCGTGGGTCTTGGCCCGGGTGACGGCGAGCTGGGCGGAGTCCACCCGGCTCATCTGGCCGGCGCCGACGCCCAGCAACTGGTCGCCGGAGGTGAACACGATGGCGTTGGACTTGACGTGGTGGCACACGCGCCAGGCGAAGCCCAGGGCCTTGAACTCGTCGTCGGTGGGCTGCCGCTCGGTCACCACCTTGCATTCCCGGACGTCGATGGGCTTGTGGTCCCAGTCCTGCACCAGCACGCCGCCGTGGACCCGGCGCAGGTCGTGGGACGCGTCCACGGCCGGGGTCCCCCGGTCGGGGCCGGGGGCAGGCATGTCGATCTCCAGCAGACGGATGTTCAGCAGCCGCTTGGCCGAGGACAGTATCTCCCGGGCCTCGGGCGTGAACGAGGGCGCGATGACGATCTCCAGGAAGATCTGCTTCAGCTCGTCGGCGGTTTCGGCGTCCACCGGGCGGTTGAGCGCGATGACGCCGCCGAAGATGGACACGGGGTCTCCGGCCTTGGCCTTGCGGAAGGCGTCTGCCAGCGAGACGTCGGAGGTGGCCAGGCCGCACGGGTTGGTGTGCTTGATGGCAACGGCCGCGGTCTCGGAGAAGTCCAGCACGGTGCTCAGCGCGGCATCGGCGTCCAGGATGTTGTTGAACGAAAGCTGCTTGCCCTGGACCTGCGTCGCCCGCGCCACCGACGGGACGGCGCCGTCGCCGTGGGCGTAGAAGGCCGCGCTCTGGTGCGGGTTCTCCCCGTAGCGCAGTTCCTGGAGCCGGGTGAGCTGGAGGTTGAGCTTCTCGCCCCACGGGCCAGGCTTTCTGTCCTCGTCGAGCCGGCCGAGGTAGTTGGAAATGGCGCCGTCGTAGCGCGCCGTGTGATGGAAGGCCCGGCACGCCAGCCGGAAGCGCGTGTCCGACGACAGCTCGCCGCCGCTCGCCGCCAGCTCCTCGACCACGGCCTCGTAGTCCGACGGCTCCACCACCACCGCCACGTGCGGGTGGTTCTTGGCCGCGGACCGGATCATGGCGGGGCCGCCGATGTCGATCTGCTCGATGATCTCGTCGAACGGCGCCCCACGAGCCACGGTGGCCTCGAACGGGTAGAGGTTCACCACCACCATGTCGATGGCGCCGATGCCCAGCTCTTCCATCTGGGCGCGGTGCTCGGGCTTGTCCCGCAGCGCCAGGATGCCGCCGTGGACCTTGGGGTGTAGTGTCTTGACCCGGCCGTCCATGATCTCCGGGAACCCGGTGACGTCCGCCACCTCGGTGACGTCGATGCGGTTCTCCCGCAGCAACGCGGCCGTCCCTCCCGTGGACAGGATCTCGATGCCCAGTCCCGCCAGTCTGGCGGCGAAATCGATGACGCCGTCCTTGTCGGATACGCTGACCAACGCTCTCTTTATCGTGCCCACGGGTGCAGGGTTCCTCCTTCCGTCCAACGGTTCGAGCCTCACCGATCGACCGATGTGAGGCGTTCGAGAACTTCTTCATGCCGGACCCTTTAGCCCATGGGTACAAGCGGCGATCCGTCGGTTCGTGGCAGGATAACAAATCGAACGCGGACTTCCCAAGCCACCCCCTCCTCACCCCGCCTGGATTCCCGCTTGCGCGGGAATGACGGTTTCGTAAGGTCTCCGCGTGGCGAGTATTGACGCAGCCTGTTGCGCGGGAATGACGGATTCGGTATGTCCCTGCCCCACGGTGTTGACGCAGCCTGACAAGACGGCGCGGCCTGATGCGATGCGGATCGAGGAGACACAAACGATGGAATCCGAGATTGTGAGCGCACAGCGCCGGAGGAATGTCTTTTTCGTCGTCTCCGGCGTTGCCGTCGTCCTGATGGCGGGCTTCGCCGTATACTACTACCTCCAAGCCAACATGCTGGCGATGTGGACCAACATCGGCATGATATCGGGTCTCGCCGCGGGTTGCATCGCGCTTCGGCTCGGCATCGACGAGTTGAAGGTCTATCGCCCCGTCTTCTTGGTAGTGCTCATGGGCCTTTGCTACCTCGCTACCATACGTACCGGTCTCCTCTACTACCACCTCGCGCAGCCGCTGCTGCTTTTCTTTTTTTTCGGGTCGCGCGAGGGTCTGATCTGGGCCGGGGGCTTTTTCCTCGCCACGGCCGTGGTGCTGCTGGCGCCGGAACCCGTCGTCAGCCCTATCATGGAGACGGAAAACAAGGTGAGGCTTCTGTCCTGCTATCTCTTCGTGATGCTCGTCGGATGGAGCTACGAAAGGTATCGGGAGCTGTTCCACGACCTCCTGACGAGCAGGAACCAGCAACTCCAGCGCGAAACGGAACGGCTGAGCCAGTCCCTGACCCAGGTCAGGGAAGCGGAGGGCCGGTTGGAACAAGCGGCTGCAGAGATGCAAGGCAGGAACCAGCTCTTGGAAGCCGTCGTCGACAGCATAGGCGACGGCGTGATCGTGGTTGACGAAAAGGGGAAATCCACCATCTTCAACCCCGGCGCCGAGCAAATCCTTGGCGACCGTATATTCGAGGTCTCCGCGGAGAGATGGCCGGAACACTACGACATCTTCTATCCCGATGGAGAAACACGCGTA
Source organism: Candidatus Binatia bacterium (assembly GCA_022823055.1). Taxonomy (GTDB): domain Bacteria; phylum Desulfobacterota; class Binatia; order UBA9968; family JAJDTQ01; genus JAJDTQ01. The sequence goes on along the minus strand of JAJDXX010000234.1, from coordinate 1,162 downwards.
CCCAAGGAAGAGCTTCCGCTCCTGCGTGCCATATCCCGCGGCGAATCAATCGATGATCAGGACCTGTTCGTGCGTTGTGAGCACAGACCGGACGGCGCTTACCTCCGAGCGAGCGCGCGGCCGCTGCGGGACAATGCAGGCAGTGTCCGAGGGGGCGTGCTCACCTTCCGCGACGTTACAGAGCATGTCATGGCCCAAGATGCCTTGACGCAGGCGTTCAGGGAAGGGCGCCTGGAAATAGTCGACACCATCCTCCACAACATCGGCAACGCCATCAACAGCGTCACTACGGGAATCGAGACCGTTCACCAGAATCTGGCGGACGATCGGTTGCTGCGCCGCCTCCGGGCACTGGCCGATGCCGTGGAAGCCCATCGAGACGATTGGATCGACTACGTCAAGAACGATTCACAAGGCCAGAAGGTGATGCCGTTCCTCATTGCGCTCGCCGAAGATTTCGCCAGTCGGAATGAAGAGTTGGCAAAGACGGTCGGACGCGTCAAGGACAGGGCGAACCACATCGCGGACATCATTCGTACCCAGGACATGCCCAGCAATTTGAGGGTAGACCGCGCGGATGTGAACCTCCGGACTGTGTTCGCGGACGCCGTGGGCGTCTTGGAGGATTCGCTCGGGAAGAGGAGTGTCAGGATCGATATCGACTGTGAACGCGCGCCGAAAGAGATCCGGATTCAGAGGAGCCGGTTTCATCAGATGATCGTCAACCTGATCAAGAATGCGATGGAAGCCATCGATGATCTGACAGCATCGGGCGGACTCACGGAACCCCCGTGCATCCGGCTCCGGGCCTACGTCGAGGGAGATTTTCTCAAACTCGAAGTGAGCGACAACGGCATCGGCATTGCCGGGACAAACCCCAGGCTGCTCTTTGCCGCGGGTTATACCACCAAGAAATCCGGGACCGGGCTAGGTCTCCATTCGGCCGCCAACTTCACTATCGGCATGGGCGGACAGATTCGCCCGCTGAGCGAAGGCACCGGCAAGGGTGCGACCATGCTCGTCACGCTGCCGCTTTCCTCGGTAACCGCTTCTACAGAACCGAGGTCGACCGTGACGTCAAGGCCATTCTCAACTACTCGGACAGGACACTAGTGTGGTGGGGGGGTGTTTTGGGGGCTGCGAATATGGGGGGTTTTTTTTT
>JAJDXX010000203.1 GCA_022823055.1 Candidatus Binatia bacterium | reverse complement strand
AATCTGTCTGCCTTTTTCTGTCCTGCCCGTTCCACATGCCGCGAAACATCCAAATCCCCACCGACATACTACCGCCCACAGCCCGACAAGGTCCCCCTCCCCAATCGCTCACTCGCCTCGCTGAGGTTTTGCAAGTGGCTCTGGTGTTTTGACACAGCCTGTTCCGCGGGAATGACGTTTCGTGGGGTGGGGGCGAAGCCCCGCGTCGTCCCCCACCGCCCCACCCCTGGATTCCCGCTTTCGCGGGAATGACGTTTCGTGGGGTGGGCGGGAAGGTCGAGTTGGGGGATGCCCTCCACGGGGATGTCCGCGACGGGGACGGCCACGGCCAAGGATGTCGGCGACCGGGGATGCCCTTCACGGGGACGCCCACGGCCAGGGATGCCCTTCCTTGGGGGCGAAGCCCCCTCAGATGATTCCCATGCCGCGCAGCACGGACAGCATGATGGCGGCGGCGATGACGGAGCCGATCTGACCGCCGGCGTTGGCGCTCATGGCGTGCATCAGCAGGTGGTTCTTCTTGTTGTAGCGCTGGCCTTCGTTCTGCACCACGCGCGCGGACATGGGGAAGGCGGAGATGCCGGCGGCGCCGATGAGCGGGTTGATCTTGCCGCCGCTGAGCAGGCACATGCCCTTGCCGAAGAGCACCCCCATGACCGTGTCGAGGCCGATGGCCACGAGCCCCAGGGCGAGGACCATCAGGGTCTCCACCCGCAGGAACTGGTCCGCCGCCATGGTGCCGCCGATGGCCAGCCCCAGGAGCAGTGTCACGATATTGGCGATCTCGTTCTCCGAGGCCAGCTTGAGCCGCTCCACCACGCCGCATTCCCGCAGGAGGTTGCCGAGCATCAGCATGCCGATGAGCGGCGTCCCCAGGGGCGCGATGATGGACGCCACCACGGTGACGATGATGGGGAAGAGGATGCGCGTGGTCTTGGACACGGGCGCCTGCTGCACCATGCCCATGACGATCTGTTTCTCCCGCGCGGTGGTCAGCAGCCGCATGATGGGCGGCTGGATCAGCGGCACCAGCGACATGTACGAGTAGGCGGCCACCGACACCGCCCCGAGCAGGTGCGGCGCGAAGCGCGAGCTGACGTAGATGGAGGTGGGGCCGTCGCACGCGCCGATGATGCCGATGGCCACGGCGTCGAGCTTGCTGAAGCCCAGGGCCAGGGCCAGCAGGAGTGTCAAGAATATGCCGAACTGGCCGGCCGCCCCCAGCATGATGATCTTGGGGTTGGAGAACAGCGGCCCGAAGTCGGTCATGGCGCCGATGCCGATGAAGATCAGCACCGGGAAGATCTCCGTGCGGATGCCGAAGTCGTAGAAGAACCGGAGCGTGCCCCCCTCGGCCATCAGCTCGGCCTGGGGAATGTTCACCAGGATGGCGCCGAAGCCGATGGGCACCAGCAGCAGCGGCTCGAACCCCTTGCCGATCCCCAGGTAGAGCAGCACCCCCGCGATGGCCATCATGACCACCTGGCCGCCCCCCAGGTTCACAATGCCGTCAAGCAGCCCCAGGACGCCCGAAATTATCGCAGATTCCATATTCTTGTCTTGAAGGGTGAAACCCCCGACTCGTCACTCCCGGCCCCTCGACTCGTCACTCCCGGCCCCTCGACTCGTCACTCCCGGCCCCTCGACTCGTCATTCCGGCCCCCCACCCGTCATTCCGGCCCCCCAATTCGTCATTCCCGCGAAAGCGGGAATCCAGGGGTCGTGGAGGGGTGCAATGCCGCCCCACCCCTGGATTCCCGCTTTCGCGGGAATGACAAATTGGGGGGCGGATGACGCATTGGGGGGCCAGATGACGAGTCGAGGGGCCGGAATGACGAATTAGGAGTGTCACGATAGGAGTGTCACGATAAGAGTGTCACGATAACGGTTTCACGACAGGGGTGTCACGAAGGAAGGGTGTCACGACAGGCTGTCACGAAGGAAAAATCTTCCTTATCAGCAGGATCAGCAGGCTCAGCAGCCACAGCACCACCAGCGTGCCGACGCTGCCCACCAGCGCAACCGTGAGGCCGAATTCCCAGGTACCCATGTCAACCCTGCCGGGCGAAAGCCGTGCGCGGCTCGCGCGGCTACTCGATCTCGGCGAGCTCCTCCCCCGCCTCCACCGACTGCCCCACCTCGACCTTGACGTCCTTGACCGTCCCGCCGGCCGGAGCCACCACGGGGATCTCCATCTTCATGGCCTCCATGACGATGATCACGTCGTCCTCTTCCACGGCCTGGCCGGGGTTCGCCTCGATCCTCAATATCTTACCAACCATGGGGGCTGTGACGGAGGTTGCCAATGGGTGTTCTCCTTGCGCTGGGATTTCGACGGGAAGTGCCCGCTGCCGGGTGCCCGCTCAGTGCTCGCTGCCGCACGCCCGCTCCCGGGCGGTCCGGTTCGTCCCTTTATCAGGGTTTTCCGGGGACAAGTCAAACCGGAGCAGGAAGGCCGGCCCCGGCTCCCGCCTTGCATTAACCATCGGCCTGCCGTATCCTTGAATCATAATCTGGACAGAAGCGAAGACCGGTTGAATTTCACCAAGAGGGCGGTCGTGCTGGCCGCCCTCTTTCATTGCCCGCGCGACGGGCAACAGGGGTGCGGCGTGACCAAGAGAACCATGTGCCGGGTGTTTGCCGTGCTTGCCGCGGTGCTGATGCTGTCACCGGCGCCGGCCCTTGCCCAGGAGGCGCCGGCGGGCGCCCAACAGCAGCCGCCGTCTCCGGCGGAGGGCATCGCCGAGGCGCGCACCCTGTCAAAAGCAGGGCGGTTCCAGGAAGCCCTGGCGATCCTGCGGCCGCTGGTCCAGGCCCACCCCGAGCGCAGCGAGGTCCGCTTTCTCCTCGGTCTGACGGCGGTGGAAGCGTCGAGAGTGCCGGGAACAGGCGAGACCGAGCGCATCGCACTGCTGGACGAGGCCATCGCGGTCTTCCGCGCCATGCTCGTCAACCAGCCCGGTCTGGTGCGCGTGCGCCTGGAGCTGGCGCGCGCGTTCTTCTACAAGGGCGAGGACTCCCTGTCGAAGGAGCACTTCGAGCGCGTGCTGGCCGGCAACCCCCCGGACCCGGTGGTGGCCAACGTGCGCGGGTTCCTCAACCGCATCCGCGCGCGGCGCCGCTGGACCCTGCACACGGGCTTCGCGCTGGCCCCGGACACCAACATCGGGGGCGCCTCCGACGAGCGGATCATCTACATCTTCGGCCTGCCGTTCCGCCGCGACGCGGCGGAGTTGACCAAATCCGGAGTGGGCCTCTGGGTGTGGGGCGGCGGCGAGTACCAGTATCCGCTGGCGCAGCGGCTCCGGCTCCGCCTGGGCGCGGACGCGTCGCGGCGGGAGTACTCCGGCGGGCAGTTCGACAGGATGTGGATCTCGTTGCACGCGGGCCCGCGGTTGTTCGTGACCCGTAACACCGAGTTGAACGTGCTGGGCAACTTCCGTTACTTCTGGAGCGCGGACCAGCCCGACTACGTGGACCAGGGCGCGCGGCTTTCCGGGGGCCACCGGCTCACGCGCCGGCTCACCCTCAACGCCGGGGGCTCGTGGCACGAGCGCCGCTACCGCAACCGCCCGTACCTGGACGGCCCCACGTGGACCTCCTCGGCCAGCGTCCGCTGGGTCGCCACCCCCACCATCCGGTTCGACCTGACCGCCGGTTACGGACGCGACCGGCCCGGGCAGCGGCGCTCCCGCAACGACAGCAAGTGGCTGCAGGCGGGAGTGTCGGTGGCCCTGCCCAGGGGGTTCACCGTGGGCGCCGGCGGCGGCGTGCGCTGGACGGATTTCGAGGGCTCCTGGTACCCGCACACCGCACAAGACGAGAATCGCGAGGACAAGAACTACAACCTGCGGCTCTCGGTCTTCAACCGGGCCCTCACTTTCCTCGGCTTCAGCCCGGAAGTGTCCGTGATCCACGAGATACGCGAGACCAACGCCCAGCTCTACGACTACAAGCGCACGAGCGGGGAGTTGCGGGTGGTGCGGCAGTTCTAGCGTGAGTGTGCGGCCATGGGCATGCCTCCCGTGGACCTGACCTGGCTCCGCTGGCTGCTGGACAGCCACGCCCTGTGGCTGAAGCGGGATCTCGTGGACCGTGGCGGCGACATCGAGGCCCAGAGCGAGCGGCTCTTCCATGCCCCCTTCGTGGTGGTGTCCCACGCGGATTCCGAAGACCCCGTCCTCAACTACGGCAACCGCCGGGCCCTGGACCTGTGGGAAATGGACTGGGCCGAGTTCACGGCGACGCCGTCGCGCCTGACCGCCGAGCCGGTGAACCGCGACGAGCGCGCGCGGATGCTCCGCCGGGTAACGGCCCACGGCTTCGTCACCGACTACCGGGGCGTCCGCATCTCGCGCTCGGGCCGGCGTTTCCTGGTGGAGCGCGCCACCGTGTGGAACGTGGTGGACGAAGGCGGCCGCAAACGCGGCCAGGCGGCCACCTTCTCGCGGTGGACGCCGTTGGCCGCGAAAAATTAACCCGGTCAGTGGTATTGACTTCGATTCGGGAATGTGGCAGGGGTGGTAATTCAACGAAAAGCGCCCCCTTTGCCAAGGATAAAAGCGGCGCGATTCTTCGATTTCGCTATTGACTTCGATTCGGGAATGTGACAAAGCATGTTCAGTCTATGAGTAAAACCCTTGCTTTTGCAGCGGGAAACAACAAGGTTAATTCAGATTCGACAAGGAGGTCGCGATGCCTGCGTTCCTGACTGACAGACAGTGGTTGGCCGTTCTTTTGGCGGTGTTCATGGCGGTGGCTTTGAGCGCTTGCGGTGGCGGCGGCGGCGGCACCACGCAGATGCCTGAGCCGCCACCGCCACCGCCGACGGCGGAGGAGATGTGCACGGACGCGGGCAATCATTGGGTGGATGGTACATGCCTGACGCCCGCAGAGAACACGGTTAGAATGACGCTCGCGAGCATCGCGATGGCGGCCACGGCGGCAGACGCCCAGGCGGCCTACGACGCGGTGAAAGACCAGGTCACCGCCGCGCAGGGCGAGCAGTTGCAGATGGCGGTCGACGCCCGCGCGGACGAGCTGGCGACGATGGCCCGCGCGGACAATCAGAAACAGGCGCTGATGGACGCCGCTGACATGATCGACACGTCCGACCTGTCGACCCAGGCTTTGGTTGACGCCGCCCGGACCGCCATCGCGGGGCTTCGGCAGGCGATCGCCGATGCGGAGGACGTCGACGACACGTCGATGTACCAGACGATGCTGGACAACGCCGTGGATGCCGTGGACATGGCGCAGGGCGGGATCGACACTGCAACGCGCCGGATGAACCAGATGACGGCGCTGTCGGGT
>JAJDXX010000069.1 GCA_022823055.1 Candidatus Binatia bacterium | reverse complement strand
GTAAGGCAGCATAGCCTGCGGATTGAAGCGTCCTGGGTCCACAACGTTCGGTCTCATCCGCGTGACCTTAGCTCCGCACATCAAAGAAGTCCAGAAACGCCGACATTCCGTTGCGGCTCCGGGCTTCCTTCGGCTAAACTCTCGTCCGTCCCCTCGCGAGGTAACCGGCCCGGTGGCGTCCCTTTCACTCGACGACAAGATCTCCCGACTGCTGAGCCATGAATGGCGCGGCGAGAAGCGCATCTCCGGCCTCCAGGGGAGCGCCAAGGCCTACGCGGTGTTCCTGGCGGCGCGGGGGCACGATGGGCCGCTGCTGGTACTGACGCCCACCGTGAAGGAAGCGGAGGCGCTCTTCCGCGACCTTCTGTTCTTCCTGGGAGAAGAGGAACAAGCCAAGCCTCTCGACAGCCGCGCGCATCTCTTCCCGGGCTGGGACATCCTGCCGTTCGAGAGCCTGTCGCCGAATCCCGACCACATGGCCGCGCGCATGGAAGGGCTCCACCGGCTGGCAGGGCAACGCGCGCCGGTGGTGGTGGCCACGCCGGCGGCGGTGATGCAGCGCGTGGTTCCGCGCGAGGGCTTCCACAGCGCGCGCTTCGTGGAAGGGCAGGAAGTGGACCGGGAGCACCTGCTGTGGCAGCTCTCGAACCTGGGTTTCGCGCGCGCCCCCCTGGTGGAGGAGCGCGGCGACTTCAGCGTGCGCGGCGGCATCGTCGACCTGTTCCCGCCGGGCTACGGGCGGCCCGTGCGCCTGGAGTTCGCCGACGACCGCATCGAGTCCATCCGCGAGTTCGACCCGCGCACCCAGCGCTCGCGCTCGTACCACGAGGAACTGGTGCTGCTGCCCATCAAGGAGTTCACCGCGGGGCCGGGCACCAGCCGCGACACGCTCCTGCGCATCGAGGAGCGCGCGGACGAGCTGGGCTTCACGCGCAAGGACAAGCGCGCGCTGCTGGAGTCGGTGCGTGAAGGCGTCGGCTTGGCCGGGATGGAGTTCCTGGTCCCCTATTTTTATGACCGCCCGCTGCCGTCGCTGCTGGACCACCTGCCGCGCCGCGGCATCGTCTGGTGCGACCAGCCGGCGCGGGTGGAAGAGGAGCTGGAGCGGTTCGAGAAGCTGGTGGCGCAGCGCGCGGCCAAGGCCGCGGCGGACGGGCGCTTCCACGCTCCCGCCGAAGCCCTCTACCTGGACCCGGACGGCTGGCGCGAGGAGGCCACTGCGTTCCGGCAGCTCCACAGCGAAAGCCTGGACACCCTCGCCGCCTCGGAGGATCCCGCGTCGGGGATCTCGGTACGCTCCTACACGAATTCCGACCTGCACGCGGCTCTGACCGCGCCCCAGGGAGCGGAACGATCGCTGGCGCCGCTGGTGGAGCACCTGAAGCAGTGGCGCGGCCAGCGGGTGCTGTTCATCGCGGGCCATCCGGGCGACGCGCAGCGCCTGCAGCAACTGCTGGCTTACTACGACGTGGACCTGCCCATCTCGGAGCGGTCCTTCCAAGAAGCGGCGGGAGCGTCCCGCAACGGTCCCGAGATCCTCCTGGGAGACCTGACCCAGGGAATCCGCCTCCCCGACGAGGGGCTGATCCTCATCACCCTGGAAGAGCTCTGGGGGCGCAGGAAGCGCGACCGGTCCGTACGCAAGCGCGAGAACGCCGGCCACTTCATCACCAGCCTGAGCGAGTTGCGCCAGGACGACGTGGTGGTGCACCTCGACCAGGGCATCGGCATCTACCGCGGCCTCAAGTACCTCAAGGTGGCTGGCACCGAAGGCGAGTTCCTGCACCTGGAGTACCAGGGCGGCGACCGCCTGTACCTGCCCATCGACCGAATCAACCTGGTGCAGAAGTTCATCGGCGCGGACGGCGCCGCGCCGGTGCTGGACCGTTTGGGCGGGACCTCCTGGCTCAAGCTCAAGGCGCGGACGCGCAAGTCCGTCGTGGCCATGGCCAAGGAGTTGCTGCGGGTCTACGCCGCCCGCGAGGTGCACGAAGGGCACACCTTCCCGCCGCCGGACCAGGCCTACCGGGAGTTCGAGGCCGCCTTCGAGTACGACGAGACCCCGGACCAGGAACAGGCCATCGCCGATACCCTGAAGGACATGACGCAGAGCAAGCCCATGGACCGGCTCATCTGCGGCGACGTGGGCTACGGCAAGACCGAGGTGGCCATGCGCGCGGCCTTCACGGCGGTGATGGACGGCAGGCAGGTGGCCGTGCTGGCGCCCACCACGATCCTGACCCAGCAGCACCTGGAGACCTTCCGCGCCCGCTTCGAGCCCTACCCCGTGCGGGTGGAGAGCCTGAGCCGCTTCGTCACCGGCAAGACCGTGCAGGACTCGCTCAAGGACCTCGCCAACGGGCTCATCGACGTCGTCATCGGCACTCACCGGCTGCTGCAGAAGGACGTGGCCTTCAAGAACCTCGGGCTCGTGGTCATCGACGAGGAACACCGCTTCGGCGTCGGCCACAAGGAGAAGCTCAAGCAGCTCCGCGCCACCGTGGACGTCATGAGCCTCACGGCCACGCCGATCCCGCGCACGCTGCACATGTCGCTGTCGGGGATCCGCGACCTGAGCGTCATCGAGACGGCGCCGCCCAACCGGCTCGCGGTGCGCACCTACGTGACGCGGTACGACGAAGGCGTAATCCGCGACGCCATCCTGCGTGAGATCAACCGCGAGGGCCAGGTGTTCTTCCTGCACAACCGGGTGGAGAGCATCCAGCGTACGGGGCAGAAGATCATGGACCTGGTGCCCGAGGCCCGGGTCACCATCGCCCACGGGCAGATGACTCCGGCCGAGCTGAAGAAGAGCATGGACCGGTTCCACGAGAACGAGGCCCAGGTGCTGGTGTGCTCGGCCATCATCGAGTCGGGCCTGGACTATCCCAACGCCAACACCATCCTCATCAACCGCGCCGACCGCTTCGGCCTGGCGCAGCTCTACCAGTTGCGCGGCCGGGTGGGGCGTTCGTCGCGCCGCGCCTACGCCTACCTGCTGCTGCCCGCCGGCGGCACCGTGACCAAGGACGCGGAGAAGCGGCTGCGGGCGCTGCAGGAGTTGGACGAGCTCGGGAGCGGCTTCAAGCTGGCGCTGCACGACCTGGAGATCCGCGGCGCCGGCAACCTGCTGGGCCGGGAGCAGTCCGGCCAGATCGCCGCGGTGGGCTTCGAGCTCTACACCCAGATGATGGAAGAAACCATCCACGAGTTGAAGGGCGAAGAGCGCCGGGTCGCCGTGGAGCCCGAGATCCGGCTGGGCATCCCCGCCTACTTCCCCGACGACTACATGCCCAGCGCCAACCAGCGGCTGCTGTTCTACAAGCGTTTGGCCAACCTGGAGGACGCGGGGCAACTGGGGGAGCTGCGGGACGAGATCCGCGACCGCTACGGCCACTACCCCGAGGTAGTGGAGAACCTGTTCCGGGTCATGGAGCTGCGGCGCGCGCTGATCCGCGCCCTGGCGACCCAGATCATCTACCAGGACGGCCGCCTGTCGCTGAACTTCCACGCCACCTCCACCCTCGACGTCGACCGCCTGCTGAAGCTCGCGCAGGAGGACCACCGGGGCTTCCGGTTCTCGCCCGAGGGACGCCTGTCGTACACCCCGGACCACGCGGACTGGCCCGGGCTCATCGATGAGACCTGCGAGTTATTGCACGCGATTTCGTAGGAATGTATCCTGATCCGACCATGAAGGATTATCTTCGCCCCTCCCCACCCCTGGATTCCCGCCTTCGCGGGAATGACGATTCAGGACGTCGATGCCGGTTGTCCTGCAAGCGGAGTTTCGACACAGCCCGGAAGGCGGGAATTCCGGAATGGCGGCGGGGCCTGTGCGCGGCGGCCTTGCTCGCGCTTTTCACGCTGGTCCCCGGCGCCGCTTTCGCGAACCTCGTCGAGAAGGTCGTCGTCGTGGTCAATGGTGTTCCCCACACCTTCTCGGACTTGAGGAAGTTCACCCGGGATCGGCTGGGGAAGGATGTGCGCCTCGACGAACTGACCGCGGGACGCGCCCCTCAGGAATGGCTGGAGGAGTTCATCACCAACGAGCTTGTCCAGGCCGAGGTGAGGGGCACCGGCATCCGCGTGCGCGAGGAGGACATCGACGGCTACATCCGCGCCCTGCGGGAGCAAAACCGGCTCTCCGCCGCGCAGTTCGCCGGTCTTCTCGAGCGCCAGGGCAAGGACATGCGGCAATACCGCGACGAGGTCCGGCGCCAGATCGAGCGGGACGAGCTCATTCGCCGCAACGTGCGCCAGCGGATCCACATTACGATGCAGGACGCCAAGCGCTACTACGACGCCAACCCGCTCCTGTACCGCACCGATCTCAGGCTCCGTCTCCGCCACCTCATGCTGAGCGTGAGCGAAGGCGCTTCCGCCGACCGGGAGCAGGCGGTGCGCGCGCGCACCGACACGTTGCGCCGGGAGATTCTCGACGGCGCCGACTTCGCCGCGCTGGCGCGGACCCACTCCGAGGGCGCGGGCGCGAGTGAAGGCGGCGACATCGGCTGGGTCAAGCCCGGGGATCTGCCCGATTCCCTGGCCGAGGCGGCCGCGGCTTTACAAAAAGGCGAGATCAGCCCGCCCGTCCGCACCAACCTGGGCTACCATCTGGTCAGGGCGGAGGACCGCGAGGGCGGCGTGAGGCGGAGCTTCGAGTCGGTTTCCGAGCAGGTGCGCGACGAGCTCTACACCAGGACGCTCCGGGAACGGTTCGCCAAGTGGCTCAAGACCGACCTGCGCAAGAAGCACCGCGTGGAAGTCAAGCTCTCCGAATACGACTTCGAGGCGCTGGAGGCCGAGCGCGGCACCGTCGGCAGCCTCATGGCCACTACCGCGCCGCCGGAAAGGCCAAAGGGCTTCTGGGACTACGTCAACCCGCTCACCTACATCTACGACGAAGAACCCCTCCCCGATCCGTCGGGCGTGAGCGATCGCAAGAGAGTCAAGCTGTTCGGCATACCGCTGTTCACCACCGAGGCGGGGGACGACGCGGACGTGCCGCTCAGTGAGCCCATCGAAGGCGCGCCGGCGGCACCCGCCGCGCCGGATGCCAACCCATAGGGTTCGGCGCCTCGCCAGCAAGGACGCACCGGGTAGCCATGCCGAAACCGGTAGTCGCCGTGAGCATGGGCGATCCCGCCGGGATCGGCCCCGAAGTGGCTGTCAAGGCGGCCCGCGACGCGGCGGTGCGACGCGCCTGCCGCGTGGTTCTCGTGGGCGACCCGCGATCGCTCGAACAGGCACGTGCCCCGCGATGGCCTGACCGGAAGTCGGATGAACCGACGGCCGGCGGCGCGCCCGTCGTCGTGGAGGCGGTCTCCGGTCTGAAACCCGCCCAGATCCGGCCGGGCCGGTCGAGCCGGGCCGGCGGCGAAGCCGCGTACCGCTACATCCTCCGGGCGGTGGACCTCGTCAAGGAGGGCGCCGCCGGCGCCATGGCCACGGCGCCCATCAGCAAGAAGGCGCTGAACGACGCGGGACACCTCTACCCCGGGCACACGGAGCTTCTCGCCGACCTCACCCGTACCCGGGAAGTGCGCATGATGCTCCACGGAACACGCCTGAAGGTGGTCCTGGCGACGGTGCACCTGCCGCTGACGGAAGTGCCCGGGACGCTGACCCGCGGGCGCGTGCGCACCACCGTCGAGCTGACCCATCGGGCATTGCGGGAATGGTTCGGGATAGCCGAGCCGCGGGTGGCGGTGGCCGCCCTGAACCCCCACGGGGGCGAAGACGGCATGTTCGGCGGGGAGGAGCGGCGGGTGATCCGGCCGGCGGTGCGCGACTGCGCCGCCCGCGGCATGGACGTGTCCGGTCCGGTCCCCGCGGACAGTCTGTTCCACCGCGCCGCGCGCGGGGAGTTCGACGCGGTGGTGTGCATGTACCACGACCAGGGGCTCGGCCCGTTCAAGCTGCTGCACTTCACCGACGGCGTCAACCTCACCCTGGGCCTGCCGCTCATCCGGACCTCCGTGGACCACGGCACCGCGTACGACATCGCCGGCAAGGGAGTCGCGGACAGCCGCAGCATGAAGCAGGCCATCCTGCTGGCGGCGGAGCTGGCGCGCGGCCGGAAGTCCGACCGAAGGGCATGAGCATCCTCATCAAGGGCGCGCGCGTCCACAATCTCAAGAACGTCGACGTCGAGATCCCGCGCGGCAAGCTGGTGGTGATCACCGGGGTTTCAGGGTCGGGGAAGTCGTCGCTGGCGTTCGACACGGTGTACGCGGAAGGACAGCGGCACTACATGCAGTCGCTGTCCACCTACGCGCGCCAGCTCCTGAACCCGCTGGCGCGGGCGGACGTGGACTCCATCCGCGGGCTTTCCCCGGCCATCGCGGTGCCTCAACGGCGTTTCCACGAGAACCCCCGTTCCACGGTGGGAACGCTGACCGAGATCCACGACCATTTGCGGCTGCTGTTCACCCACGTCGGACGCGCTCATTGCCTGCGTTGCGGCCAGCCGATCATCGTACACACGGTGCAGCAGATGGTGGACGCGGTCCTGGAGCGGCCGGCCGGCGCCCGCATCGAGGTGCTGGCTCCCTTGCGTTGCGGCGGCCCGGACGAGTTCCGGCGCGAGATCGAACGGGTGATGCGCGCGGGATTCGTGCGCGTCAAGGTGGGCGGCGAGGTCGCGGAGTTGGCCGAAGTGGCGGAGGCGGCCGGCTCGGTTCCGCCCGACAGGGTCGAGTTGGTGGTGGACCGGCTGGTGGCGCGGGAGGGCATCGCCAAACGGCTGGCGGACTCCCTGGAGGTCGCCCTGGAACACGGCGACGGGGTCGTGGCCATCGAGGTGCGCGACGGCTCCGGCGCGGAGTCCTGCCGCTATACGCAACGCGCCGCGTGCCTGGAATGCGGCACGCCGTTCCCCGAGACGGTGCCGCAGCTCTTCTCGTTCAACAGCCCACACGGGGCCTGTCCGGCGTGCCGCGGGCTCGGCGTCCAGGCGCGCGAGCGGTCCCGCAAGAGCGACGACGGCCCCGCGGAGGCCGGCCAACTGCCTTGCGCCGAGTGCCACGGGACCCGCCTGCGGCCGGAAAGCCTGAAGGTGAAGATCGGCGGGTTGCACATTGCCCAGGTTTCTGCGTTGCCACTGAACGACTTATACCGATTTATCCAAGAACTGACCCTGGAGGAACGCGAATCCGCGGTGGCCGGGAACGTCCTGCGCGAGATCCGCGAACGCACCGCGGCGTTGCTGCGGCTGGCGCTGGGGTACATGACCCTGGGGCGGTCGTCGGACAGCCTTTCGGGGGGCGAGTGCCAGAGGATCCGGCTGGCCGCCCATATCGGCGCGGGTCTCTCGGGAGTGATCTACGTGCTCGACGAACCCACCGTCGGGCTCCACCCGCGCGACACCGCGCGGCTCCTCGACATCCTGCGGCAGCTCAAGGACGCGGGCAACACCGTGCTGGTGGTGGAGCACGATCGGGACGTGATCCTGGCCGCGGACCACGTCATAGACATGGGGCCGGGAGCGGGGGTCGAGGGAGGAGAGGTGCTCGCCACCGGATCGGTGGAGGAGATTCGCGCGAACCCCGCGTCCCGCACCGGACCATATCTGGCCGGCGCGCCGCCGCCACCCTCCCCTCGGCGCCGAACCAGCACCGGCACGATCTCGATCAAGAACGCAACGCGTCACAACCTGAAGAACATCGACGTGGACTTCCCCATGGGGGCGATGACCTGTGTCACCGGCGTCTCCGGCTCGGGCAAGAGCAGCCTCGTGGTGGACACCTTGTACGAGGCGGCGCAACGGCATCCGGATGGCCCCTCATCTCCCACCGTTTCAGGCCTCGACGCCTTCGACCGCGTCCTCTACGTCGATCAGGCGTCCATCGGACGCAGCAGCCGCTCCACCCCGGCCACCTACGGCGGACTCTTCGACCCCCTGCGGAACCTGTTCGCGCGCTTGCCCGAGGCACGGCTACGGGGCTACGGCGCCGGACGCTTCTCCTACAACGCGGCGGGCGGGCGTTGCGAAGCGTGTCAAGGCGCGGGCACGGCCGACATCGAGATGCAGTTCCTGCCGGACGTATCGGTGACCTGCGACGTGTGCGGCGGGCGCCGCTACAATCGCGAGACGCTGGAGATCCGCTACAAGGGAGCCAGCATCGCCGACGTGCTCGATCTCACCGTCACCGAGGCGCTGGAGCTTCTGGGCAACGTTCCGCTGGTGCGGGCACGGCTGGAGACCCTGTGGCAGGTGGGACTGGGCTACCTTCGGCTGGGGCAGCCGGCCACGACGCTTTCGGGCGGCGAGGCGCAACGGGTGAAGCTCGCGCGGGAGCTGAGCAAGCGGCCCGGAGGCCGCGCCCTGTATCTCTTCGACGAGCCCACCACCGGCCTCCACTTCGAGGAGGTGACCCGGCTGGTGGAGATACTCGACCGGCTGGTGGAAGCCGGCCACACGGTCATCGCCATCGAGCACAACCCGGACTTCCTGCGCTGCGCCGACTACCTCGTGGACCTGGGCCCCGGGGGCGGCGAGCACGGCGGCTACGTGGTGGCGTCGGGGACCCCCGAGGAGGTCATGCAAAAGGGCGAGTCCGCCACCGGGCAATGCCTGAGGGAGTTGCAAAGCCCCGACCGCTTGCCCCACGCGTAGCCGACGCGCCGCGCCACGTCGAGGAGTCATCCCGGCTCTTTCTTGACAATCGCCGAGCGGGCAGCCTAAATGAAAGGTTCCGGAGGTATTTCTCGTGAAGCTCCCTGTCTACTTCGACAATCATGCGACGACGCCCGTGGACCCGCGGGTGGTGGAGGCCATGCTGCCGTTCTTCACGGAACAGTTCGGCAACTCGGCGAGCAAGCACGCGTTCGGCTGGGAGGCGGATGCGGCGGTGTACGAGGCGCGCAAAAACGTGGCCGCGCTGATCGGCGCCGCGCCCAAGGAGATCGTCTTCACCAGCGGCGCCACCGAGTCGGACAACCTCGCCATCCAGGGGGTTGCGGAGATGCACCGCGACCGGGGCGACCACGTCATCACCTGCGCGGCCGAGCACAAGGCGGTGCTGGATTCCTGCAAGTTCCTGGAACGCCACGGCTTCCGCGTCACCTACCTCCCCGTGGACGCGCGCGGCACGGTGAACCTCGACAAGCTGCGCGCGGCCATCGACGACAGGACCCTGCTCATCTCCATCATGGCGGCCAACAACGAGGTGGGCACCATCCAGCCGCTGGACGAAATCGGCCGGATCGCCGCCGAACACGGCATCCTGTTCCACTCCGACGCCACCCAGGCGGTGGGCAAGATGCCCATCGACGTGGAAGCGTCGGGGATCCACCTGCTTTCCATGACCGCCCACAAGCTGCACGGCCCCAAGGGGATCGGCGCGCTCTACGTCAGCGCGCGCAAACCGGCGGTGCGCCTCAGCCCCACCATCCACGGCGGCGGCCACGAGGGGGGCATGCGCTCGGGCACGCTCAACGTGCCCGGCATCGTCGGCTTCGGCAAGGCGTGCGAGATCGCGCGCGCGGAGATGGCCGAAGAGCTGCCGCACATCACCCAACTGCGGAACCGCCTTGAGGACGGCCTGTTCGCGCGCCTGGACGAGCTACATCTCAACGGGCATCCCACGGAGCGCCTGTGCGGCAACCTGAACGTGGCCTTCGGCTTCGTCGAAGGCGAGTCCCTGATCATGGGGCTCAACGACGTGGCGGTCTCCTCCGGTTCCACCTGCACCTCCGCCGCGCTGGAGCCCTCACACGTGCTCAAGGCCATGGGATTGCGGGAGGATCTCGCCCACGGTTCCATCCGCTTCGGGCTGGGCCGGTTCAACACCGAGGAAGAGGTGGACTACGTGCTGGACCGGGTGGAGGAGGAAGTCAACCGCTTGCGCGGGCTCTCGCCGACGTACGCCAAGCGGACCGCGGCGGCCAGGCCGGCGCAGGCGGCCGCCGGGAAATAGCACGCCGCCGGGCCGGACTCGCCCAAGGGGGGTACGCCCACGGCGCACGGGAACACGCAATGGCCACAGGAGTCCAGATCACGGAGAGCGCGGCCAACCGCATCAAGGAGCTGCTCGAACAGGACGAGCGCGACTGTACCGGCCTGCGCCTGAAGGTCGTGGGCGGGGGCTGCTCGGGGTTGCAGTACAAGATGGATCTCGACGACCCCAAGCCCACGGACCGCATCTTCGAGCACGGCGGCGCCAAGGTGATCGTGGACCTGAAGAGCCTGCTCTACCTGGGCGGCACCGAGCTGGACTACAAGGAGACCCTGATGGAGGCGGCCTTCGTGTTCCAGAACCCCAACGTGAAACGCAGTTGCGGGTGCGGCGCCTCGTTCGTGGTGTAAGAGCCATGGCCGACGTCATCTACTTCGACAACAACGCCACTACGCGCGTCGCGCCGCCGGTCTACGAGGCCATGGCGCCCTACCTCAAGGAGCTCTACGGCAACCCGTCCAGCATCCACGGCTTCGGGACACGGGTCGGGCGCGCCCTCGACCGCGCGCGCAAACAGGTGGCGGGGCTGCTGGGGGCCGACGACGAAGTCGAGGTGATGTTCACCAGTTGCGGCTCGGAGGGAGACAACACCGCCATCCGCGGCATGCTGGAGGGCTCGCCGGACAAGCGTCACTTCATCACCACCTCGGTGGAGCACCCCGCGGTGCACGGCCTGGGCCAGCACCTGGAGAAGAAGGGCTACCGGGTCACCTGGCTCGGGGTGGACGACGAGGGGCGGCTGGACCTGGACGAGCTGCGCGACTCCCTCACCGATGACACCGCCCTGGTTTCCATCATGTATGCCAACAACGAGACCGGGGTGGTCTTCCCCGTGCAGGAAGCCGGCGAGATCGTCAAGGCCAGGGGCATTCCCTTCCACGTGGACGCGGTGCAGGTGCCGGGCAAGATCGCCCTCGACGTGAAGACCGGCCCCATCGACCTGCTGACCATCTCGGCCCACAAGTTCCACGGTCCCAAGGGCGTGGGCGCCCTGTACGTGCGCCGGGGCATCGCGTTGCGGCCGTTCATCATCGGCGGACACCAGGAGCGCAACCGGCGCGCCGGCACGGAGAACGTGGCCGGCATCGTGGGCATGGGAGAGGCCGCCGAACTCACGGCCCGGGACATCCCCGCCGAACGCGAGCAGTTGACCACCCTGCGCGATCAACTGGAGCGCGCGCTCCTGTCGGCCTGTCCGGGCGCCCGGGTCAACGGCGGGCGCGCGGAGCGCCTGCCCAACACGCTCAACATCGCCTTCGAATACCTGGAGGGCGAGTCGATCCTCGTGCTGCTGGACGAGTTCGGCATCTGCGCTTCCACCGGCTCCGCCTGCACCGCGGGCTTGGTGGAACCCTCCCACGTGCTGCGCGCCATGAAGGTGCCGCCGCGTTGGCTGCAGGGAGCCGTCCGGTTCAGTCTCAGCCGCTACAACACGCGGGAGGAAGTGGCGTTCGCGGCGGACAAGATCCCCGGCATCATCGGCCGGCTGCGTGGGTTGTCGGCGCTGGGCCGGGTGGGCGCGAAGGAAGGTCAGCCGGACCACGCCTCGTAGGGTTTCCGTTCCAGTTTCATCGGGGTGTCCGTGGCATGGAGGTCCGGAGTCGCGCGAGTATGCCGCACCCGCACGTTGCGCGCCAGGACCGCAGGCAAGACATGAGACGGGGTCGACGCAAAGGCCTGCTGTACCGTGCCCGCTATCGCGCCGGCGAGTACCTGCTGCGCGCTTTTGTCGGCAGCCTGCGCTGGCTGCCCCGGCGGGCGACGCCGTACATCGCCGAAATCGTCGAGCGGGTCAGCCGCGTGCTCCTGTGGCGCTATCGGAGGCGCATGCGCGACACCCTGGCGCAGACCATGGCCGAGGAGTTGCCGACCGAGGCGGACCGCCGCACCGTAGTGCACCGGGTGTGGCGCAACTTCGCCCAGAGCTTCCTGGAAACCCTGGCCACGCTCTACATGGCCGACGAAGAGATTCGCTCGCGCATCGAGATCAGCGGTGAGGAGCACCTGCGCGAGGCGCTCGCGCGCAACAAGGGCGTCCTGGCGTTGAGTGCCCATCTCGGCAACTTTCCCATGATCGGGCCGCGCCTCGCGGCCCAGGGACACGACTTCAGCGTCGTCCTCAAGCTCCCGGAGGAAAAGCGCTTCGCCGCGCTGCAACACGAGTACATCACGCGCGCCGGGATCAAGATCATACCCGCCCGTCCCCGGCGCGAGTCGGTGCCCCGGATCATCGAGGCGCTGCGGCGCAACGGGATCGTCCTGGTGGTGCCGGACGAGTTCAGGAGCGCCGGAGTCGAAGTGGACTTCCTGGGGCGCCGGGCACCCGCGCCCAAGGGCCCCGTCACCATCGCCCAGCGCACGGGGGCCGCGGTGGTGCCGCTCTTCATGGTCCGCGGCCACGACAACCGCCTCACGCTGCACGTCAAACCGGAACTCCGCTTCGTGAATACCGGCGACCGGGAAGCCGATCTGCAGGTTAACGCGCGCCTGTTCGTTCAGGAAATCGAGAACATGGTGCGACGCCACCCGGACCAGTGGAGCTGGATGGGCTTCCGCACGACCCGGAAAGGGGATGCCTCCCATGCGCTGCCTTGACAGGCGCCGCCCGACACGAATGGAGCACGGATGGATCTCGGGCTGACGGGCAAGGTGGCCATGATCACCGGCGCCAGCCGCGGCATCGGCAAGGCCATCGCGAGGGGCCTCGCCGCCGAGGGCTGCCGGCTGAGCGTGTGCGCCCGCGGCCGGGAGGACCTTGACGAGACCGTCCGGGAGTTGCGTGAGAACGGCGCCGAGGTGCTCGCCGCGACACTGGACGTCACCGACGAGGAGGCCGCGCGTGCCTGGTTCGCCGAGACCCGTGAGCGGTTTCAGGCCGTCGACGTCCTGATCAACAATGTCGGCGGCTCGCGTCCGGGCGGCAATCTGTCCGCGTCCGGTGAAGACTGGCAGCGCGGTTTCGCCCTGAACTTCTTTTCGGCACTCGACCTGTGCCGCCTGGTGGTGCCATCCATGCGCGAACGCAAGCACGGCTGCGTCATCAACATCGCGTCCATCTACGGCCGCGAGTGGGGCGGCCCCATGACCTACAACGCGGCCAAGGCCGCCATGATAAGCCTGTCCAAGGAAATGGCGCGGGAACTGGCGCCCGACGGGGTTCGCGTAAACAGCGTGGCGCCGGGCTCCATCCTCTTCCCCGGCGGTTCGTGGGACCGGCGGCGGCGGGAGCAGCCCGTGGAGATCGCCGCGTTCGTCGAACGTGAACTGCCCGCGGGCCGTTTCGGAGAACCCGAGGAAGTGGCGGACGTGGTGGTCTTTCTCGCCTCGGAGCGCGCCAACTGGATATCGGGCGCGTGCATCAACGTGGACGGCTGTCAGTCGCGGTCGCTGATCTGAAGCGTCACAAGCGCGTCTCCAGGTCCTTGAACTGCTTGTTCAAGGTTTCCACTTCCTCCCTGGCCTGCTTCTTGTACCGCACCACCTTGTCCAGTTCCTCGATGGTGGGCAAAGCCAGTTGCCGCTGCGGCACCCCACTCTTCGCGCGCGTGTGGACGTGGTAGGCGCCGTTGTCGTCCATGTGGCCGGTCTCCTTGCCGCTCAAGAGCTGGATCGCCATGTTCAGGTCCGCGATCATCTTCTTGGCTTTCCCGTCGAGGACGGTCAGCCGCTGCTTGGCTGCCAGGAGCCGCAGGAAATCGGCACCGATCTTTTCTTCCAGTTGCCCCATCGCATCGCTCCCTCGGTTGGTGCACCAATCCACGCCGGTCGCTGGACCGTCGCCTGCCAGACAATATGAAGGATCGGGACGGAATACAAGAGTGTTTCCGCTTGAGGCTGTCCCGGCATTCTGGTTAGGTGAATATGGAGGTAAACGATGAAACGAATCATGCTCACCGTCGCCGCGGCGCTCTTGCTCCTCGCCCATGCCGCAAGCGCTCAGCAACTCCAAAAGGCCGTCTTCGCCGGCGGCTGTTTCTGGTGCGTCGAGTCGGACTTCGACAAGATACCCGGCGTGGTCTCGACCGTCTCCGGCTACACCGGCGGCAAGACCGCCGACCCGACCTACAGGCAGGTCACCGCCGGCGGCACCGGCCACTACGAGGCCGTGGAGATCACCTACGACCCGGCCAAGGTCGGCTACGAGGCGCTGCTCACCGCGTTCTGGCACTCGGTGGACCCCACGGACGACGGCGGACAGTTCTGCGACCGCGGCCAATCCTACGAGACCGCCGTCTTCGTCGCGAACGAGAAGGAGCGCCGTCTGGCAGAGGCGTCCAAGGCCGCCGCGCAGAAGCAACTCGACCGACCCATCGTCACCCCGATCCTGCCCGCCGGCCCGTTCTTCGCCGCGGAAAACTACCACCAGGACTATTACACGAAGAATCCGGTGCGCTATCGCTACTACCGCTTCAGTTGCGGCCGCAACCGCCGGGTGAGGGACGTCTGGGGCGAGCACGCGTACGAAGGGATACCCGGCCACGGGTGAGGGGGCGCGCGCTTTTAGGAAAGCGTACTCGAGCTCACACTCCCACCCAATACTCCGCCGGTCTCGACAGAAACTCCTCGACGGCGATGCCGTCACCACCTACGAGCAGGCCGCGCGCTGGTTGAAAGATACCGGCGAACGCGGCCATTCCCGGCAGCGCCTGGTTGGTGCGTCCACTCTTCACTTCGATGGCCGTTAGGGTTCGACCCGCGCGCACCACGAAGTCCACCTCACGGTTGCGGTGGCGCCAGTAGAACACCTCGCACAAGCCGTCGGCGGCCGCGTTGGCCAGGTGGGCGCCTACCGCGGTCTCCACCAACCGTCCCCAGAACTCGCGGTCGGCGCGGGCCTGGGCCAGAGTGAGCCGGGTCCCCGCGGTCATCAGGGCCGTGTTGAGAACTTGCAGTTTCGGGCTGGAGCCCCGTCGCGCGACCTCGCTGCCGTACTTTTGCAAGCCCGTCAACACGCCCGCGCCCGACAGCAACTCCAGATAGTGAGCCAGCGTGGTCGTGTTCCCCGCATCGTGGAGTTGGCCCAGCATCTTCGTGTACGAAAGGATCTGACCCGAATACGCGCACCCCAACTCGAACAGGCGCCGCAACAACGCCGGTTTGTCGACCCGGGAGAGCAGCAGCACGTCCCGGGCGATCATGGGCTCTATGAGCGAGTCACGGATATAGCGGGACCACCGAGTTGGTTGCCTCACCAAAGGCACGGCACCAGGATAGGCACCGTAGAACAGGAACTGTTCCAGGGACCATCCGAAGGCCTCCCGCATTTCCGAGTAGCTCCAGTGCGGCAGGTGCAACAACTCAAAGCGCCCCGCGAGACTCTCCGTCAGGCCGCGTCCGATCAAGAGCTGCGCCGAACCGGACAGCACCACCTTCAACCGTCGCCCCCGCCGCGTGTCCTCATCCCACAGCCTCTTGACCGCCTCCGCCCAGTTCGGCGCCTTCTGCACCTCGTCGAGGACGAGAAGCGCCCCCTCCTCCCCATCCTGTTCAGACGCCACCCTGGCCGCCTCCCACTGTTGTGCGATCCATTCCGGCCCACGCAGGGTCGGCTCGTCGGCGCTGGCGAAACGGTGGGCTAGGCCGGACTGTTCAGCCACCTGCGTGATCAGGGTCGTCTTGCCTACCTGCCGCGCTCCCGTGATGATCTGCAAGAAGTGGCGCGGTTCGCGGAGTCGACGGAGCAGTTCGGCGGCTTGCGGCCGGACGTAAGACAAATGACTCAACATACAAGGTAATAATACTTAAGAACCTGAGCAAATGGAACGCAGTGCAAACCCTTGGCCGGAGCCAAGGACAGGAATCAGTGAGGTGGGTGCAGAAAGCTGGAAGGTCGCCGAAATAGTTTGGTGGCAGAGGAGATCGAATAGTTGATGTAACTCCTCACAATATCTAGTATTCGCCGGTTTGCTCCTCAGAACTGACTGGGCGGTGAGGTGGTCCTGGTTCGTAGGACAGGATGGCGGCAGAAATAAGGTGTATTCCGAAGTCATCGATCATGCCGCCCGGGTCCTGTTTAACATGTTCTGCTGTTCCGGTAGAGCCGGCAGAGAGGCGGGTGAGCTGCGGCGCTGGGCCGGCCTGTGTGTCAGCATTCCCTTTTCATAGGCCTCGGCCGGGGTGGAGCCCCCCAAGGCGGAGTGCGGGC
>JAJDXX010000221.1 GCA_022823055.1 Candidatus Binatia bacterium | reverse complement strand
ACACCACTGGGGTGGAGCCCGACATCGCGCTGGTGAAGTACAAGAGGCTCGTGGGCGGCGGCATGCTGACCATCGTCAACAACACTGTGGCGCGGTCGTTGAAGCGCCTCGGCTACGACGCCCGGCAGACCCAGGAGATCGTCGAGTACATCGACGAGCAGGGCACCATCGAAGGGGCGCCGCACCTGCGGGAAGACGACCTGCCGGTTTTCGACTGCGCCTTCAAGCCTGCCAACGGCAGCCGCTCCATCCACTACATGGGACACATCCGGATGATGGGCGCCACCCAGCCGTTCATCTCCGGCGCCATCTCCAAGTCCATCAACATGCCCATGGACGCCTCGGTGGACGAGATCGCCAAGGCCTACGTGGAAGCGTGGAAGCTCGGGGTCAAGGCCGTGGCCATCTACCGCGACGGCTCCAAGCGCACCCAGCCCTTGAGCACCAGCGGCAAGAGCGACTCACCGGGCCAGTCCGCGGACTCCCGGCCGCTGCGGCACAAGCTGCCGGACGAGCGCCGCTCCATCACCCACAAGTTCGATATCGCCGGGCACGAGGGCTACATCACCGCGGGCATGTACGAGGACGGCCAGCCGGGCGAGATCTTCATCACCATGTCCAAGGAAGGCTCCACCATCTCGGGGCTCATGGACTCCTTCGCCACCGCCATCTCCATGGCGATGCAGTACGGCGTGCCGCTGAGGGTGCTGGTGGACAAGTTCAGCCACATGCGCTTCGAGCCCTCGGGCTTCACCCGCAACCCCGACATCCCCATGGCCAAGTCCATCATGGACTACCTCTTCCGCTGGCTCGCCACCAAGTTCCTCGACGGCAAGGCCCAGACCGAGGTAGGCGTCGTCAACCGCGACGCCGACGAGCTGGCCGAGGTCCCCGCCCCGGCGCCCGCGCCGAAGCCCCTGGACAACTCGGGCGACGGCTACGCCATGTCCGCCGAAGGCTTCTACCAGCAGGACGCCCCGTCCTGCTCCGACTGCGGCGCCATCATGGTCCGCAGCGGCGCCTGCTACAAGTGCATGAACTGCGGGTCGGTGAGCGGGTGCTCGTAAGCCCAATGCGCATATTCTCCCGGTCGCACCGTGTCCGATGACAATAATGAGGTAGGCTGAGAAGAGCGTTCACGCAGCCGATTCCGCCTTGCGGGCCTGCGCAAGGTCATAGGCCCCCTGCATCCGCACCCAGTGCCCGGCGTCGCTCCAGCCGAGACGCTCAAGCGCCAACGCTAGCCGTGGCGAGACGCTTGCCCTGCCGTTGAGAACACGCGACAGGGTGTGTCGGGTGACGCCGAGTCGGACTGCGGCCTGGGTCACGGTCCACCGCTCAGTTTCAAGCGCTTCCCGGATGATTTCGCCGGGATGTGCCGGATCGTGCATAGCGGTCATTTCGTCGCTCCTTCTAGTGGTAGTCGATCAAGTCTACGTCGACAGCCTCGCCCTTGTCGAACCTGAAGACGATACGCCAGTTCCCGGAAACCTGCACACTCCATTGCCCGGCTCGGTCTCCCTTCAAGGGATGTAGGCGCCATCCCGGCAGGTCCATATGTTTCGGTTCAGTCGCTTCGTCCAAAGCCGTCAGAACAAGACGGATGCGCGGCGTGAAACGGGGACTCAACCGGCTTGCATCACCACGCTCATACAGCCGTTGCAGTCCCCGATGAGCGAATCTCATGTTGTTCCTTTGTGGTCAGTTGGACGCTGAGAGGCTCGGCCGTGTCCCCAAAGTGGAAGTCTACTATTGTGCCTGAAAGGCATCAAATGACGGCCCGGCCCTACGTCAAGAAGACGTGGAGAAGCAGGGCCTGTGAATGGACGGCCTGTTAGTCCTTTGGGTCTGACTCTAGTATCAGCAGGGGCCAATCCTTCATTCCATCTTCGGCTGAGGCGGTCTTGATGGTTTGGCCGTCGCGCCAGGGCTCGACTTGGTCGCGGTAGTGCGGTGACACTGGATTGCCGGCCTGTCCCGGAACGATGACGAACCAGGAGCGGATCGGGTCGCTCAGGGTGACCAGCATTCGGACGGATACGCCTACCGCTTGGTCGTAAGGGTGGGAGTGGCGGTAGTAGGAGTTGTTGGGGGTGACGCCGTCGCCGTTGGCGGGGTAGGGGCCGAGGGAGAAGAACGGTGCGAGCCACTTGTTGTTTCCCAAGGCGTGGGCCAGCGTGAGGGTGTGGAGGCGGCCCCAGGACCAGGCGGCGGAGTCGGGGCCTTGCTGCTTCGTCAGCTCGGCCTGTGCTTCACGGAGGCCCGTTGCCAGCATGTCCTTGCGCGGGGTGTCCCGGAACCACACGGATTTGGCGTCCGTGAGGATGTCATCCAGGGGTGCCAGCGCCTGGTTCAGGATTTCCGCGTAGCTCAGGAACAGTTCCTCGCCGAGGTCCTTTTCCCAGATGTTCCGCATGAGGCGGTGATAGAGGACGTGGAAGAGGGCGGCGCCGGGGGATTCGGCTTGGCAGTCGTAGTCCCATTCCTCCAGCAGTTCGACGCAGGGCCGTAGGGACGGCTCTTCTCGGGCGATTTCCAGCAGCTCGGGGCGCAAGGCGGTCAAGAGGCGCTCGGCCTGAACCGAGTGGATGTCGAGCTGGATGCGGGCCATGGTTTCCAAATCCAGGCGTTTCTCGTGCGTGAGCAGGTGGCGGATGCGCTCGATGCGGTACGGGGGTTCTACCAGGTCGGACAGGTAGTAGGGGTAGTCCGGGTCCGCCATGCGGTTGTTGGCAGTGGCGACGATGCCCTCGGGTGGATTGTACAGGCGCGGCAACTTCTCGAAGGGTATGGTGCCGGTCCAGTCGTGGTCTGCGTTCCAGCCCTCCAGGGGGAGCCACGAGGGCTCCTGGCGTGGACGCAGGGGTACTCTCCCAACCAGGGCGTAGCCGATGTTGCCGCGGGTGTCGGCGTAGACGCAGTTGAGCGAGGGTGTGACGTGATGCGCCATACCCGACAGGAACTCGTTCCAGTCCCGTGCCCGGTTGATGCCGTCCACCAGCCCAACTTCATTCCCCGGCGTGTGCGCGATCCATTGGAACGACAGCACCTCCGCGTTCGGAGAATCGGGATCGTGAGATGTTCGCGCGAGTATGTCCGACACCACGGGTCCGTGCCGGGTGTGCCGGATCACGGTTTCCACCGGGCGGCCGCCGCGAACGGCGATGGTTTCGGGGCGGCGCTCGAATTCGGCCCAGCCGTCGGGCGTGCGGTAAAGCTCCGGCTGTTCGGGATGAAGGCGCTCTCGGTAGAGGTCGCCGTCGTCGCACAGGGCGGCGACGAAGCCCCAGGCCACGTCCCGGTTGTGTCCGACATAGACGAAGGGAGACCCCGGCAGCGACGCGCCCGACGCCTCCAGGGGGCGGGCCCCTGCGCCATCGGGTACGGTCCGCAGGTGATTCAGATACCAGATGCCGGGGAGCGTCATCCGCAGGTGTATGTCGTTGCACAGGAGCGCGTGGCCCTCCGCCGAGTGCCCGGCGTCCACCACCCAGCCGTTGCTGCCCTGTCCCCTGGGGGTCATGGGGTTGTCGGCGAAGCTGCCGTTGATGAAGCGCAGCAGGTCGGCGCCGTGGTCAGTGAGGGCGCGGGTGATGGCGGGGCCCCAGGACGGGTAACGCGGCATCAGGGAACGCAGCTTTTCGGGGTCGTTCTCCAGGCGGCCGTGGAGTGCTAGAAAGGTGAGCCGTGTGACCAGGGCGGACGAGAGCATGAGCGCGAAGCCCTTGGCGAGGACGAGGCAGTCCGCGGGCTCCCACGGGGCGGGTTGGCGGCGCAGCAGCCGGAACTCCACGGGCAGGCGGCGCTGGTGCCGGTCGATGTAGGTGTTGACGCCGGCGCAGTAGGCTTCGACGGCCCGGGCGGACCGTTCCGACAGGAGCGGCAGCGAGAGCGTGGCCGTGTGCCTGACGCCGAGCAGCCGGATGAAGTGGTCGACGCCGGCCATGGTGCCCGACCGCAGGTGCCGCGTGAAATCGCCCCGCGGCAGTGGCCGGTCGCCGAAGATCTCGGCCAGGCGGCCGCTGAAGAAACGCCGGTTGAAGTCCATCTGCCACAGCCGGTCCTGGGCGTGCAGGTACCCCTGGGCGAAGAACAGGTCGGCCTCGTTCTCGGCGGAGATGTAGGGAATCGCGTAGGGGTCCCAGCGGACCCGGACGTCCTTGGCCAGACCCGGGAGTTGGACCGTGCCCCGGCGTTGCGGGAGGTTCTTACGTGCCGCCAAGCGCAGAAACGGCGTAAGCAGGGAAGCAATCAGGTTCATGGAGCGGGATGTGCAACGGAATGCCACATGGGCCACGGCCGTGTCCAGTGTCGGCGGCCTGGGTTTCGTCCCGGTAGCGCCGGGCACGGCGGCCAGCGCCATCGCGGTGCTGGCCTATGCGCTCATCGGGCCGCTCCAGCACTTCGCCGTTCTGGCGCCGGTCACCCTCGTCGTGTTCGTCCTGGGCGGCTTGAGCGTGGGCGCGGTGCTGCGGCGCGACGGCGGACCCAAGGACCCGTCCCATGTCGTATGCGACGAGGTGGTGGGCCAGTGGATTGCGCTCTTGAGCCTCAGCTACGCGGGGCGCTGGGAGCTCATGCTGTTGGCGTTCCCGCTGTTTCGTCTCTTCGATGTGTGGAAGCCTCCGCCCGTGTCGTTCTTTGACCGCCGCCCCGGGCCATGGAACGTGATGATGGACGACGTCGCCGCCGGCATCTACGCCAACCTGGCAAGCCACCTGTTGCTGTTCTTGGTGCTGGGCTGATCCCTACTGCCCCAGCCGCAGCAGCCGCGCCGCGTTGTCGCCTAGGATCTTCTGCTTGTCCGAGTCGGGCAGGCGCACGTCCCGCACGGCGTCCACCGAGCGCTCCAGGGGAATCGGCACCGGTGGGAAGTCGCTGCCGAAAAGCACGTGGTCGGCGCCGGCAGTCTCCACCGCGCACGCGACCGCCGGGGCGTGGAGGCTCACGGTGTCGTAGTAGAGCTGCTCGATGTAGGTGCTCGGCGCCCGCGGCAGCACGTCGGGCTCCCAGGGGCCGAAGCTGTCGTCCTTGCGCAGTTCGTAGCCGAAGTCCAGGCGTCCGGGCAACATGGGCAGGGCGCCGCCCACGTGGGAGCAGATCATGACCAAGTCGGGGAACCGCTCGAAGCCGCCGGTGAGAATGAACCGTGACAGCGACAGGGTGGTGTCGAAGGGCCGCCCGACCATTTCGGGAAGCCGGAAGATCTCCATCTTTTCCGCGCCGATGGTGACCCGGGGCGGATGCACGAACAGCGGCACGTCGAGGTCGGTCACCAGCTCGAAGAACGGTACCGCGTTGGGGGAGTCCAGGTACTCTCCCTCGACGCTTGAGTTGATCATGATCCCCTTGAGGCCGTACTCGCGCACCGCCCGCTCGGTCTCCTTGAGGAACTTGTCGCCGCCGAACGGCACCGCGCACGCCAAGCCGAGCAGGAAGTCGGAATGCTGCGCCGTGGTCTCGGCCGCGAACGCGTTGAACTCCGTCACGATGTCGAACGGGTCCTTGCCGGCGGGTGTGCGGATCCAGTTGTTGCCGAAGATCGTCAGGTCCACCCCGGCCTGTTGCTGCTCGTCGCGCAGACGCGGGATGTCAAAGATGGCCTGCGGTGACTTGGGATGGTACCAGCTCTGCGGCACGAGATGGGCATGGGCGTCGATGATCATGCACACGTAACTAATGGACTTTTCGTGGTGTTTCAAGTACGGACGAACCATGGAGCTCGACATCGAATTCAACTCGGGCGCCCAACTGCCCATGGACGAAATCCCCGCGCTGGCGCAAGCGGCCGAGGACAGCGGTTTCGACTGCGCGTGGGGAGGGGAGGCCAACAACAAGGACCCGACGGTGATGCTGGCGGCGGCGGCGGCGGTGACAAGCCGGCTCAAGGTGGGCACCGCCGTGTACCACATGCTCGGGCGCACGCCGGTGAGCATGGCGCTGCACGCCGCCGGTCTCGACGAGTTATCGGACGGGCGCTTCCTGTTCGGGCTCGGCATCTCCAACCCCACCATCGCCAACTGGCACGGGGTGGCGTTCGACCGGCCCTTGGCGCGCATCCGGGAGTACCTGGAGATCGTCCAGGGGGCGCTCCGCGGCGACAAGCTGGACTACGAGGGGACGTTCTACAGCGCCCGCGGCTTCAAGCTGGCGTTCAAGCCGTCGCCCCGGGGCATTCCTGTCTATCTGGCGGCCTTCGGGCCGCGGATGAGCCGTCTGGCGGGGCGGTTGAGCGACGGCGTGCTGATCAACATGGCGAACCCACCGGAAATCCGCCGGATCGCCGAGAACGTGCGCGAGGGCGCGCGGCTTGCCGGCAAGGACCCGGACGCGCTGGAGATCATCTGCAAGGTACGCTGCTGCGTGGCCCGGGACCGGAAGGCGGCGCGCCAGGCGCTGGGGCGCATCCTCACGTACTATGCCCTGGCGGACTACTACCGGGACCTGCTGACGCGCATGGGGTTCGGCGAGGAGGTGACGGCGATCCGGGACGCGTGGCGCGCGTCCGGTTTCCACGCGGCGGCCGCGCAAGTCACCGACCGGTTGTTCGACGGCCTGCCCCTGGTGGCGGGCGCATCCGTGGATGAAGTCTTCGACAAGGTGCATGCCTACGGCGAGGCCGGGGCCACGCGTGTGATCCTGCCGTATGTCCCGTGCACCGACGACGTGGTGGGCGAGATCCGGGCGTTCATCGAGGCGTTCGGACAGCGCTGAGGCGTCCGCGCAAGTGTCCGGTAAAATTCTCGTGACCGCCTTGACTAACCGTCAAGGCGTGCTTGACTATACACAGGACGGTGCTTATTGAAAGGCAAGTTTTCGAGAGTCGAAACATGCAATAAGGAGAACGGTCATCGCATTCGAACTCATCAATCCGAGCGGGCTGGAGAACCCGGTGGGGTATTCGCACTTGGCGAGCATCTCTTCCGGCCGGCTGGTGCTCGTGGCCGGACAGGCGCCGTTCAACGCCGACGGGGAAGTCGTCGGCAAGGGAGACTTCGCGGCCCAGTTCCGGCAGGTGTGGGAGAACCTGCGTACGGCCGTCGAGGGGGCGGGAGGGAGCCCCCGGGACTACGCCACGTTGACCATGTACGTCACCGACGTGGACGCCTATCACGAGCACCGCAAGGAAATCGGCGCTTCCTACCGGGCGATCTTCGGAAAGCACTTTCCCGCGATCACGCTGGTTCAGGTATCAGGTCTTTACAACCCGGACTGTATGGTCGAAGTGTCCGGGCTGGCTGTCATCGATTGATGGCTGGAGGGTAGCGGGAGGGCGTGAAGCGGCACTCCGCTCCCGCCCCTCGCGGCCGTTCCACCATCTCTACCGCCATGGGAGTCGCACGCAGATGCACCACATACAGATAGCCGGCAACGGCGTCCTGGATTCCCTGGACTCCTTCGACCCTCCCACCGAGACCGAGATCATCGGCCTGTGGCAGTCGTTTCGTTCGGCCGGGTTGTCCGCAAGGCAGGCTTGGGACGCCATCGTTGCCGGAATCGCCCTCGACATGGCGTTCTCGGACGGCCGCAAGCGGCCGCGCCTGGAGCAGTAGTGGGGGTATCGGGCAGAAGGCCCCGGCGTTCCGGAGCCATAAGCGGTCAGGTCTGCTCGGCCTGGGGGTCGGCGCGCACCAGGAGGTCCGTCAGGGCTTTGTTGTGGCGGCGTTCGACCTCGACGAGCCGGCGGAGCAGTTGGCTCTGTTCGGGCGCTTCGAGAGCCAGGTACGAGATATCGTCCACGAGTCGGGCTTCGACGCGCTTTTGATCCTCAACGTCCTGCCGCATTCGGTCCCAGTGGTTCCTGCCGGACGGGATGCTTGAATCGAACTTGGCGACGCGGCCACCGAGCCTCTCCACTTCCTCAAAGAGCCGCGCGCTGCTCTTTTCCTTTTCCGCCGCCATCTCCTTCAAACGTTCCTCCACGAACGGGTAGG
Source organism: Candidatus Binatia bacterium (assembly GCA_022823055.1). GTDB lineage: Bacteria > Desulfobacterota > Binatia > UBA9968 > JAJDTQ01 > JAJDTQ01. Next base: position 3,786 of record JAJDXX010000221.1, on the reverse strand, counting down.
GCGCCTTTTCCGCGTGCAGCTTGAGCTGGTTGGCGAGCCGGGCCAGCTCCCGGTAGCCGTCGGCGAGCACAGTGCGCGCGTTGCGCTCTTCGCGCTTCGCCCGATTGCGATCGAACCAAGCCGTGATGGTCTCCGTCAGTGCCATGGTGGTAAGATAGGGGCCGCCGGGAGTCGTGTCAAGGTGCCCGCGTTCTTGAAAAACGCCCGTCACAACGGTAGATTCATTGTATCCGCATGGCTGAATATCCGCCCATCGAAGTCGTCGACGATAGCGAAGAGCCGTCCGAGGACGCGCCCGTCGAAGCGGTTCTGCTCGATGACGTCGACGCGCCCGTGGACGACGCCGAAGCGGAGGAGCCGTCCGGCGCGCTGGTTCCGTTCGACGCGTTGCAGCGTTACCTGTCCGAGATCCGCCGCTATCCCATCCTGACCCGCGAAGAAGAGCACGAGCTGGCCGTCCAGTACAAGGAACTGGGCGACATCGAAGCGGCCTACACGCTGGTGCGCTCGAACCTCCGGCTCGTGGTGATGATCGCGCGGGAATATGAGCGCGCCTTCCGGAACCTCCTGGACCTGATCCAGGAGGGCAACATCGGGCTCATGGAGAGCCTCAAGAACTTCGATCCTTACCGCGGCGTGCGCTTCCCGTCCTACGCGGTCTGGTGGATCCGCGCCTACATCATCCGCTACCTCATGAACAACTGGCGCATGGTGAAGCTCGGCACCACCCAGGCCCAGCGCCGGCTGTTCTTCAACCTGCAGAAGGAAAAGGAGAAGCTCGAGGCCGAGGGCTTCGTGCCCGGCGCCAAGCTCATCGCGCAGCGCCTGGACGTGAAGGAGTCCGAGGTGATCGAGATGGACCAGCGGCTCTCCGGCCGCGACGTGTCCACGGACGCGCCCATGGCGCAGGGCGAGTCCCTGACGCTGCTCAACACGCTCACCGACGACAGCCCCACTCCCGAGGAACAACTGGCCGAGGACGAGTACCGCGAGGCGGTCAAGGAGCGCCTGAGGACCTTCGGCGAGAGCCTCAAGGACAAGGAGCTGGTGGTGTTCCGCGAGCGCCTCATGGCGGAGCAGCCGCTCACGTTGCGCGAGATCGGGGAGCGCTACGGCATCAGCCGGGAGCGCGTCCGGCAGATCGAGAACCGGGTCAAGAAGAAGCTCAAGAGCTACCTGTCGGAGGAGTTCGAGGTGCTGGAGGGCTTCAATGAGCGCGCTTGATGTGGCGCGCGCGATTCTGCTAAGAACCCCGCTATGAACTTCGAGAACAGCATTGAAATAGCCGTACCACGGGACACCGCCTGGGAGTTCCTGTGGGACGTGGACCGGCTGATCGCCTGTGTGCCCGGTTGCGAGGAGGCCTCGACGGTGGAGGCGGGCAAGCTCTACAACGCCACGATGGTGGCCCGCGTGGGGCCCTTCAAGGTGACGTTTCCCATCAAGATCGAGGTGTTGGAGAACGAGCCGAAGGACCGGATCAAGGCCCGCGCCTCGGGCAGCGACAACAAGATCGGGAGCCACCTCAAGGTGGACCTGGACGTTTCGCTGGAGGATCGCGGCGAGGCTACCCAGGTGTCCCTGGTCGCCTCGGTGGACATACTCGGCAAGCTTGCGACCTTGGGGCACAGTATCATCAAGCGCAAGGCCGACAACGACATGGCCAAGTTCGCGCAGGCCGTCAAAGCGGAACTCGAGGGAGGAGCCTGACCCATGCTGCGTCCGTTCCGTCTGGAAGAGCCCGAGAGCGTCAAGGAGGCGTCGGAGGCGCTTGCCCGCTACGGCGATTCGGCCAAGGTGTACGCGGGCGGCACCGAACTGCTCCTGGCCATGAAGGAAGGGCTGGTCCACTTCGAGTGCCTGGTCAACGTCAAGAAGATCCCCGGCCTCGACGAGGTCCGGCGCGACAACGGCAGCTTGAGAATCGGCGCTCTGAGCACCCACCGGGAGCTGGAGCGTTCCGAGACGTTGGCGGACGCGCTGCCGGTGCTGGTTGAGATGGAGCACAATGTCGCCAACCTGCGCGTGCGTGAGGTGGGCACCCTCGGCGGCAACCTGACCTTTGCCGAGCCCCACGCCGACCCGGGTACGCTGCTGCTGGCGCTGGACGCCACGGTGGTGGCGCAGAAAGCGGGCGGGGAACGCGAGATACCGATGAACGAGTTCTTCGTGGATGCGTACGAGGCGGCCATCGAAGAGGATGAGGTCCTCACCGAGATCGTGGTGCCGGTGCCCGGCGCGAACGCCGCGGTGCGCTACCGCAAGTTCGGCTACCTGGAGCGCCCGAGCGCGGGTGTGGCGCTGCACGTCATGGCGGATGACGCGCGGCGGTCGGTGCGGGACGTGCGCGTCGCCGTGGGTTGCGTCGGCCCGAAGTCGATGCGGGTGGAAGAGGCCGAGGCGGTGCTGCGGGGGAAGAGCCTCGACGAGGCGGCCAATGCCATGGCCGAGGCCGGCGACATCGCCGGGCGTGCCGCGGACGCCATCAGCGACCTCCACGGATCGGCCGAGTACAAGGAACACATCGTCAAGGTGCTGCTGACCCGCGCCTTCAACGACATTCGCGCCGAGCTGGCCGGCTAGCCGGCCGGCTTCGTCCACCACAGCTTTATCGAACAGAATCCAGCGGAGACCAACGGCTATGGCAGACACCGGACGGCAGACCCTTCCGCTATCCTTCACCGTGAACGGGACGCATTACGAAATCGAGGTGGAGCCGCACGAGCTGCTCCTGGACGTGATCCGCAAGCGCCTGGGACTCACCGGCGCAAAGCGGTCGTGCGACGTGCAGGTGTGCGGCGCGTGCACGCTGCTGCTGGACGGGCGCCCGGTGAGTTCGTGCACATTGCCGGCCTTCGAGGCGCGGGACAAGGACGTCCTCACCATCGAGGGCATGGCCCAGGACGGCAAGCTGCACCCGATCCAGGAAGCGTTCATCGAGTACGGCGGCTTCCAGTGCGGTTTCTGCACGCCGGGCATGATCCTCACGGCCAAGACGCTGCTGGACGAGAACCCGAACCCCACGGAAGAAGACGTCATCGAGTACATGAACGGCAACATCTGCCGCTGTACCGGCTACAAGAAGATCGTCGAGTCCATCATGGGGGTGGGGAAGCCGAACGCCGAGGCGTCCTGATCTTCCAACAGAGTCTCCGCCGTCCAAGGGCGGGCACGGAAATGGAAAGGGCAGGTGTCGTGCGACACCTGCCCTTTCTGCTTGGCGGGGATACGAGTCAGGCGCGGATCTCCGTCCTCATGAACTTGATGTAGGCGATGCCAAAGCACACCGCCACCAGCGCCAGCAGCGTGAAGAACATGGGCAGGATCAGGCGCATGCTCTGCCCCAGGCTCAGCGGCGTGACGATCAGGCCTTCGAGTTGGCCGAGCTGCTCAGGCAGGATCGGGACCAGTGTCCGCGCCACCGGATTGAGCAGCAGGCGCACCGATTCGCTGTACAGCGTGCTCGGCGACATGCGTCCCAGAACGGTTTCGATGGTCGCCAGCTTGGTCACGTCCTCGGCCGTTGCCGGATTCGGGACGATGAGTCCGGCCGCGAAACCGGCCAGCACCCCGATGAATAGCCCGAGGAACAGCCAAAGGGCGATGGAGGCCAGCGCCGCGGTGACGGTTCTGCGGAGCAGCATGGAGAGCAGCATGGCAAGGGCCAGCCAGAAGCCCGTGTAGGCGATGCCGACAATCGCGAAGAAGAGCATGCGCCACAGTTCTTCGGCATTGGGGAAATACCCGATGAGTGTGGTACCGAGACCGATCACCACCAGGAGGATC
>JAJDXX010000245.1 GCA_022823055.1 Candidatus Binatia bacterium | reverse complement strand
GATCCCCTTCCTCCACGGCATGGATCCGGTGTCGGCCCTGGCCATGCTGGTGGGGCTGGTGGCGGTCATCCCCACCTCGGACACCTTCACCTCCGTGCTCATGGGCATCCCGGGCTCCAGCGCGTCACAGGCCACGGTGCTGGACGGGTTCCCGCTGGCGCGCAAGGGCGAGGCCGCGCGCGCCCTTGGGGCGGCCTTCTCGGCGTCGCTGTTCGGCGGGCTCTTCGGCGCGGTGATCCTCACCTTCTTCGTCCTGATCGCCAGGCCCGTGATCCTGTTCTTCACCACCGCGGAGCTGTTCATGCTCGCGGTGCTGGGCATCTCCATGGTGGGGGTGCTCTCGGGCAACTCCATCTGGAAGGGCGTCGCCTCGTGCGGGCTGGGCCTGATCGTCGGCGCCATCGGCGGCGCCCCGGCCACCGGCGAGGAGCGCCTCGTGTTCGGGGTGGACTACCTGGCCGACGGCATCCCGTTGGTGGTGGTGGGGCTCGGCATCTTCGCGCTGCCGGAGGTGGTGGACCTGCTGCGCGGCGCCGGTGCCATCTCCCGGGCGCACGCGTTGGGGAAGGGTTGGCTGGACGGCCTGCGAGACATGATCCGCAACCGCTGGCTGTGCCTGCGCTGCGCCGGCATCGGCACGCTCATCGGAGCCATCCCCGGGCTCGGTGGCTCGGTGGTGGACTGGATCGCCTACGGCCACGTGGTGCAGACCGCCCAGGACAAGTCTCAGTTCGGCAGCGGCGACATCCGCGGCGTGCTCGCGCCGGAATCCGCCAACAACGCCAAGGAAGGGGGCGGGCTCATCCCCACGCTGCTGTTCGGCATCCCCGGCAGCGGCAGCATGGCGGTGTTCATCGGCGGCCTCGTGCTGATCGGGCTGGAGCCGAGCCCGCGGATGCTGACCGCCGAGTTGCACGTCACCTACACCATCGTCTGGAGCCTCGCCCTGGCCAACGTGGTGGGCGCGGGCCTGTGCCTGTTCCTGTCTCCGGCCATCGCGCGTCTCACCACCATCCGCTACCACCTGCTGGCGCCCTTCATGCTGATGGTGATCTCCTTCGCGGCCTTCCAGGCGAGCCGCGACATCATGGATTTCGTCGCGCTGGTGGCCATCGGCCTCCTGGGAGTGGGCATGAAGCGCTTCGGCTGGTCACGGCCGGCCATGCTCATCGGGTTCGTGCTCGCCGACCAGATCGAGACCTACCTCTACCAGGCGATTCAGTTCCACGAGTGGGGCATGGCCACGCGTCCCGGCGTGCTGATCATCGCCGCCATCATCGTGATCTCCATCTGGCTCGGTGCGCGCAACCGGCCGGAGGGCGAACCGGACGCCAACGCGCCGCAGCGGCACGCCAGGGACCTGACGCCGCAACTGCTGTTCGCCGGCTTTGTCGTGATCGTTTTCGTCGTCGCCCTGGCCGACTCCTTGCGTCACTCGCTGCTGGGAGCGGTGTTCCCCGCCAGCGCGGCAGTGGTCATGCTGGTGGCTGGCCTGTTCGTGTTCTACGGTATCTGGCGGAGCGCCGGTGAGCCCACACCGTACAACGAGGATGCGGAACGCCCGGGCATCGCGGGACACGAAAACCCTGAGAGGGGAATCTGGCATTACCTGAACTGGCTGCTCGCCCTCTTGGGGATGACCGCCCTCGCGGGCTTCTTCATCTCGCTGAACCTGTTCTTTCTGGCGTTCCTGCGCCGGGAAGCGAAGGTGAGTTGGAGCCGCGCCGTCTTGTTGACGGTCATGGCGGACTTGGTGCTGATGTTCCTGTCGTGGCTGATGACGCTGGATCTTCCCGAGGGTCTGTTGCAACGCAACGTTCCCGATCTGCCTTGGCCGCTGGGGCCGATCTAGCCGCGCCCTTCGACTTTGCCCGGCAGCAATCAGTCAGAACTTCTTTCAGGTTTCGCTTGAGCAGGGTACCCTGCGCCAAAGGTGACCCATGGCCGGTTTCTTCAAGAAGCTGCTTTTCTGGATACCCGTCGGCCTTGGCGTGTTCGCGGTGGTGTACGCGGTTCGTTCGCGTGAGGCGCCGACGCGCATAGAGCGCGACGAACGGACGACCGCCGTGCGCGTGGTGGAGGCGAAGTCCCTGCGGGTAGTGCCGCGGGCCGTGGGACACGGCAGCGTCAAGCCGGGCAAGGTGTGGGAAGCCGTGGGCGAGGTCGGCGGTACCGTGGTCTACCGCCATCCGGAGCTGCAGCGAGGAGCGATTCTGACCGCCGGCACGGAGCTTCTGCGCATCGACCCCACCGACTACCGCCACGCGGTGGCCGAGATCGAAGCCAACATTCGCGCCGCGGACTCCCAGCTCGCCTTGCTGGACGTGCGCGCGGTGAACACGGAACGGTCCCTGGCCATCGAGGAACGAAACCTGGCGTTGACCCGCAAGCAGTTCGAGCGGACGCGGGAGCTGCTGCGCCGTGGAGCCGTCTCTCAGTCCGATGCGGATCGGGAGGAACGCGCGGTGCTGGCGGGCGAGCAGGCGGTGCAGAACCTCCGTAACTCCGTCAGGCTGCTCCCCGCGGAACGCGCGGCGCAGCGGGCGCAACGCGACCGGCTCAAGTCCCAGTTGGAGACGGCCAGGCGCAACCTGGACCGCACCACCGTGGTGGCGCCGTTCACTTGCCGCATCGCCGCGGTGAACGTCGAGCTGGCACAGTTTGCCGCCAAGGGTCAGGTGCTGGTGGAAGCCGACAGCGTCGACGTGGCCGAGGTCATCGCCCAGGTGCCCATGAGCAGGGTGCTGGCGCTGTTGCAAGCGCGCGTCGGGCCGGCATTGGAATTGGGCACGGTCATACCGCGGCTGCGCGAGGAGCTGCAGGCCATCGTGCGCTTGCACTCGGGCGATGTCGCCATCGAGTGGCCGGCGCGTTTCTCGCGGATGAGCGACACGGTGGATCCGCGTACCCGTACGGTGGGGGTCATCGTTGCCGTGGACCAGCCCTACCGGCAGGCCCAGGTGGGCCGCAGACCGCCGCTGATCAAGAACATGTACGTCGAGGTGGAGCTCCGGGGAACGCCTCGGCCCGGCGCTGTGGTGATGCCGCGCGCGGCCTTGCGAGGCAATCAGGTCTACGTGGTCGGGCCCGAGAACCGGCTGGAGTTCCGCGCGGTGGAGGAGAGCTTCACCCAGGCCAATTTCGTGGTCTTGCGATCGGGACTCGAACCGGGCGAGCGCGTGGTGGTCTCCGACCTGCCGTTCGCCGCCGAGGGCATGCTTCTAAGGCCGGAGCCGGACCCCGTGGCCTCGGCCAGCCTGGTGGCCGAGGCCACGGGCGTCGCGCCCATCCGGTGACACTCCCATGGTCCGTTTCTTCGCCGGCCACCCCACGGCGGCCAACCTCGTCATGATCGGGTTCATCCTGTTGGGTCTCGTTTTCGCGGGAACGGTGAAACGCGAGACGTTCCCCGAGATCCCGGCCGATTCCGTGGAAGTGCGGGTGCCCTGGCCCGGGGCCTCGGCCGCGGACGTGGAGCAGGGCATCTGCCTCAAGCTGGAAACCGCCGCGGACAGCGTGGACGAGCGCGAGGAGACCCGTTGCGAGGCGCGGGAAGGGGTGGCGGTAGCCACGCTCGTGATGCGGGAAGGCGCCGATCTCGAACGCTTCCTGGAAGACGTCAAGAGCGAGGTGGACGGCATTCAGGATTTCCCCGCGGACGCCGAGGCGCCGGTGGTGCGTCAACTCGGCCGCGTGGACCTGGTGGCGTCCATCGCCGTGGCCGGCCCGTTGCAGCCGGAGGGACTCAAGGCCTACGCGGAGCGCATGAAGGACGACTTGTTGGCCATCCCGGGTGTGGCCCGGGTGCAGCTTCAGGGCTTCTCCCAGCGCCAGATCCGCATCGAGGTCCCGGCGTCCACCATGCGCCAGTTCGGTCTCAGCGTGCGCGACCTCGCCGACGCCGTGGAACGCCAGAGCCTGACGCTGCCGGCGGGGTCGGTGCAGGCCCGGGACTCGACGGTGCTGATCCGTTTCGACGACGAACGGCGCACGCCGCGCACTTTCGAAGAACTGGTGGTGGTGGCCTCCACCAGCGGCGCCGTGATCCGGCTGGGAGATATAGGCAGCATCACCGACCGGTTCGAGCGCGCCGAGGACAAGAACCGCTTCAACGGCCGGCGGGCGGCGTATCTGATGGTGGAAAAAGGCCGCGCCGACGACACCCTGGAGATCATCGATGCCGTCAGGGTCTATCTCGACGAGCAGCGGGCACTGGCGCCGCCGGGCATGGTGTTCGAGATCACCCGCGACGTGGCGTCCATCGTGCGCGACCGTCTCACCATGTTGTTGCGGAACGGCGCCCAGGGCCTCGTCCTGGTGTTCCTGGTCATGTGGCTGTTCTTCGGGCTGCGTTACTCCTTCTGGGTGGCCGCGGGTCTCCCGGTGGCGTTCATGGGCACCATCGCGGGCATGGCGGCTATCGGCTACTCGTTCGACATGGTCACCATGGTGGCGCTGCTCATCGCCGTCGGCCTGATGATGGACGACGCGATCGTGATCGCCGAGAACATCGCGCGCCACCGCGCCGCCGGCAGCTCGCCCATGGATGCGGCGGTGCAGGGCACCTTGGAGGTGGCCCCGGGGGTCCTGGCATCGTTCCTCACCACCATCGGGGTGTTCGGCGCCCTGGCGTTCCTGCGCGGGACCATCGGTGCCGTGATGGGGGTTTTGCCGGTGGTGTTGATCCTCACGTTGTCCTTCAGTTTGGTGGAAGCGTTCCTGATCCTGCCGCACCACCTGCTGGGGACGCTGCGCGCCACGCGGAGGGCAACGCCTCCGAGAATTCGGGTTCTGTTCGACGCCGGGCTGGCGCGTTTCACGGAAGGGTTCGTGGGGCGTCTGGTGGACGCGGCGGTCTCCTGGCGCTACTTCACGGTGGGAGTGGTCGCGGGGCTGTTCCTCGTATCCGTGTCCGTCATGGCCGGCGGCGTGCTGAAGTTCAGGCTCTTTCCCGACATCGAGGGCAACGTCATCGAGGCGCGCTTGCTGCTGTCCCAGGGGACGCCGCTGGCCCGCACCGAGGCCGTGGTGGAACAGGTGGTGAAGGCCATCCGCGTCGTGGATGAGGCATACGCGGCCGGGCGGCCGGGCCGTGAGAAAATGGTGCGGAACGTCGGGGTGCAGTTCAGCCGCAACCGGGAGGCCGGCGAGTCGGGCGAGCACTTGGCCACCGTCACCGTGGACCTGGTGGGACCGGATTTCCGCTATGCATCGCTGGACGAGATCATGAGCCGGTGGCGCGCCGCGGTGGGCATGCCGCCGGACATCGTCGCGCTGAGCTTCGGCGAACCGCAACGGGGGCCGGGGGGGAGACCCATCGACATTCGCCTGTTGGGGGAGGACGTGGTTTCGTTGAAGGCGGCCGCCACGGAGTTGCGGGAATGGCTTGGCGGGTATGGGGGTGTTTTCGACTTGACCGACGATTTGCGTCTGGGCAAGCCGGAGTTGCGCGTGCGCCTGCGCGAAGGCGCGCTGGCGCTGGGGGTGACCGCGTCCGAGGTGGCTCGCCAGCTTCGCGCGGCGTTCCAGGGGCGTCGCGCCGGCGAGTTCCAGGTGGGGTCGGAGGACTACGAGATCGACGTCCGGCTGTACGAGCGGGATCGGGACAGCCTCGCCGACCTCGCCCGCTTCACCGTCACGCTGCCCGCCGGAGAGCAGGTACCGTTGCATACCGTGGCGACGCTGAGCGCGGAGCGCGGCTACAGTCGTATCCACCGCGTGGACGGCCACCGAGCGGTGACCATCCAGGGCGACATCGACCCGGCGAAGGCCAACGCCGCGGAGATCATCGCAGACACGCAGGCCCGGTTCTTGCCCGATCTGCTGGCGCGCTATCCGGGCATCCGCACGGAACTGGAGGGGCAGGCGCGTGAGTCGGCCGAGACAGGCGCGTCGCTTGGGCGGAATTTCCTGGTGGGGCTGGCCGCCATCTTCCTTCTCTTGAGCTTCCAGTTCCGCGGCTACGTCGAGCCCCTGGTGATCATGGCGTCCATTCCCGTGGGTCTCGTGGGCGTGGTCATCGGGCACCTCGCCCTGGGCCTAGAGCTTTCCATGCCCAGCCTCGTGGGTTTCGTCTCCCTTGCCGGTGTGGTGGTCAACAACGCCATCGTGCTCGTGAACTTCATCAAGATCCGCCGCGCCCGCGGCGAGTCGCCGGAGGCGGCGTCGCGGGGCGCGGCGCGACAGCGTTTCCGCGCCGTCCTGCTGACGTCGCTGACCACGGTGGCGGGGGTGCTGCCCTTGTTGATGGAGACGAGCCTCCAGGCCCAGGTGCTGATTCCGCTGGTCACCAGCCTCGCCTTCGGCCTCGCCGCGTCCACGTTCCAGGTGTTGTTTCTCGTGCCCGCGCTTTACTGCATCGTCGACGACTACGGCGGCACGGTGGCGGTCGAGACCGACGTGGAGCCTGAGACCGTGACGCAGGCAACCTAGTGTGGTCCCTGGTTAGTTCGCAGCATAATCTGCGGGTCTTTTTCGCCGTCGGCTGCGTTACGTCACCACCGGGCTTGACCCAATGGTCTTCCTCGCGTGGTACCCGCCCTGGGGCCACCGCAGTCGCCCCTACAAGTCATCGCGCCTTGCCGATGACGAAATCCCGCGCAACTCATGCCGGGAAATTGCGCGACGCGAGACTGGTTGCGGTCGGTTCGTCGAATCAAACGGACATGAAAGCGGAGTTGAACTCCGTGCGCGAAACGCTATCCTGGGGTCATGGAGTACCGAGACCGCATGATCGGAACGTGGCGGCTGCACGAGTTCCGCTTCACCGACGCCGACGGCAACACCGGTTCGGGCGAAGACGCCCCGGTGGTGGGCCGGATGGAATACACGGCCGACGGCCACATGGCCACCGCTACCCGCCGGCCCGACGGCATCTATTTCAGCTACTTCGGGGAGTTCGAGCTGCAGGACGACGTGGTCCTGCATCACATCGAGTTCGCCCACGATCCCCGGCTCGACGGCACCACCACGCGGCGGGAGGTGTCCTTCGAGGGAGATCGGCTGGTGTTGACGGCGGCGCCCCCGGTCATGGGGGGACCGGGCAGCCGGGCGTCGCTCATCTGGGAAAGGATTTCCTGACCATGGCAAGACAGACGGCGATTTCCTGTACGATGATGCGCGGCGGCACCTCGCGCGGGCCGTACTTCCTGGCCGGCGACTTGCCGGCGGACGAGACCACGCGCGACGAGGTGCTGCTGGCGGCCATGGGCTCCCCCGACCAGCGCCAGATCGACGGCGTGGGCGGCGCTACCACCCTCACCAGCAAGGTCGCCATCGTGTCGCCGTCGGACCATCCCTGGGCGGACGTCGACTACCTCTTCGCGCAGGTGTCGGTAGACAAGGCGTTCGTCGACTACAGTCCCACCTGCGGCAACATGCTGGCGGGCATCGGCCCGTTCGCCATCGAGCACGGGCTCGTGCCCTCCGACGATCCGCGGACGGTGGTGAACATCCGCAACGTCAACACCGACTCCCTCATCGAGGCGGTGGTGGAGACGCCCGAAGGGTACGTGGAGTACGACGGCGACACCGCCATCGACGGGGTCCCCGGCACGGCGGCGCCCATCCTGCTGAACTTCATGGACGTCATCGGCTCCAAGACCGGAGCGCTCTTTCCCACCGGGCGGCGCAAGGAAATCATCGAAGCCGTGGAGGTGAGTTGCGTGGACGTGGCCATGCCCATGGTGCTGACCACGGCCGAGAGCATGGGCATCCGCGGCGACGAGAGCAAGGCCGAGCTGGACGCCAACCGGGCGTTGCTGGAGAAACTGGAAGCCGTCCGGGTCGTGGCGGGCGAGAAGATGGGGCTGGGAGACGTACGCGGCAAGGTCATCCCCAAGTTCGGCATCCTGTCCCGGCCGCGCCGGGGCGGCGCGCTGACTTCACGCTACTTCGTGCCCACGGACTGCCACGCGTCCCACGCGGTATCCGGCGCCATCTGCGTCGGTAGCTGCGCATTGGTGCCTGGCACCGTCGCCGACGGCATCGCGGAAACCGGGGTTGGCTTCTCCGAGCTGGTGGAGGTCGAGCATCCCAGCGGGTCCATCATCGTGGCGTTCGAGCTGAGCGGCGTCGGAGACAACTTCGCGCTGGCCAAGGCGGGCGTGGTGCGCACCACCCGAAAGCTCTTCCAGGGACAAATCTACGTGCCGGGGCGGGTGTGGAGCCCGCGCCTGTAAGCCGTCGGAATGCACCGTTCGACTTCGCTTCGCTACGCCTGTCCCGAGCCTGTCGGACGCTTGCGGTGACGCATGTATGTGACGTTCCTGGAATGTTCGCGGTGCGGCGCGCGTCACGAAAGGGGGAGACTTCACAACCTGTGCCGACAATGCGCGAGCCCTTTGCTGGTACGCTATGACCTTGAGCGGGCCGGCGAGACCCTGACCCGACAGAGCCTGCGGGGGCGCGTGGCGAGCCTGTGGCGCTACCGCGAGGTATTGCCGGTCACGGATGACGCCGTGGTCACCACGCTGGGGGAGGGGTGGACGGCACTGTTCCATGCCTGCCGCCTCGGCGAACGGCTGGACATGAGCCGGCTTTATCTCAAGGACGAGTCCCTGAACCCCACCGGCTCCTTCAAGGCGCGCGGCATGACCGCGGCGGTGTCCATGGCACGAGAGCTGGGGGTCGAACGTCTGGCCGTACCGTCGGCGGGAAACGCCGCCGGGGCGCTGGCGGCCTACGCGGCAAAGGCGGGCATGGAGGCGCACATCTACATGCCGCGGGACGCGCCGCCCGTGAACATCGTGGAATGCCGGCAGTACGGCGCCGAAGTGGTCCTCGTGGACGGCTTCATCAACGACTGCGGCCGCATCATCGGGGAGAAGAAGGAGCGCGAGGGCTGGTTCGAGGTGTCGACCCTGAAGGAGCCTTACCGGATCGAGGGCAAGAAGACCATGGCCTACGAGCTGGCCGAGCAGATGGACTGGACGCTGCCGGACGTGCTGCTGTACCCCACCGGCGGCGGCACCGGCCTCATCGGCATGTGGAAGGCCTTCGACGAAATGGAAGAACTGGGCTGGATCGATTCGCGGCGCCCGCGCATGATTTCGGTCCAGGCCGAGGGCTGCGCGCCGATTGTCGAGGCGTTCGAGGCCGGCGCGGACGCGGCGGAAGCGGTGACCCGGCCGGCCACGGTGGCCGCGGGTCTGCGGGTGCCGGTGGCCATCGGTGACTTCATGATCCTGCGCATCGTGCGGGAGAGCGGCGGCTGCGCCGTGAGCGTGTCCGACGCCGAAATCCTGGCCGACGTGCGCGAGATCGGCGCCACCGAGGGCATCTTCGTCGCCCCGGAGAGCGCCGCCTGCCTCGCGGCCCTGCGCCGGTTGCTGGAACAGGGCGCCGTGGGGCGCGACGAGCGCGTGGTGCTGATGGTCACCGGGTCCGGCCTCAAGTACCCGCACCTCTGGAGCCAGAGTCCTTGAAGACCTTCGTGGGCACCAGCGGCTACGCCTACAAGCCGTGGAAGGGCAAGTTCTATCCGGCGAAACTGCCGGACAAGGAGATGCTGCCGTTCTACGCCGAGCGTTTCGGCACGGTGGAGATCAACCATACGTTCTACCGCATGCCCGCGGACCCGGTGCTGGCGCGCTGGTGCGAGCAGGTACCGGAGGACTTCTCCTTCTCCGTGAAGGCGTCGCGGGCCATCACGCACCACGCGCGCCTCAAGGAGGCCGGAGACGCCGTGGCGTTCCTGTTCCAACGGCTGGAAACCCTGGGGTCCAGGCTCGGCCCGGTGCTGTTCCAGTTGCCGCCCAACATGCGGCTGGACCTGCCGCGCCTTCAGGCCTTTCTCGCGGTGCTGCCCGAAGGGCGCCGGGTCGCCGTGGAGTTCCGCCACATCTCGTGGTTCGATGAGACGGTCTTCGAGACCCTGCGGGAACGCGACGTGGCGCTGTGCATGGCCGACGGCGAGCTGAAGGAAGAGGTGCCGTTCGTGTCCACGGCGAGCTGGGGCTATCTTCGCCTGCGCGCCGTGGAGTACACCGACGAGGCCATCGGCGCGTGGGCAGAGCGGGTGCGCGGGCAGGAGTGGGCGCGGGCGTACGTGTTCTTCAAGCACGAGGACGAGGCTACGGGTCCACGTCTGGCGCGGCGGTTCATCGAGATGATAGACGAGCCGATGTAGACGCGTGCGCGCTTGACGCGAAATCAGGGGAAATCCGACGGCTGGCGAGAAGCGGCCGAGGAAGCTGTTGCGCACGCAGCCGTGGCGGGGTGTGCCATTGCAAGACTCGGGAAGGGGTAGAAACATTGACAACCATCGAGAAGTGGCCTGACGACGCGAAGGTGGCGGTGCTGGTAACGCCGATGTTCGAGACCTGGTCCGTGGGCAAGGCGCCGTCCTACTCGCCCATGTCCTCGCCGCTCAAGCCCGGCGTGGTGGACCGGCTCGGAGTCTCCTGGTCCGAATACGGCGGGCGCACCGGGGTGTGGCGCTTCATGAAGATCTTCCGGGAGTTCGATGTGCCGGCCACGGTCTGCGTGAGCGGACGCTCGGCGGAGATGTTTCCCGAGGCGGTCAAGGCGTTGCACGACGACGGGCACGAGCTGGCGGGCCATTCGTACACCCAGGACACCTTCCTCACGGACCTTTCCGCCGAGGAGGAGAAGGCGGTGATCGGACGCTGCTTCGATCTTATCGAAGGGGTGGCGGGCGTGCGGCCGGTGGGTTGGCTGAGCCCGCGGGCGACGCCCACGGAACGCACCGCGGGGTTCCTGGCGGAGGCCGGGTGCGTCTGGCACGGCGACTATAACGACACCGACGTGCCTTACCGCATGGCCACCGGATCCGGGGACATCGTAGCCATCCCCCACAGCGATTTCGCGGACAACCGGGTGCTGCGGGGAAGTCCGCGCGACTTCCTGAACGCGTACAAGGACACCTTCGACTTCCTGTACCGCTCCGACGCCCCGGAGATGATAAACCTCACGGTTCACGCGCACTTCGGCGGCCGCCCCATGATCGCCGCCGTGGTCACGGAGATCCTGCGTTACATGAAGGGCTATTCCCGCGTCTGGTTCGCGCGCCACGACGAGGTCGCGCGTTGGGTTCTGGAGCAGGGGTAGGATCAAAGCTCGGGGCCTTCGGGAAGTCATTGATAAAAAAATAAAATCTTGAGCCACTTGCAAAACCTCAGCGAGGCGAGTGAGCGATTGGGGAGGGGGACCTTGTCGGGCTGTGGGCGGTAGTATGTCGGTGGGGATTTGGATGTTTCGCGGCATGTGGAACGGGCAGGACAGAAAAAGGCAGACAGA
>JAJDXX010000187.1 GCA_022823055.1 Candidatus Binatia bacterium | reverse complement strand
TCCCGCGAAAGCGGGAATCCAGGAGGGGTAGAGCGGGGAAACGCCGCTGTAGCGCCCTGCCACCACCCCTGGATTCCCGCTTTCGCGGGAATGACGGATTGGGGTTTGGTCGCCACGAAGCAGAGTATTGACACAGCCTGGAAGGCGGGAATCCAGGCGGGGTGAGGCGGGGGACCACGGCCAGTTGGCCCCTCTCCGCCCCTGGATTCCCGCTTCCGCGGGAATGACGGAGTAAGGCGCTGGAATGACAGGGTATGGAGGCCGGTTGACCTCGAAAAGATTCATGGTTTCCCCTTCCGTTGACTCTCCATCGCGTCCAGCACGCGCTCGGGAAAGAGCGGCAGGTCCCTGAGCCTCACCCCCAGGGCGTCGTGGATGGCGTTGCCGATGGCGGGGGCGATGCCCACGATGGCCAGCTCGCCGATGCCCTTGGCGCCGAACGGACCTTCCGGCAGCGGCACCTCCACGGCGATGGGGGTGATCTCCGGGATCTCCTGGCTGGACGGTATCTTGTAGTCCATGAACGACGGATTGATGATCCGTCCCTGGTCGAACTGGAGCCGTTCGTGCAGCGCGTACCCCAGCCCCATGACCACGCCGCCGATGATCTGGCCGTCCACGCTCGTGGGGTTCAGGCTCTTGCCCACGTCGTGGGCGGAAGCGATGCGCCGCACCCGGACGATGCCGGTCTCCTCGTCGATCTCGGCCTCCACGGCCTGGGCCGCGTATTTCCAGCCCGGCACGTATTCCTTTCGCTGGACCTTGTGGGGCAGCGTCGGATAGTCGCCCTTGCCGCCGTAGGAGCCCCGTCCCAGGATCGGCCGCTCGCTGGTATGGGCCCGTTCCAGCACCTCCCGGAACGTCAGCGAAAACTCCGGATGGGCGGACGACACCACCTGCTCTTCCGCCACCCCCAGATCATCACGGGGGATCTCCACCATCCGGGAAGCCACGTCCAGGAGCTGGTTCCTCGCGTCCTCCGCTGCGATCTTCACGGCCATGCCGGTGTAGAAGGTGACCCGGCTCGAGAAGGTGCCGCGGTCGTAGGGCGTGGTGCCGGTGTCCGCGCTGGCGATGCCCACCTGCTCCATCGGAAGCCCCAGCACCTCTGCGGCGATCTGGCACATGACGACGGACATGCCCTGGCCGATCTCGGAGGCGCCCACCAGCACCTGGGCGCTGCCGTCTTCGTTGAACTGGACGTAGGCGCTGGAGATGCTGGAGTGGGTGGTGGGGGACTTGGCGATGACCGCGAGGCCGCGGCCCACGTTCGGCGGCTTGGGCTCGTCCCAGCCGATCTCCCGGGCTACGCTTTCCAGGCACTCCTGGAGCCCGATGCTCTGCACCACGTCGTCGATGGAGTTGATGTCGCCTTCCTGGAGGATGTTCTTGAGCCGCAGCTCCAGGGGGTCCATGCCCAGGCGCTCGGCGATCATGTCCATTTGCGACTCGATGGCGAATGCGCCCTCGGGCACGCCCAGCCCGCGCAACTGGGTGCCGCGCATCTTGTTGGTATAGACGAGGGTGGACGAAATCCGGAGGTCGTGAACGCGGTAGGGTCCGTTGCCGTCCTTCATGGCGCGGTTGCTGGGGGGCAGGCCCTCCGCGTGGGCGCCGGTGTCCCAGAGGAAGTCGATGTCCCGGGCCGCCAGGGTGCCGTCCTTCATGACCCCGGTCTTGACCCTCACCGTGGCCGGGGTCGAGCCGGCCGCGGCGGTGAACTCTTCCGCCCGGGTCATCACGATCTTCACGGGCTTCCGGCTGTGCATGGACAGCGCCACCGCCACGGGCTCCAGCCGCGGCTCGATCTTGCCGCCGAAGCCCCCGCCCACCTTGGTATTGATCACCCGCATGCGGCTTTCCGGAATCGCGAACAGCCCGGCCAGCAGGGTCCGGAGCTGGAACACCTCCTGGCTGCAGGTCCACACCGTCACCTCGTTGCCCCGGGCCGCGGCCAGGGTGGCGTGGGGCTCCATGTAGCCGTGATGGATCTGGCTCGCGTGGAAGGTGTCCTCGAAGACGTAGTCCGCACGCGCCAGCGCCGCGTCCACGTCGCCGCGATGGTGGGAGGCCTGGTGGATGATGTTGGTCCCGTGGACGGGGTTCCAGGACGCCAGGTACACCGACCTGGCCGGCCCCAGCTCCTCGTGGACCAGCGGCGCGCCGTCCCGCGCCGCCTCCGCGGCGGTGAAGACCGCCGGCAGTTCCTCGTACTCCACCTCGATGAGGGAGAGCGCCTCCAGCGCCCGCTCCTCGTCGGGCGCCGCGGCCGCGGCCACGGGCTCGCCGGCGTAGAGCACCTTCTCCACCGCGAAGATCTGCTCGTCCTCGATGGCGTATCCGTAGCGCCGGTCCGGCACGTCCCGCGCGCTGATCACGGTGACCCCCGGGAGCGCCCGGGCCTTCTCTACGTCAATGGACCGGACCCTGGCGTGCGGCAGCGGACTCCGCAGGATCTTGCCCCACAGCATCCCCGGCTGGGTCACGTCCGGCGCGTAGATGGCCTGCCCCGAGATCATCTCGGCGCCGTCCGGGCGAATCACCGGAGTTCCGATTACGCGATAGTCGTCAGCCATGTCCGTTGCTCCGTGAGGCACCGTACAGCCCATGCGGGGCAGTGGTCAACCGGGGGTGCGGCATCTCCAACCGCTCCATACAATCTTGCGCACCCTCAACCGACATTCCCACGTGGTCAGGGTTGACAATGCACGGCGAATTGCTTTCCACGGTTGACGAATCTCCGGGCACGGTGTAATTACAGTGTAACTACCTTCGTGCAACGGGAGCCCCTGATGAAAACGGCACTGATTCGGATCGGCAATTCTCGCGGTGTTCGAATTCCCAAGGCGATTTTGGAGGAATGCGGGCTCCGGGACGAAGTCGACCTTGAGGTTCGGGATGATCATCTGGTCATTCGGGCGGCCAGCAAGCCCCGGATGAGTTGGGAGGAGGCTTTTCGTCGAATGGGTGAGCGAGGCGATGATGCCCTTCTTGACGAAGGCTCGCTACCACCTACAAAGTGGGAGACCACGGAGTGGGAGTGGTAGTCGCTCGTTTTGAGGTCCATCTCGTCCGCCTGGATCCCTCGGAGGGGCACGAGATTCAAAAGACTCGCCCGTGCGTCGTGGTCTCGCCGGATGAACTGAACCGTCACATCGCCACTGTCATCGTGGCACCCATGACCACGACACGCCGTGCCTATCCCACCCGTGTTCCCCTGCGCTTCCAGGGAAAAGACGGTCAGATCGTGCTGGACCAGATTCGTACCGTCGACAAGACTCGGCTGGTTCGCCGCCTTGGCCGAATCAGCGACATGGCCGCGCGGAACGTCGTGGCCGTGCTCAACGAAATGTTCGCGTACTAGGATCTCCGGCGGCCGCCCGCGTGGGGGCGGGTTGGGCGACAAACGAATGCTTGCCGGGCCGCTGAACGCATTGTGGACGCGATAGGTCGCGGCGGCTCCGGTCGCAGGGTCCGCGGGAGGCCCGTCAGATATCGCAGAGCTCGGGCCAGCGCTTGCGGATGCGCTCCCTCAGGTCGGCGCTCGCCTCAGCCACCTTGGGAAACGTATCCCGGCGGTTCCAGGGACGGCAGGCGTCGATGAGCATCCTCTTGTTGAGGTTCCTGCGGTCGTCGGGGTAGGCCATGGGATCCAGGGGGCTGCTCCAGCAGTTGCGCAGGATGTCGAGGTCGGTGTCCGGGTCCAGGCGCGTGCACATGGCCCACAGGACCGCGTCTGAATCCGTGGGGTCGATGTCGTCGTCGACGATAACGATCATCTTGTTGAGGTAGGAGCCCGCGTAGGAGCCGGCGGCGGCCATGGCGGCCTGCTTCGAGTGGCCTTGGTACATCTGCTCGATGGCGATGGTGATGAACATCTGGCTGCCGCAGCCCTCGTGGTTCCACACGCCCTTGATGCCCGGCACTCCCGCCGCTTCCATCTGCTCCCAGATGGCCGAGCTGCTGAGGAAGCTGGAGATGTAGGTGTCGTCGCTGGGAGGCCTGCGCGGCACGGTGCCGAGGATGATCGGGTCGTTCCGGTACATCAGCGACGCCACCTCGATGACCGGCTGCTTCTCGCGGCCGCCCGCGTAATAGCCGGTCCATTCTCCGAAGGGCCCTTCGAGTTCGAAACGCCCCGCGGGGATGTACCCTTCCACGGCGATCTCGGCCGTCGCCGGAAGGGGCAGGCCCGTGACCGCGCCGCGGACGACGTCCACGGGTGCTCCCCGGATTCCCCCGGCCACGTCGTACTCACAGACTCCGGAGGCGGCGTGGAGTCCGGCCATCAGGTAGATCAGGGGGTCGTGCCCGAAGGATACGGCCACCGGGCAGGGTTCGTTCCGGCGCCAATATTTCTCCATGATGAGGCGCCCCTGTTTGCCCCCGGTGATCATGATCCCCAGGGTGTTCCGGTCGTGGACGGCGACCCGGTAGCACCCTACATTGACCCAGTCGGAGTCCGGATCCTGCATGATGACCGCACAGCCCGTTCCGAGGTAGCGGCCGCCGTCGTCTTCGTGCCACTTCGGGGTGGGGAACCGGAGCATGTCGACGTCGCTCCCCGTCGCCACGTTCTCCAGCAGCGGTCCGGCGTCCACCGCCCGCGGCTTGATGCCGGGCAGGGCGCCATGGAAACGGCGGCAGTGCTCCACCATGTCCCGAAGCGACAGGTCCCGCGGCATGCCCAGGGTGACGGCCACCCGTTCGGGCGATGTGGTCACGTTGGAGAGCACGCGAAAGCCCGGCGGGTAGCCGGGTATGTTGTCGAAGAGGAGCGCCGGGCGTCCAACCTTTTCCATGTAGAGGTCGGTGAGACCACCGATGCCCTCGTCACAGTCGGCCCCGTCGACACGGCGGATCTGGCCCTGGACGTCGATGCGGTCGATCCAGTCTCGGAGGTCGCTTACCGGCATTCGCTTCGCTCCGCGCTCAGAACAGGAAGCGATTGCCCGGGGCGCGCGGGACGTACTGTCCCTTGCTGGTGGCGGTGATCAGGGCCTTGGGCTCTCCTTCCGGCCATTCCGTCAGGACCTCGCCGCGGCGAATGGTCATGACGGGCCAGCCGGTCATCTCGCGCCCCTCCAGGATCGTCCACCCGGGACGGGTGTGGACCAGATCGTTTGTAACGGTCACCTTGCGCTTCAGGTCAACCAGGACCACGTCCCCGTCGGAGCCGACCTGCAGGGACCCCTTGCGCGGGTAGAGACCGAAAATCCGGGCGGGGGCCTCGCACATCATCTCCACCAGCCGTTGCAGGGTGATCCGCCCCTTGTTAATTCCCTCGTCGAGCATCAACGGCAGCATCATTTCGACACGGGATGGGAAACCGCTGGTGGTCTTCCAAACGTCCCCGGGCACCTCCATCTCCGCGCGAGTGCCGTGCGACACCACGTGGTCCGACCCCAGGGCGTCGATCTCGCCGTTCCTGGCGGCTTCCCAGAGGATCTCCATGGTCTCGGGATACCGCAGCGGCACGTTGATCTTCCAGGTCCCCGCGGGCAGGCAGAGGTACACCGGGTTGCTCTGGGCATAGATCTCGACGCCTTCCTCCTTGGCCTGGCGGATCGCCAGCAACGACTCGGCGGTGGTCGTGTGCTGGACGTACATCGGGCATTTCGTGATCTTGGCCAAGTAGGCGTACTGGCGGACATGGTGGGCTTCGACGAAATCCGGCGAGCGGTCCGTCCATGCCTCCATGTCCATTCGCCCCGCGTCCATCAGGCGCTGGGAAAAGACACGGACGATCTCGAAGTTCTCCGGGTGAAAGGAGACGATTCCCGGCGGCCCGATCTTCGCGACGTTCTCCAGCGTCTTGTACACCACGCCGTCGTCGAAGCCGGTGGCCAGTCCCGAGCGGTAGACGTACCAGAGCTTGGCCGCGATCTCGGGGTGCTTCGCGTGACAGTAGAACTTGTAGGACGTGACCCCGTACTTCTCCGCGTACTCGCCCACCTCTTCGGCCTGCTGGTCGGTTTCGAGCTGCGGCGTGAAGTAGAAATCGGTGATGCAGTTCTCCTCGCCGGTCTTGACGGCGATGTCCATGACATCGTGAAACGAGACGACGTCCTCGGGTCTCGTGTCCTGCACGAACGGTTTCTTCCCCATCCGTGGACTCGGGTCCTGGATGCCCCAGGTGGTAACGCCGGCGGCGGCTGCCGCCGGCGACTCGGTCTCGAGATCGATGTCGAGGGGAAACGAATGACCGGGGTGACCCTCGGGGTCGACGAGGCCCGGCAGGACATGCTTCCCGGCGGCATCGACGACCCGGACCGCGTCGATCTCGAAGCCGGGCTTGAGGATGGCGGCGACCTTTCCGTCGCTGATAGCGATATTCGCTGGCCGAGTCCCTTCACGGAAGACGACATCCCCGTTCTTTATCAACAGATCCACTCTTTCCATCGTCGGCTCCTTTCCGGTTCATCGCGTCAAAACCCCGCTTGGCTACGCTACGGCACTAACACCCCAAACCGTCTTCCCGCTTCCGCGGGAATGACGTTCTGCTACGTGGTCGCCTCCGGTGTTTTGACACAGCCTGTTCCACGGGAATGACGGGTTCGGATTGGGGTGGTGGCACTGAAATCACAGGCAGCCGAACTCCTTGTAGTAGCGCTCGGCCCCGGGATGCAGCGGGACCACGCAGTCGTTACACAAGTGTTCAGGCGTAATGGGAACCTCGATGTCCCTGAGATGAGGCGGCAGGTGCTCGTAGGGGGCGGCGATCCGGTCCCTGCGCTCCATGCTCGTTTGCGCCAGCAGGTAGGCGATCTCGTCCGGAAGATCGGCCCGGCAGAACAGCAGCCAGCCGCCGAAGCTCAGGGTCAGCAGGTCGCGTTCGATGCCCTTGAGGCGGCCCTTGGGAATAACGGCCTCGTCAAAGCCGTACGTGTCTTTCATGTGCGCGACGGCCTGCGCATCCAGCTCCAGGCAACGCATGGGCCTGGCTTCCGTCAGCTCCTCCCAGGACTCGTCGTGGACGCCCTCCTGGAAGACCGCGTTGCCCTCGCCGCGCCGGACCATGGGCACGCCCACGACCGCGGGGCCGGGGAACAGCACCCGGCCGCCCCAGGAGTTCACGTCGTCGTAGCTGAAGCCGTACCACTTCATCACCTGCTCCACCGTCCAGGTGAGCGTGTCCGGGCCCGTGGGCCCCACCCGACCCGACACCAGGGTCATGGCCGGCTTGTGCGCCGCGATCTCCTCCATGGACAGGATGCCGAGTTCTTCGGCCACGAGCCAGAAGATGTAGTCGGGTTCGGGAAACCGCGCGATGGCTCGCAGCTCGCCGACGCTCGTGTCGAACAACCCCTTCCCCTCGGTGGCCATCCGTGCATTCACGGGCGGGTTGGTGATGCCCACGTCCGCCAGCCCGGCGCCTACGGTCTTGGGGTTCTCCAGCGATCCGAGTCCGAACCGGCCCGTGAAAACGCCTACGCTCGATATCAGTCCCGGCTCGGCCCGGTAACCGTTCAGGCCCTCCGCCAGTTCATCGGTGATGCGCCACCAGGGGTGGGACGGTGAATGGGACGCGATCCTGAGGATGTAACCGCCGCTGTCATCTTTCTCGGGCATCCCGTCGTGAACCTCCTTCGGGGGTGATCGGCCCAGGCACCCGGCTTTGGCCCCCCGGACAATAACACCGGCTTTTTTCCAAGGTCAAATACGCTGGCGACGACTCCGAAGAACGGCCTTGCGTGCGCGCATAGCTCTGCCCTATACAAAGCGAGTGGGTGGCAATTGCCCCGCAGATCCCACGGTCCGGCGGCCTCGCGGGAAGCGTTTCGAGGCCTGCTGAAAGGTGGTCCGTATGGCGAACCCCATGGTGGACACCGTCATCGTGAACGGCAAGGTCGTGAGCGGCAGCGGCACGAGGGAGACGGGAATCGCGGTCAAGGACGGCGTCATCGTCGCTCTTGGCCAGCCCCAGGCGCTGCCCTCGGCAAGGCACACGATCGACGCCCGCGGTCAGCACGTTCTCCCGGGCATCGTCGACCCTGAATGCCACGTCGGCTCGCACCGGCCGCTCCAGGACAGTCTCGACAGTGAAACCCGCGCGGCGGCGGCGGGCGGAGTGACCACCTGGGGGATCATGCAGTCAAGCTCGAAGCTCAGGAAGGACTATATCGACGAACCTCGGCGGGAGGACGTGGTGCCCTATTCCGAAGTAATGTCGGAGTTCATCGAGGTCCTGGAGTCCCATGCGTTCGTCGACTGTTTTCTGACCGGGTTCATTACCACCGACGCGCAGGCCCTCGACATTCCGCGCGTGGCCCGGGAGTACGGCGTGACCTCGTTCAAGTACTACCTGCACACGATGCAGGGGGCCGGCACCTACAGCGTTTGGCCCGGACGCGAACGGGGCGGACACCTGGGCTTTGACGACGGCACCGTCTTCCTGGGCATGGAGAAGACGGCCGAGCTGGGACCTCCCGGCGTGGTCTGCATTCATCCCGAGAACTACCAGATCGTCCGGCTCTTCGAAGAACGCCTCAAGCAGGCCGGACGCACCGACATGGCGGCCTGGGACGAACGCTCCCCGCACTTTTGCGAGGCTGGCCACGTGCGCACGTATGCCTACTACGCGGGCGTCACCGGCTGCCCGCTCTACGTCGTGCACACGACGACGCGGGAGACCCTGGACGAGATCAACAAGGCCAGGGCGGAGGGTGTCGAGGTCTACAGCCAGACGGGGCACCACTACCTGTCGTTGTCGCATGACGTCTGGAAGATCAATGTGCCGCTCCGCGACGAGGAGACCATGGCGATCCTGTGGGAGAGTCTGAGAGACGGCGAGATCGACTGCATCGGCTCCGACCACGTGGACTGGGGGATGTCGCGGGCGGAGATGGACAAAGGGAACGTGTGGGAGACGAGCAGCGGATTTCCCTCCCGCGTGGAAGCCCTGCTGCCGGTTCTCTTGACGGAAGGCGTGCGCAAGGGCCGCATCAGCCTCGAGAGGCTCGTGGAGGTCTGTTGCGAGAGTCCCGCCCGCGTATTCGGAATCTATCCCAAGAAGGGCTTCATCGGCGTCGGTTCGGACGCGGACTTTGTTTTGGTGGACCTTGACCGGACCATGCGGGTTTCACACGAGATGGTTCACAGCTCCGCGGGATGGTCCATATGGGAAGGCAGGGAACTCACGGGTTGGCCGACCATGACCATCCTTCGCGGTAACGTGATCATGGAGTGGCCCGAGGGCGAGCCGCGGGCCAGGATCCTGGAAGAACCCGGCGGACGCTACATCCCCAGGAAGCCGGGCCGGCAGTTGTATCCCGTCTGAAGGACCGCCGGGAGGGCGAAGGGACCGGAGATGGAAGAGCGGGACCTGGAAGGATTGACGATTGCGCGGTTGGGCGGGCGGATCGAGAGCGGAGAGGTCTCTCCGGTCGACTTGACGAAGCTCGCATTCGAGCGGATTGAACGACTGAACCCTGTCTTGAATGCGTACGTGACGCTGACCAGGGACCAGGCGCTTGCGGATGCGGAGAAGGCGGCGAAAGAGATCGGGAGCGGGCGCTACCGCGGTCCGCTGCACGGGATCCCGATTTCCATCAAGGACAACATCGCCATCGAGGGCGTGCGCACCACCGCGGGGTCGAAGACGCTGTCCGACTGGAGGCCCGACCATGATGCGACGGTGGTGAGCAGGCTCAGGGCCGCGGGCGCGGTGATCCTGGGCAAGACCCACATGCACGAGTGGGCCAAGTCGAGCCATACCAACAACGTGTTCTACGGCCCCAGCCGCAATCCCTGGGACGTGACCCGCGCCACCGGTGGATCGAGTGGCGGCTCCGCCGCCGGGGTGGCGGCAAGCCTGGGCCTTGCGTCCATCGGCACGGACAGCGCCGGCTCGGTGCGGAATCCCGCCGCGCTCTGCGGCATCGCCGGACTGAAGCCGACACACGGCAGGGTGAGCCTGTTCGGCGGAGTCCCGGGCACGGGACCCGGCTCCATCAATCATTTCGGCGTGCTCGCCAGGACGGTGGAGGACTGCGCGCTGGTGCTGAACTGCATCGCCGGAGTGGATCCGCGGGATCCGTTCAGCGCCGACGTGCCCGTGCCGGACTATTCCGCGAGCATCGGGAAAGACGTCGGCGGATTGAAGATGGGGCTCGTCCGTGGCTACTTTGATGACCTGATGTTCGACGAGGTCAGACAAATCTTCACCGAGGCCGTCCGCTTCCTCGGATCCCTCGGACTTGCGACGGAAGAGGTGGCGGTGCCGCACATGGAGCTTCTGCCGGCGGCGCAGGCGTGCATCGCCCGGGTGGAGGACATGCCCGACCACGACGGATATCTCCGCACCCGGCCGCGGGACTACAGCCCGGGGATGCTGAGGAACCTCATCGGCTCGCTGCTGATCTCCGGCAGCGCCGTCAACACTTCACATCGTGTCCGGCGGCTCGTCTACGAGGGTTTCGAGCGGGCCTTCGAGCGCGTCCAGGTGATCGTGGCCCCCACCATCTCCTTTCCCGCGCCCACCATCGAGGAGCTGGACCGGGGCCGCGCGCATATCGACGGCCGCGAGGTGAGGCTTTCGGACCACCGCGGTAACCTTTTCACCCTGTGCACCATCCCGTTCAACCAGACCGGGCTGCCGTCCCTCAGCGTTTGCTGCGGCTTCTCCCCCTCGGGCCTGCCCATCGGCATGCAGATCGTCGGCAGGCCCTTCGACGAGGAGACGGTCTTGCGGGTCGGTCACGCCTACGAGCGGGCCGCGGGATGGTACAAGAGGACCCCGGACTTGGCGGGATGATGAAATGATGACATTTCGAACCCGTCATTCTGGCGGTAGCCGGAATCCAGGGGTGGAGGAGGCGAGGGCGTAGCTGAGTTGAATCCGGCAGGGAGGTGACCATGGCGCGCGTGGCGGTTGCACAGTTCAGCGGGAACGTGGATTGGCAAGAAAACATTGCCGCGGTGCACCGTCTGACGCGGCGGGCAGCCGAGGCGGGGGCGGACTTCGTCGCGTTCCACGAGGTGGCCAGCACCATCTACCCCGCGTTCACCAACGACCCGGAGTTCTTTCGGCTGGCTGAGCCCGAGGATGGCCCCTCGGTGATCGAGGCCCGGGCCATCGCGCGGGAGGCGGGCCTGGTGTTGGTCTACCCCTTCTTCGAGCGGGAAGGGGACCGCTACTACAACAGCGCGGTGGTGTTCGGCCGTGACGGACAGACCCTCACGAAATACCGCAAGAACACGATCCCCAGCGGCTTGGGGCGGCTGGTGGGAACGGACGGCAGCGAAGAGTACTACTTCACGCGCGGCGACCTGGGGTTTCCGGTGGTGCAGACGGACCTGGGCGTCAAGCTCGGCCTCAACATCTGCTACGACCGGAACCTCCCGGAGCCGGCCCGCTGTGCCGCCCTGAACGGCGCCGAGTTGCTGTGCGTGCCGGTGACCAGCACCCAGCGGGCGCGCTCGCGCTGGGAGATGTTGCTGTGCGCGCGGGCGGTGGAGAACGTCATGTACGTGGCCGCGCCCAACCGGGTGGGCGTGGACCGAGGCGGCGCGCCCGAGGAGTTCTATTTCGGCGAGAGCCTGATCATCAACCCGCGGGGCGAGGTCGTCGCCCACGCCAGCGCCACCGAGGAAGACGTGGTGTGGGCCGACCTGGACCTCGAACTGCTGGAGCGCCAGCGCAAGAACTGGATCTTCTTCACGGACCGGAGGCCCGACCAGTACGCCGCCATCAGGCGGTGAAACGGCGGGCCGCGGCTGTTTGGGCGCGGCACAAGAGCCCAAGTCACGGAGAGCACATGGAGTACAACCTCGGGGTCGATATCGGCGGCACTTTCACCGACTGCGTCGTCGTCGACGAGGCCGGCGAGTTGACCGTGGGCAAGTCGCTGTCCACGCCGGACAACTTCGCGCTGGGGGTCCTCAACGCGGTGCGCAACGCCGCGGAGCACCTGGGCATGACCGGCGAGGAGGCGCTACTGCGCACGGCCAAGCTCTTCTTCCACGGCTGCACGGTGGGGGACAACACGCTGCTCACCCGCTCGGGTGCCAGGACCGGGCTCATCACCACCAAGGGCTTCGCCGACAGTATCTACATGATGCGGGGACGCATGACCGAAGGGCTCACCGAGGCCGAGACGGCCCATTTCTACGCCCTGACCAAGCCGGACCCGCTGGTGCCGCGGCGGCTCATCGGGGAGGTCAAGGAGCGCGTCGATTACAAGGGCGCGGTGGTGGTGCCGCTGGACCTCGACGAGGCGGCGGCCGTCGTCGACCGGCTGGTGGCCGAGGGGGTGACCGCGGTGGCGGTCTCGCTCCTGTGGTCCATCTCCAACGACAGCCACGAGAGGGCGCTGGAGGAGTTGATCCGGTCACGGCATCCCGGCCTGTTCGTGAGCCTGTCCTCAGAGGTGGCGCCCTACCTGGGCGAGTACGAACGCACCATCACCACCATCTTCAACTCCTACATCGGCCCTACGATCTCGTCGTACCTGTCCAACCTGCGCGGTTCCCTGGCGGCCAAGGGGCTGCACAACGCGCCGCTCATCATGCAGGCCTACGGCGGCGTGCTGGACAGCGACGCGTGCGTGCGCCGGGGCGTGGGCCTGGTGGAGTCCGGGCCGGCTGCCGGCGTGGTGGGAGGCCAGTACTTCTGCGACAAGATCGACGAGCCCAACATCCTGGTCACCGACATGGGCGGGACCACCTTCAAGGTCGGCCTGGTGCGGGAAGGCCGCATCGAGAAGAACTACAGCCCGGTGATCCTGCGCCACGCCGTGCTGGCCACCAAGATCTGGGTGGAGTCCATCGGCGCAGGGGGTGGCAGCATCGGCTGGGTGGACGAGGAGAAGGGGCTCATGAAGGTGGGCCCCCAGGGCGCGGGCGCCAAGCCGGGGCCGGCGAGCTACGGGCTGGGCGGCACCGAGCCCACGGTCTCGGACGTCGATCTCGTGCTGGGGTACCTGAACCCCGATTACTTCCTGGGCGGGCGCATGCGGCTCGACCGCGAGGCGGCGGAGCGGGCTATCAAGGAGAAGGTGGCGGACCCCTTGGGCATGAGCCTCACCGAGGCGGCCAGCGGCCTCTACCGCATCACCAACGCGCAGATGGCGGACCTGATCCGCCGCGCCACGGTGGAGCGCGGCCACGATCCCCGGAACTTCGTGCTGTTCGTGGAGGGCGGGGCCGGGCCGGTGCACTGCGGTAGGTACGCCGCGGAGCTGGGCATCCGGGAGGTGGTGGTGCCCATGACCTCGTCGGTCCACGGCGGACTGGGCCTGCTGGCCTCGGACGTGGTGTTCGAGTACGGCAAGGCGGAGCGGCTGGTGTATCCGCCGGACCCCAAGGTCGTCAACGCCACCTTCGCCGGGCTTCTGGACAAGGCCCGCGCGGACCTGGAGAAGATGGGGTTCGCGGGCGAGGAGATCGCCGTCATCCGCAGTCTGGACATGCGCTACCGTTTCCAGTGCCACGAGTTGAACGCCGAGCTTCCGCCCGGGACCGCGGAACTCCGCATGGAGGACTTCCAGTGGCTCGACCAGGCATTCGACGAGCTGTACGAAAAGTCCTACGGCCCGGGGTCGGGCTACCGTGAGGCGGGCAAGGAGATCATCACCTTCCGGCTCCGCGCGGTGGGCAAGATCCAGCACCCCAACATCAAGCGGTACGCCATGGGCGCCGCGGCTCCCGGCGACGCCTTCAAGGGGAAACGAGACGCCTACTTCGAGCAGGAACGGGACTTCCTGCCCGCGGACATCTACGATTTCGAGCGGCTAAAGCCGGGTATGGAGGTCCGGGGCGCGGCGATCATCGAGAGCCCGGTGACCACCATCGTCGTCGGTCCGGGCGACACCGCGGTGATGGACGAGTACCGCAACATCAGGATGCACGTGGAGGTCTGACGGTGCGTGCCGCGCAAGGCGCGGCGGCCGAGACTTGCGGGACCGCGAATCAAGGAGCGTTCCATGGCTGAACCGAAGCTGTCCGTCGATCCGGTGACCTTCGAGATCCTCTCGCACCGGCTCTACCAGATCACCCAGGAGATCGGCACCACCCTGGAGCGGGTCGGAGGGACCGTCAACACCACCCAGATGCGCGACTACCTGGCGGGCCTCTACCAGCCCAAC
>JAJDXX010000134.1 GCA_022823055.1 Candidatus Binatia bacterium | reverse complement strand
TCCCGCGAAAGCGGGAATCCAGGAGGGGTAGAGCGGGGAAACGCCGCTGTAGCGCCCTGCCACCACCCCTGGATTCCCGCTTTCGCGGGAATGACGGATTGGGGTTTGGTCGCCACGAAGCAGAGTATTGACACAGCCTGGCAAGCGGGAATCCAGAGGTGGGGGGTGTGGCGGCCTCATTGCCCGGCCCCACCCCGCCTGGATTCCCGCTTCCGCGGGAATGACGAATTGGGGTGTAGCGGGATTCCGTAACTACACGAAATTACTGAATAATTGTTTATTTTCATATCAATGACGTTTCGGTGGATCAAGACTCGGCGGGGATGCTGGCCCGCAAGCGCCTGACGCCTTCGGCGGGGCCCCCTGACGCTTTGTAGACGGAGGAGCCGGCCACCAGCAGGCGGGCACCGGCGGCCACGACCCGCGCGGCGTTGTCCGGACCGATGCCGCCGTCGATCTCCACGGCGGTCTCCAGGCCGCGCTCGTCGAGCATGCGCCGGAGGCGGCGCAGCTTGTCCACGCTGCTCTCGATGAAGCTCTGGCCGCCGAAGCCCGGGTTCACGCTCATGATGAGGATCTGGTCCAGTTCCGGCAGGATCTCGTCCAGCGTGGCCAGCGGCGTGGCCGGGTTGACGACCACGCCGGCCTTCTTGCCCAGGGACTTGATCTGCTGCACGGTGCCGTGGAGATGCGGGCAGGCCTCCTGGTGCACCAGGAGCGTATCCGCGCCGGCCCGGGCGAAGTCTTCCAGGTAGCGCTCCGGCTCGATGATCATCAGGTGCACGTCCAGGGGCAGTTCGGTGCTGCGGCGCGCCGCCTCGACGATGAGCGGGCCGATGGTGATGTTGGGCACGAAGCGGCCGTCCATCACGTCCACGTGGATGCCGTCGGCGCCGGCCTCGTCCACCTCGGCGATCTGCTGTCCGAGGGTGCGGAAATCCGCCGAGAGAATGGAAGGGAGTATCTCGATTGCACTCATGGGCTCCTCGGTCGTGTGCCGCTCCGCTCTCTCTTCGATCGTTCAGGACGAATCGCCGCCGCGGTCTGCCGCCTTCCGGCATTCCGCCTCGACCGCCGCGAGCAGCTTGTCGAACGCCTCGGAGAAGAGCCGCACCCCGTCGTCAAGGAGCTTGTCCGTCACTTCCTTCATGGACACGCCCGCCACCTCAAGCGCCGCCATGGTCTCGGCCGCTCCCTCCACGTCTTCTTCAAGGCTCTGCCGCGCCTTGCCGTGGTCCCGAAAGGCGTCCAGCGTGGCCGGCGGAATGGTGTTGACCGTGTCCGCGCCGATCAACTCGTCGACGTAGAGCACGTCGGGGTAGTCCGGGTTCTTGGTGCTGGTGCTGGCCCAGAGAAGCCGCTGGGGCCGGGCGCCCTTGCCCGCCAGCGCCTGCCAGCCCTCGCCCTGGAGGATCTCCTTGTAGCGCTTGTACGTCACCTTTGCGTTGGCGATGGCGACCTGGCCCATGAGGGCACGCAGACGTTCCTTCTCCTGGTCGTCGGCGGTCTCCATGCGCTTCATGAGGGTGTCGTCCACCAGCGAGTCGATGCGCGAGATGAAGAAGCTCGCGACGCTGGCGATGCGCGCCACGTCGCGGCCGTCGGCGGCCGCCCTGGCCAGCCCCCGGATGTAGGCCTGGGCCACCTGCTCATAGGCTTCCCGGGCGAACAGCAAGGTCACGTTGACGCTGATGCCCTCGCCGATCAGGCGCTCGATGGCCGGCACCCCGGCGGGCGTGCCGGGCACCTTGATCATCAGGTTGTCCCGCGCCACCGTGTTCCACAGGCGCCGGGCCTCGGCCACCGTCGCCTCGGTGTCGTGGGCCAGGTAGGGCGACACCTCCAGGCTGACGTAGCCGTCGCGTCCGTCGGTCTCGTCGTACACCGTCCGCAGCACGTCCGCCGCCTCCTGAATGTCGCGGGTGGCGATGGCCTCGTAGACCGCCTTGGGCTCCGCCGATCCGTCCCCGCCCATGCGCGCGATGAGATCGTCGTAGTCGTCGCTGTCCGCGATGGCTTTCTCGAAGATAGCGGGATTGGACGTGACCCCCTTGAGGCCGTCCTCGTCCACCAGGCGCCGCAACTCGCCGCCGGTGAGCAGCTTTCGCTGGATGAAGTCGAGCCATACGGACTGGCCGTGATCGTTCAGTGCCTTCAACGGGTTCATGTTTTCCTCCGTGCGAGCTGCTCCTTGGCCGCAGCGACCACGTCCGCCGCGGTGAAACCGAATTTCTTCTGCAGGTCCTTGAGGGGCGCCGAGGCGCCGAAGGAGCGCATGCCGATCTGGTGGCCGGTCAGGCCGGTGTACTTGCTCCAGCCGAACACCGACGCCTGCTCCACCGACACCCGCGCCGTGACTTCCGGCGGGATCACGCTGTCGCGGTAGTCCTCGTCCTGGTCGTCGAAGAGCTCCCAGCAGGGCATGCTCACCACCCGCGCCTGGACGCCTTCCGCCGTCAGGGTCTCGTAGGCCTCCACGCACAGGGCCACTTCGCTGCCGGTGGCGAGCAGCAGCACCTCGGGCTTGCCGGCGGCGGCGTCGGCGAGCACGTAGGCGCCCCGGGTTACGCCGTCGGCCGAGGCGTAGCGCTCGCGGTCCAGGGTCGGCAGCGCCTGCCGCGTCAGCACCAGCACCGCGGGCTCGTGGTGCCGTTCCATGATGACCTTCCAGGCCGCGGTCACCTCGTTGGCGTCGGCCGGGCGCAGCACCATCAGGCCGGGTACCGCCCGGAGCGAGGCCAGGTGCTCCACCGGCTGGTGCGTCGGCCCGTCCTCGCCCACGCCGATGGAGTCGTGGGTGAAGACGTGGACCACCGGCAACTCCATAAGAGCGCTGAGCCGGATGGCGCCGCGCGCGTAGTCGCTGAAGATCAGGAAGCCCGAGCCGAAGGCGCGCACCTTGATCAGCGCCATGCCGTTCATGACCGAGGCCATGGCATGCTCGCGGACCCCGAAGTGAAGGTTGCGCCCGGCGGGGTTCTCGGCCGAGAAATCGCCGGCGCCGTTGAACGTGAGGCGCGTCTTGGTGGACGGGGCAAGGTCCGCCGCGCCGCCCATGAGCCACGGCACGTTGCGCGCCAGCGCGTTCAGCACCTTTCCCGAGGCGTCCCGGCCGGCCAGCCCCTTGGGGTCCGCGGGAAACTCCGGCAGATCCCGGTCCCACCCGTCGGGAAGCTGGCGGTGCTGCATCCGGTAAAGCTCGTCCGCCAGCTCCGGGTGGCGTGCCCGGTAGTCCTCGATGCGCGCGAACCAGGCATCCCGCAGGGCCTTGCCGCGTTTTCCCATGCCCGCCCGGAAGTGCTGGCGCACGCCGTCGGGAACGTGGAAGTGCGCGTCCTCCGGCCAGCCGTAGCGCTTCTTGGTGAGCTTCACCTCCTCCACTCCCAGCGGCTCGCCGTGGGCGCCGCTGGTGTCCTGCTTGTTGGGCGAGCCGTAGCCGATGTGGCTGTCGACGATGATCAGGGTAGGCCGGTCGGTGGTGTCGTGGAACGTGCGGAACGCCCGCTCCACCATCTCCAGGTCGTTGGCGTCGCCCACGCGCACCACGTTCCAGCCGTGGCCCAGGAAGCGCGTGGCCACGTCGTCGGAGAAAGCCAGGGCGGTGTGGCCCTCGATGGTGATGCGGTTGTTGTCGTAGATCCAGCACAGCTTGGAGAGCTTGAGGTGCGCGGCCAGGGAAGCGGCCTCGTTGCACACCCCCTCCATCATGCAGCCGTCGCCGCACAGGGCGTACACGTCGAAGTCGACGAGGTCCTCGAAGCCGGGCTGGTTGTAGCGCGCGGCCATCCAGCTTCCGGCGATGGCCATGCCCACGCTGGTGGCGACGCCCTGTCCCAAGGGGCCGGTGGTGGTTTCCACGCCCGAAGTCCAGCGGTACTCGGGATGACCCGGGCAGCGGCTGTCGAGCTGCCGGAACTGCTTCAGAGCCTCCAACGGCACCGACAGGTCCCCCAGGGTCTCGTAGTCCTTGCTCACCGCCTTGACCGCGGTCAGGTGCAGCAGCGAGTAGAGGAGCATGGAGGCGTGGCCCGCGGACAGCACGAAGCGGTCCCGGTTGGGCCAGATGGGATCGTCGGGATCGAAACGAAGGAAGCGCTGCCACAGGCAGTAGGCCACCGGCGCCATGGCCATGGGCGTGCCTGGATGACCGGAGTTGGCCTGCTGGACCCCGTCGATGGACAGGGTGCGGATGGTGTTGATGCACAAATCGTCGAGACGGGCGTCGCTCATGGAAGATGGACTCCTTGGCGCGTGAGCTTCTTGTTCTCAACTCAAGTGTGCCAGATGATCCGGGCCGCGCACAACGCGGACCGGTGCCTCCGGCCGCCATTTCACCAGCTTTTCACTTGATCTGGACGATCCGCAACTGTTAACTCAATTCTTTCCGATCGAGCCCGACATCCATGGAACCCTTCAGTCCCGCGGAGCGCGAGCGGCTCGCGCCCTTTTTCACCAACGTGGACCGGCCGGTCTTCGGCCTGCGCCTGCCCCAGGAGGTGGCCGGAGCGCTCTTCTCCCGCTACAGCCGCTCGGCCAGGGACCTCCGGCGCACGTTCCTGGACGAGTTCCTGGGAGACGCCGACCTCTCCCCCGCCCTCGGGGTACCGGAGCCCGCAACACCCGACGACCCGGCGGTGCACCGCGCCCGCGCCTTTTACGACCGGGTGCTCGTGGGCTACGGCGACGACTCGGTGGCGCAGCTCGGCGGCGCCCACGTGGCTTGCGAGGACATCTCCAACGTGGCCGCCAAGGTCCTGGAAGACGCGCGCATCGGCATGGCGCCGCTGGAGAAGTCCACCCGCTACGTGCGCTTCGACCGCAGGGACGCCTCCGGCCGCTACCTGTATTACGTCGAGCCGACGCTGGACGCTTCGCCGCACCGGCGTGACTACCTGGAGCTCATGGAGCTTCTGTTCGACACGTACTCGCGCCAGATGGAGCCGGTGATCGAGCACGTGCGCAAGTCTCTGCCGCTGGAGGAGACGGAACTGCGCAACCCGCAAACCGGCGACCCCATCTCCTACGCCGAGGCGCGAGAGGACGAGAAGCTCGCCAAGTGGGCCGAGAGCGCCTACCGTTCCACCGTGCGCGCCCATGCGTGCGACATCCTGCGGGGCTACCTGCCGGCGGCCACCCGCACCAACGTCGGGCTCTTCGGCGTCGGACAGGCCTACGAGTACCTGCTGTCGAAGTGCTACTCCAGCGACCTCGCCGAAATGCGCGACCTCGGCTCCGCCATGCGCGGGGAGCTCGACGCGCTCATCCCGTCGTTCGTCAAGCGGGCGCGGGCGAGCGCCTACCTGTCGGAGACTTTCAGCGGGACGCGCGCGTTGGCGCGGGAACTGGTGACGGAGACGGCGTCGGAAAGCGGGGACGTGACCGAGGTGGACGCCGGCCCCGGCATGGTGATGATGGCGGCGGCGGCAAGCGCGGACGTGGCCTTGGTAGACTACGACGACCAGGCGGAGGAGCGGGTCATCGCCGCCATCCTGTACCCACACACGCGCGAACCCCTGTCACGGTTGCGCGAGCTGGCGGCGGACATGCCGGAGGAACAGCGGCAGGCGGTGCTCGACGCCTACATGAAAGACCGCCGGCACCGGCGCGAGAAGCCGGGACGCGCGCTGGAGCAGGTCTTCTACACTTTCGACATCGTCGGCAACCTGGGCATCTACCGGGACCTGCAGCGGCACCGGCTGCTCACCCAGGAACGCCAGGACTTCAGCACCGCGCACGGCTACGACACGCCGCCCGAGATCGTCGAGGCCGGCTTCGGCGATGAGTACCGGCGCTGCATGGAACGGGCGGCGGAGGTCCACGACCGCATTCACGCGGACCACCCGCGCGAAGCCCAGTACGTGGTGCCGTTCGCCTATCGGGTGCGCTGGTACATGAAGATGAACCTGCGGGAGGCGGTGCACATCGGCGAGCTGCGGACGCTGCCCCAGGGGCATCCCGACTACCGGGACATCACGCAGAAGATGTGGCGTGAGATCGGAAGGGTGCACCCGCGACTGGCGGGTTACGCCAAGTTCATCGACTGGAAGACCTACCGGCTGGGGCGGCTCGCTTCCGAGCTGCGCACGGAATTCAAGAAATCCGGGCGGTAGCAGGCGCGCGCTCGCCCCCGGCAGGGTGTGTCACGCAGCTTCGCCCATCGCGCTGGCGCGCGCCGCGACCTTGTCCGCCTTCCACTCCCGAAGTCCCCGGCGCAAGTAGCTGGGCTCGATGCCCAGAATGCCGCAGACGTTATCGAACGAGACGAAACGGGTGTCCTCGGTATCGAAGATCCATTCCTCGGCTTCCCGGAACTCCGTTTGCCTCTTGGCGGTCCGGGCGAACAGGTACTTGCGGTAGCAGGAGAGGGCGTCCTCGAGCAGAGCCAGCAGCAGGAGCTTCTCGGGCTCCAGCGGCGTCTTGCGCTGGATGGTCTCCGCGTATTGTGCCGCGTCCACACCGTCGGCGTCGAACAGCGTGACCGCGTCGAACGCTTCCGCCGCGAGGCGTTCCCGGGGCTGTTCCCGAGCCTCCGGGGCCGTTCCGGCAACCTCCGTGATTTTCGCTTCTTCCCTCATCTCGGTACCGTCCTTCCTCATTAGACCGAGACCGGTTCCCTTTTCTTTTTCCAACTATTTGTTCTCGGTTTAAGGTTAAGGCGCCACTCGACCCAAGTCAAGAAATTCTGCGCCATTTCACCGGGAACCATGCCTTTTTTCGTGGACCGCACATCCGCCGGCGCCCGTTTACGTGAACGGTACTCGGGATGTGCACGGGCGCGCCGTTTGCCATTCCCCAAGCGCACCAGTAAACGGGAACTATCCGTTTCAAAGGCTGCCTCGAACCACTCGATATCGTGACGCGCAAGATCTTCTACGGCTGGTACATCGTCGGCGTCGGCTTCATCTGCTACCTGGGCTCGTCCTTCGCCCTCTCCAGCACCCTCAGCGTTTTTCTCAAGCCCCTGACCGCGGAGTTCGGAATCTCCCGGGGCGTCTTCTCCTTCATCCGCAGCGGCGAGGTCATGCTGTCCTCGGTGGTGGCCGCCCTGGTCGGCCCCCTCATCGACCGTTACGGGGCGCGCTGGCTCATCATCACGGGCGCGCTGGTGGGAGGCGCCGGCTTCGTCCTGCTGAGCCAGGTACAGGAGTTCTGGCAGTTCATGGTCTTGCGCTGGTTCCCGGTCACCATGGGCGACACCCTCATCAGCTACATGGTGGTCAACGTGATGATCTCGCGATGGTTCGTGCGCAAGCGCGGGCGCGCCATCTCCATCGCCAACACCGGCAACGGCATCGCCAAGTCGACAATGCCTCTCCTCGCCGTGTGGCTCTTCGCGCTGGTGGGGTGGCGCCACACCTGGCTCGTGTTCGGACTCCTCACCTGGGCGATGGTGGTGCTGCCGGCGTTCCTGGTGGTCCGGCGGAGTCCCGAGGACATGGGCCTTCTGCCGGACGGCGCCCTCGCGCTCTACGAGCCGCCCCACGGGCGGACACCGGAACGGCAGAGCCCTCCGGCGCCCTCCGTGGACGTCCCCTGGACGCGCAAGGAAGCCGTCCGCACGAGCACCTTCTGGCTGCTGGTCTT
>JAJDXX010000169.1 GCA_022823055.1 Candidatus Binatia bacterium | reverse complement strand
GTGAAGGCTGAGTTGGCGAAGTCGTAGAGGCACCAGGCGAGGATGGTGCGGCGGGGGGTGGGCATGGGAGGGGATGTTACACGCGAATGGGGGGTGGATGCCAGGATGCGGTGGGGTGCCCATGTATTGGGTCAGGCCCTCCGGGTGATGTTGGGTCCGCCCTCCATCACCCGGAGGGCCTGACCCAATACACGGGCCGGTGGTGAGCTGATGTCGGTTCGGGGCTGATCGCGGATTCCGTGGAGGCGGAGGCGCCGGGTGTATTGAAATGACGCTCGGAATGGGCTGAAATATAGGTATGAACTCTCGAATCCGACAGGAGGCATCCATGAGTCGCGCACGGCGCATCCGGCGGTCGATGGTGGCCGCGCTGTTCATTGCCGCACTGTTTCTGCCGGCGGGCACGGCCCTGGCCCTCGACCCCGTGTTCTCGACCTATCTGGGGGGCGCCATTCGAGGGTACGATCCGGTGGCCTACCACACTGAGGGCAAGCCGGTGGCGGGCAAGCGCGCCCATCGGATCGAGTGGAAGGGGGCGACCTGGTCGTTCGCCAGCGCCGGGAACAAGGCGCTGTTCGAGGGCGACCCGGAGAAGTACGCGCCCAGGTACGGCGGTTACTGCGCGTGGGCGGTGAGCCAGGGCTACACGGCGTCCATCGATCCGGATGCCTGGAGCATCGTGGACGGCAAGCTCTACCTCAACTACAGCCTGGGAGTGCGGGACCAGTGGTCCCAGGACATCCCCGGCAACATCGCCAAGGGCGACGTCAACTGGCCCAAGCTGCTGGCCGGCAAATAAGCCGCACCTGGCCCTCCGGCTCCGACCCCGGCAGCCGTACGAAGCCGTTCACCGGTACACCGTAATGCCGTTTTCGGTGCGCAATTCGTTTGTATATCTTGGCAGCATAAATCGCCGAAAAGTGACGACATACCTACCACTATGCGGGGCACGCGCGGATGCCGTCGGCAACCTCTCTGCGTTGAATTAAGTATTGAATTCGGATAGTTGTCCCGGAGGCAGGGCATACAGGTCAGCATCGGAACGGAGTTGCCATGAAGTATTCGAAGCACGACGCCAAGGATTACGCCCGCGCGAACATGAAGGGCGTCTGGGCCGCGGCCATGAACCCCTTCAAGGAGGACTTCTCGTTCGACGAGGAGGGTCTGCGGCGGAACATCCGGCACTGGGTGGACGATCTGGCGATTCAGGGGCTCTTCATCGCCGGCAAGCAGGGAGAGTTCTTCACCATGTCGCTGGAGGAGCGCAAGCGCAACTTCGAGATCGCCGTGGAGGAGACCGACGGCAAGGCCGGCACCATCATGTCGTGCTCGGACCAGAACTTCGACACCGTGGTGGAGCTGGCGCGCCACGCCGAGGCCGTGGGCGCCGACTACATCGTGGTGCACGCGCCCATGCTGCACTTCGTCACCGACCGGGACGACGCCGTCTACCACTACTACAAGGCCGTGTGCGACCACGTGGACATCGGCATCGCCATGTGGAGCCACCCGGACTCGGGCTACCTGATGAGCCCGGAGCTGTGCGAGCGGGTGGCGGAGCTGCCCAACATCGTGGCCATCAAGTACTCCGTGCCCCGGCCCATGTACGCCGACCTCACCCGGCTCGCCGGCGACCGCCTCATCGTCAGCACCGCCTCCGAGGAGGAATGGCTCGACAACATCGTGGAGTTGGGCTGGCAGCTCTACCTGTGTTCCTCGCCGCCCTACCTGCTCCAGACAAGGGACGACCGGCGCATGCACGAATACACGCAACTCGCCTTCGACGGTCAGGCCGAGAAGGCGCGCCAGGTCCGGGACAGTCTGAACCCCGTGCGCGAGGCGCTGGCGTCGAGCCGCCCCGGCGGCAAGCCCCACGCCCACCAGAAATACTGGCAAGAGCTCCTGGGACAAGTAGGCGGGACGGTGCGACCACCGTTCCTCGCGCTTACGGATGAAGAGAGGGAGCGGACGCGGGAGGCGTTCGAGGGGTGCGGGTTGAGGGTGTGAGGCGCGCACCTGACCGCGACGTCAACCTTGTGCGCGACCCCGGTTTAACGATCGAAAAGTTTCGCAAGCTGTTGTAAAGGCTTCACTCTCGGTGGCGGGGAGAGGTCTGAGTAAACCATGCAGACACGCTTGGTTGACATCGTCAACGACCACTGTCTTCGCCAACTCGGAACCCTGCCGAACCTGGTCAGCCCCACCGGCTACAACGACAAGGTCAACTGGCTGAAGCTCTACGACCAGATGCCGGAACACATCGTGTGCTCCGACAAACTGCGCGCTCGGGAATACGTCGCGGAGCGGGTCGGCACCGATTGTCTTCTCGAGGTCTACCAGACGGCTCGCAGCGTCGACCGGATCGCCTTTGAGACGCTACCCGAAAGGTACGTGCTGAAGACGAACCACGACAGCGGGAGCGTGTACGTCGTCACGGACAGGGCGTCTTCGATGTATGCCAGGGGAAAGATCCGCCGGCGACTCAAACGGACGTATGGAATGGCGAAGGGCGAATGGGCCTACGCGTACATTTCTCCCCTCGTATTCGCCGAAGAGTTCATGCACGGGCCGGCCACCGACTACAAGTTTCACTGCTCTTCGGGAGAGATCCGCTGGGTTCAGATCATCGCGGACCGCGCGACGGGCAAGCCAAGGGAAACAAACGTCGACGAAGGCTATGCCACGCTTCGGCTTCATTTCAACCACGAGAACCTTTGCGTGGACGAACCTCCGGTCCAGCCGGAGACCTGGGAGAAAATGAAGGGAATCGCCCGCACCCTGAGCAGCCCTTTTCGGTACGTCCGGGTGGATCTCTACGAATACCAAGCCCGGCCCATCTTCGGCGAACTGACCTTTTGGCCCTTGGCAGGCTGTTGCCATACGAAGGACGAGAACGCATTCGGCCAATTGTTGAACTTTGACACCACATTCAAACGCCCCATGGTTCACGACGTCGTGGAGGGACAAGCTGTTGGAGCCCTGAGGCGTTTGACGGATGGGGTGAAGCGAGCATTCGCCCGCGTTCACGGAACCGCGACTTGAGTCAGGGATCCGGCGCGCACGTGGCGTTCGTTCTCCCCAATCTCGCGGGGGGCGGCGCGGAGAGGTCGCTGCTGACCGTGGCCAACGGCTTGATCGAACGGGGCCACCGCGTCGACATCGTCCTGTTTGGGGCGCGCATCCACTATCCCGCGGAAGTCCCGCGGAAGGCCCGCCTTTTCGTTGTGGAACACAGACCGGACGTCCGCACGACGAAGAGCGCCAAGGCCAACGAGATCCTTGCCGATTTGATCGAGCTCTCAGTCCCGTCGAGTTCGCGGGATTGGCTGAGCATCATGAACGCACTCCGCTGGGACCCGCTCTGTCTTCCGGGTCCGCGCCTGGTCAGGCAAGCGCGGGCGGTCGCGGGCTATTTGAGCGATCAGCAACCCGATTGCGTCGTCCCGAGTCTGCCCCGCGCCAAAATAGCCGCCCTCCTGGCAGGGCGGCTATTGGGCACCCATCCACCCATCGTCCCCACCATCCGCAACGTGCTTCAGGCCCGCCGGCGCAGTCACAAACGCTGTTATCGGCACCTGTTCGGGCACGCATCTCACTTCATTTGCGTGTCACAAGGCGTGGCCGACAGCCTCGTAGAACAAGTGGGCGTTCCCGCCACGAAGGTCTCCGTCGTGCACAACCCGGTCGTCACGCCAGACCTCGACGCCCAGATGACCCAGCCGGCCAACCACCCGTGGATGGAAGACGGAGGGGTGCCGGTCATCCTTTCGGCCGGCAGACTCTCGGCTCAAAAGGACTATCCCACCCTCGTCAAGGCCTTCGCGCGTGTGGCCGAGACGCGGCCGTGCCGCCTCATCATCCTCGGGGAAGGAGGACGGCGAAGGTCGCTTGAACGTCTGGTCGCGCGTTTTGGCCTGACCGAGCGCGTGTCCCTGCCGGGTTGGGCGGACAATCCGTTCGCGTTCATGGCACGCGCCGCCCTTTTCGTGCTGTCCTCGCGATTCGAAGGTCTCCCCGGAGTTCTGGTCCAGGCGCTTGCGTGCGGCTGCGCTTGCGTCAGCACCGACTGTCCCGCGGGGCCCGCGGAAGTGCTTCAGGGTGGACGGCTCGGGCGGCTCGTGCCCGTTGGAGATCCCATACAGTTGGCGGAAGCCATGGTTTCCGCCCTCGACCGGCCGGCATGCCGGCAAACGCTGCGCAACGGCGTGGCCGGCTTCGCGGCCGAGAAAGCGATCTCCGCCTACGAGCAGTTGATCACTTCCATCATCCAGGAACACGGCAACGGTGAGCCGGCGTTGGAGCAAGTGTGAGGACAATAATCCGAAGTTCAAGTTGGTTCTGGCGGGTTCGCCGCATCCTTGCACTGAGGAGACTGAAGCATCTTCCGAGAGGCAGCACCGGCTGGTTCGTGGAGACCGAGATCAAGTATGGTGGTTTGGTAACCGGCGTTCCTCGAAACCGAACCAGTCCGCATGATCCACGAGATCTGCCTGTCAACAAAGCGGCGAGGATTCCACGCGGCCGGTCCGGGGCTCGCGGTATGCGAGGTGGCGACCGGATGCTGGTTCATGGTTATGCTCCCAAGTACGCCCAATACATCAAGCCGTACCTTGGCAGCCACTGCCCACCGACCATCATGGAGATCGGAATCCTCCGCGGCACAGGCCTTGCGGTGTGGTCGGATCTATTCCCATCCTCACGCGTGGTCGGGCTTGACATAGACCTCTCCCATGCCCGAGCCAATATGCGCGCGCTCAAAGTCATGGGCGCGTTTCGCGAATCTGATCCCGAATTGTACGAGTTCGATCAATTCGCACCGGACAGCAGCCCGCTGACCGCGTTCCTCAAGGGGGACCGCGTTGACATTTGAGCCACTTGCAAAACCCACTGAGTGAGGGGGTTTAGTTGGTGTGAAGGAGTGAGGGAGGGGTCGTTCCCTGGTATGTTGTGGTTAGCCGACCTCGAACATACAGCCACGAAGAGCCAGGAAGGGAACGCCCCATGTCTT
>JAJDXX010000176.1 GCA_022823055.1 Candidatus Binatia bacterium | reverse complement strand
GTGCCAGTCAGGCAAGAGGTCGAGCGCACCTGGGTCGCACAGCACGAGCACGACGACGAGGTGGGCTCGATCTCCATCGAGAGGGACGGCGACGTCGATCCCGAAAAGCTCAACGCCTGGCTCGGCGAACTGCTCCGTGATCACGGGGTGGACATCTTCCGAATGAAGGGCTTCATCAGCCTCGCGGGTGAGTCGCGCCGCTTCGTCTTCCAGGGGGTTCACATGCTCTTCGACGGCCAGCCGGATCGTCCATGGGGAGACTCGCCCCGGCGCAATCAGCTCGTCTTCATCGGCCGCAACCTCGATGAGCAGGGCATGCGGCAGGGATTCGAGGCATGTCTGAGTTGAGTGTCGACAGCCCAAGGGGAGTTCTTCGCCGAGGCTGGTCCGCGGCGGTGGGCGACTACGCCATCGCCGGGGGCTGGACCCTCGGCGGTGAGGCCCTGGCGGTCGGTGACGCCGCGGGTGGCGTCTACGCGTTCGACGGCAAGTCCGGCGCAAGCGCCTGGGCGCGGCAAGGGGCTCATGACGGCGGCGTGCTCGCGATGGCGATCCACCCAAGCGGAACCGCGTTCGCTACCGCCGGCCAGGACGGCCGAGTCCTCATCTGGGATGTCGCCGAAGGTCAGGTAAAACAGGCCATCGACGTCGGCAGCGGCTGGGTGGAGAACGTGGCGTGGTCGCCGGACGGCCAATGGCTGGCGGCCTCCTGCTCCCGGCAGGTCCGCGCGTATGGTGCGGACGGCGGAGAAGTCTGGCGCTCCGACGATCATCCCAGCACCGTCAGCGCCATCGCCTGGTCCCGCGCAGGGGAGCTGGCGACGGCCTGTTACTGTCGAGTGGCGTTCTTCGACGTCTCCACCGGGGAGCTTCGCCAGAAGCTGGAGTGGCAGGGCTCCCTGGTGTCGATGGTACTGAGCCCGGACGGGGATATCGTGGCCTGCGGCAGCCAGGACAACTCGGTGCACTTCTGGCGTCGCTCCACGGCGCAGGACTCCATGATGTCAGGATACCCCGCCAAGCCGTCGGCCCTGGCTTTCGATGACACCGGCACCCTTTTGGCCACCGGCGGAGGCGACGCGGTGACGGTCTGGAGCTTCCGGGGACGTGGTCCCGAAGGCACGCGCCCCGGCGTTCTAAAACGTCACGCTCAACCTGTCACAACCCTCGCCTTCGCTCGCCGCGGGATGCGCCTGGCCTCGGCAGCACGGGATGGCGCCGTAGTGGTGTGGTCGCTTCAGAGGAATGGAAAAGGCCGTCGTATCGGGTCCGCGGTCTTGGCGGACATAGGGGCGGGACTGTACTGGCGGCCGGACGGGCGCGCGCTTGCCGCGCTCGACGCCCAGGGTGGCGTGACGGTTTGGCGGACAGGATGATGACCTCGCCCTCCCGGGAATCAAGCTCGCACCGGTCGAGCCGGAGATCGCGGTGGACAGTGTCAGGTTGCCCGGTTCCTTCCACGCCGACCCCGCCGACCGCCTCATCGTCGCCACCGCCTGCCATTGGGATGCGCCGCTCCTGACAGCGGACGACGCCATCCTCGCCTACGGCGTTCACGGGCACGTCCGCACGGTGGACGCTGGCAAGTAACGACAAGGCTGATTGCTGAGGACGGCAGGGAAATCCTTTCTTTCGGGTTTCCTTGGGGAATGGTCCAAAAATCCTTGCATACCAGACAAAAATCTGGTATGCGCATCTTCATGACACCCTTCACGCCACCGGGGGAGACCCGGGAAAAAGTTTACCGGTTCGTGCGCAGGCGGATCCTGGAGGAGCTGCCTCCGACGGTGCGGGAGGTGCAGGAGGCGTTCCGGTTCAGGGCGGTGCAGACGGCGCGGGAGCACCTGGAGCGGCTGGTGGCGGAGGGGCGGCTGGTCAAGGCGCACGGGAAATCACGGGGTTATCGCCTGCCCCGGGAGCCGGGGACGCTGTTCGTGCCGCTGCTGGGGCGGGTGCAGGCGGGCGGGCTGCGGGCGGCCATCGAGGAGTGCGAGGGCTACCTGCCGGTGCAGTCGCGGGGCTCGGAGGAAATGTTCGGGCTCCGGGTGCAGGGGGAGAGCATGACCGGGGCGGGCATCCTTCCGGGCGACATCGTCGTCGTGCGGCAACAGGCGGAAGCCGCCTCGGGGGACATCGTCGTGGCCCTGGTGGGGGACGAGGCCACCATCAAGCGGCTCCGCCTGCGTGGGAACGGGATCGAGCTGCATCCGGAGAACCCGGCTTTCACACCGATCGTTCCGAGAGCGGAAGAATGCACCGTCCTGGGCAAGGTGGTGGAGGTAAGACGTTATCTGGAGGGGTGAACTCGAAGGTCGGCGCGCGAACGCGGAATCCGGGACGACGCGCTTCCGGCACCCGATCCTTTGCCTGTTGCGGGATACAGAGAGCTTCCATGGACGTTTTCGCCGAAAAGACTCACGAGCGGATACCGGTTCCGGCGCGCGACCGGATGGCGGCTTCGGGCGCCGTTCCGGCCCCTGTCGCGCCGCGGCGCCTGCCTGCCCGCGAGGCGTCACGGGCCTGGAACCTCTCCCTGCTGGCGGGACGTTTCACCGAGATCTCGGACTCGGGCACGGCCCCTGCACTCACGGCCGCGGCCTCCCTGATCCTCCAGGCCCAGCAGCGCGGCGAGCCCGCGGCGTGGGTCGGCTTCGGCAACTCAATCTTCTTCCCGCCGGACCTGGTTGAGTGGGGTATCGACCTCGACGCCTTGCCGGTAGTGCGGGTTCCCGACGCCCTTGCCGCGTCGCGAGCCGCCGACCAGTTGCTTCGCTCCGGGGCATTCGGGCTGGTGGTGCTGGACCTGAAGGCCGAGGCGCGGATGCACATGGCGGTCCAGAGCCGGCTGGCAGCGCTGGCCCGGAAGCACCACGCGGCGCTCCTCTGCCTCACCCGCAAGAAGCGGGGCGCGCCGTCGCTGGGGCCGTTGGTGTCGCTGCACGGCCAGGGCCGCATTACCAGAACCGCCTTCAGCCTGTTCGACTGGGAAATCCGCGTGGTCAAGGACAAGCGCGGCACACCGGGATGGAGCCACACGGAGTCGTGCCGTGGAACGGATGGCCTGTGTTGACGTCGCGGCCTTT
Organism: Candidatus Binatia bacterium; assembly: GCA_022823055.1. Taxonomy (GTDB): domain Bacteria; phylum Desulfobacterota; class Binatia; order UBA9968; family JAJDTQ01; genus JAJDTQ01. The sequence goes on along the minus strand of JAJDXX010000176.1, from coordinate 1,405 downwards.
CCCCTGCAACTGCTGCTGCGGGACCATCCGGACTGGAGGGGCCATCCAGCCGCGGTGGTGGACCGGGACAAAGCCCAAGGGACCATCCTCTGGGTGAACTCCCGGGCGCGGGCCACGGGCATCCTTCCGGGCATGCGCTACGGAGCGGGACTCACGCTTTCGCGCCATCTCCGGGCGGGCGTCATTCTCCGCGCGGCCGTCGACAGGGCCGTGGCTGAACTGGTGCCGCGGCTGCAGCGCTTTGCCGCGGAGGTAGAGCCCTCCCGCGACGAGCCCGGAGTGTTCTGGCTCGGGGTCTCGGGCCTTTCCCTACTTCATCCCCGCCTGGAGGAATGGGCCGGACTCGTTCACCGCGACCTCGCTGGTGCCGGCTTCCACAACACCGTGGCCGTGGGGTTCTCCCGCTTCGGCAGCTACGCCGCGGCCAAGGCCTGCGAGCGGATCATGGTCTTCCGCACGTCCGTGGAGGAGCACCACCACGTCCGCGCCGTCCGGCTCGACCGGCTCGATTTCGCGCCCAAGGGCCGCGACCTGCTGGCCCGCCTCGGCATCCACACCTTGGGCGGTTTCCTGGACCTGCCCGCGTCCCAGGTGCGCTCGCGCCTCGGGCGGGAAGCCCATCGGCTCCACCGGCTGGCCGCGGGCGACCTCTGGAGCCCGCTCCATCCCGAGATGCCGTCCGAGCCCGTCGCCGCGGGGGTCTTCCTCGACTACCCGGAGAGCCACCATCAGCGGCTGGCAGTCCTCATGGAAGATCTGCTGGAGCCGCTGCTCGACGCGCTGGAGCAGCGCCACGAGGTGATGACCGCCCTCCTCCTCCACCTTCGCCTGGACGACAAGTCGGAGAAGGCCGAGACCCTGCGGCCGGCCCGGCCCACCCTGGACCGGACGCAGATCCAGGATCTCCTGCGCCTCCGCCTGGAGGCCACGGCGCTGACGGCCGGGGTGACGGAAATCGTCATGGAACTCCTGGGAACCTCGCCCGACGTCCGGCAGGGGGAGCTTTTCCGCGGCGCCTCCACGCGCGACCACGACGCCGCCAATCGCGCCCTGGCGCGACTGCGGGCGCGCTTCGGCGACGGCGCGCTGCTGCGGGCGCGCCTGCGTAGCGGTCACCTTCCCGAGGCGCGCTTCACCTGGGAGCCCCTGGAAGAGGTTCCGCCGCCGAGGCCGCGCCGGGTGCGGCTGCGCCCGCTGGTGCGGCGCTTCTTCCCCAAGCCCGTCCGGCTTCCGCAACAGGCCGTGTCAAAACTGCACCCGGGTACGGGGATGGCAGTGACACCCGCGTCGCCATTCCCGCACGACAGACCGTTTCAAGACTCGCGAAGCAGGGACGTACCGAATCCAGAGTCGCGCCGCGTGGAAGACTTGGAGCTTGCCCGGCGAAGCGGTGGTGCTGGGAAAC
>JAJDXX010000123.1 GCA_022823055.1 Candidatus Binatia bacterium | reverse complement strand
CCAACCCCTCTCGCCTCGCCGAAACCAACCGAAGGGCGTCACACCCGTACCGGCGCCCTTCTCGGAAGTGTGCAGTTTTCGATTGCCAAAAATGAGCAGTTTTCGGTTGCCATTGACAGACCGTTCTCGATCAGAATTTGGGCGGTGTCAGCGATTCGGACTTGGCGACCGTCTGCGCTCAGGAGCGGCGCGCCATCGTGACCCTCGACATCGACTTTTCGGACATCCGAACATATCGACCCGGCGCATATTCCGGAATCGTTGTGTTTCGACTAGGTGATCAGGCGCGCGACCACGTCCTGGAGATCGGAGCACGGTTTCTTGAGCGGCTTTCCGCCATGTCCCTGGACGGTCAGCTATGGATTGTGGAGGAAACGAGAATACGGGTGCGTAATTGAGCAGTCCCTTCGAATAGGTTTTCGGCGGTGTGTCTTTCGTCGCCCTAACGCTGTGTCCACGGATCGCTGCCGTGCGCTTGCAGATGCTGTGGCGCGGCTGGTTCGTGTCAGACGCGTTATAGTCGGTGGAATCTGTATGGTGTATCTTCGGTCAGACGCCGGTGGCCGGAGATGCGGTATAAGATCTGGCTGGGCAAGGGCTGAGACGCGCCGAGCCCGGAAGGAGTCCATCCGACAGCAAGGGGGCGCAGTCTGAGGCTTGCGGCCCGCCCGTACCAACTCCACCATCTGCTGCCGGTACTCCGCCGCATACGGCGTATTCCCTCTCGACATCTCTACACCTCCTGCTCTCTCACTTTAAGTGTCCACCAAATCGGGTCAACTCCACCTCCTTCCTGGTCTGGTTAATGACGATGGCCTGTGAACGTCGAGGGACCCGGAGGCCTCCACTCCCCGGCATCTACGTTTTCATGGGCTGCCTCGGTGGTGTATGATTCGTGGCGGGGGGTTCGGGAGTCCCATGAATGCACCGGCCCCAGCCTTGCTCATCGCTCCTGGACGCCATTGCCTCCGGCATGTCGATCAGTATGGAATGGCCGAGGAGGAACACATGCATATGCCGGCCACCAGTTTCTTCCTGTTGATTGCGGCCCTGTTAGCCCTGTGCGCGGGACAACCCGCCGGGGCCGAAGAGAGCGGCAGTTTCGAGATCGTGGAGAACTACGTCCACGACTACACCACACTGGAGCACGCGGGACGGACGATCACCGCGGGTCCTGTGGAGGGGACGGCGACCGTCTTGAAGAGCAGCGGCGCTCCCTTCGCGGAGGGCGGAAACTGGCACATCGCCTGCGTGGCCTACGCCAGGAGTTCGGATGCCGGCTTGGATCTCGAGGCGCCGTGCACGCTGACCGCCGAGTCGGGGGACACGGTGTACCTTTTGGCGGAGAGGCGGGCGGGGGACGTTGCGGCGGGCGGCGGAGGCCGGGGCGTTCAGCGGATCCTGGGCGGCACGGGCAGGTATGCCGGCGTCACCGGCGAGTGTCCCTACACGACGACTACCTTCCGGACCGGTGGGTAGTCTCGCGCGTAGCATGCACCTGGCGAAGGCCGTGATTCAGCGGGCAAAGACGTTCCGGGGCCATCTCACCGACGGAGCTTGGCGCGTGATGTTCCGCAGGGCGATATGGGAGCGGGTGCTGCTCTACTCCTTCCCGGTGGTCCTGGTGACGATCCTGAGCTACACCGGTCACCTTGAGAACTACTACCTCTACCACCCGCTCCGCGAGATCACCGTCACCCCGACCGACTACGGGGTGCCCTTCGAGGACGTGAGTTTCCAGGCCGCCGACGGCGTGCGGCTGCACGGCTGGTACGTGAGGCCTCCCGGCCCCGACCGCCCGGTGCTGCTCTGGGCGCACGGCAACTCGGGCAACCTCTCCCACCGGGCTCGCCATATTGCCGCGATCTACAAGGAGTTGCGGGCGGGAGTCTTCCTGTTCGACTACAGGGGATTCGGCCGAAGCGAGGGAAAGCCCTGGGAGTCGGGACTGTACGACGATGCCCGGGCCGCCTACGCTTGGCTGGCCAAGCAGGTTCCGCCGGGGCGGATGTTCGTGTTCGGGCGTTCGCTGGGGGCTGCGGTGGCGATACGCATCGTGTCCGAGGGCGCCGCCGCCCGCGGCCTGATTCTTGAATCGCCCTTCGAGACCCTGCTGGCGATAGGGAAGGAACTGTTCCCGTTCCTGCCCGTGAGCTGGCTCGTTTCCCAGAAATTCGACAACGCCCGCTACCTTCCCTTGGTGAGGATACCCGTGTTCATCGTTCATGGCGACGCCGACGAACTCGTCCCCATCGCTCATGGCCGGCGGCTCTTTGCGCTGGCCAATCCCCCCAAGCGCTTTCACCTGATCCGGCGATCGGGACACGACGACACCTGGCGAGCCGGCGGCGAGCGGTACTGGGACGCCTGGCGCTCGTTTCTGGCGAACCCCGGACAGGATGTTCCGAAGCCGGTAGGCCCGCTGGGAGAGCCGTGACCCTGCTCCGCCTTGAGGGGCGGAGCCAGATGTCCTTCTTGGGTTGGCGTAGAGCTTGTCGCGGTCGTAGCAGCCACGGCCATGATAGTTCCAACCGGGATCAGACGGCGGCATTGTAGACGGCGCCGGTGTACGTGGGGTTTCGACGAAGGTCTCGATGAGGACCTTTCTCTCGCAGTTGCCGCGTCCATCCGGTGAAACTGTCGCGGGGCGAGTTTCCATGCCAAGGTGCTGAAGCCGAGCATCGCTAGGGGCGAGCCGTGGCGGTCGTGGACAGCCTAGCGCATCTGGGCGCCGACCAGGGTCTTGTAGCCGAGGTAGTGGCGGCGGGTGACGAACTCATTCCACGGCCTTTCCTCGCGGGTGTCGTGCGTGATGGTGCACAGGTGAGCGGACGGACCTCGTCGAGGGTGGCCGGGGTCGGGAACAGCGGCGGCTCGATTTCCGCTCCGAAGACGATCGGCCGGGGATGGCCCTGCCGCCCCGTCGGCGGCGGCAGGATGATGACGTCGTCGCAGTTCATGGCGAGCATGGCGACCGTGGCCATCATGTTCTTGAGGCCGCCGTCGGGCTTCAGTCAGCCGATGCGGGGCAGAAGTCTCTGGACAGTTCGGCGCGGGTGGGCGCACTCGCAGGCCCGGTGCCAGCGGGGACGGCGGATCACAAGCTTGTGGGCCTTGACCTCGATCTCGATGAGTGTCGACTCATCGGCGCCGTTTGGCGCATAGGGCTGTCCGCAACGGCCGCAAACGCACGCATCCGACGGCGGGTCGATCTGCTCCAGGCGCTCCCCCGATCGTGCGAAGCGCCGCAATCCCGGTTCTCCAGCGCTTTCTTCGCGTCCTCCGAACTCTTCAGCGACGCACGCAAGCCGTCGATCCAGGCGGAGGGGTCGACCTGCTAGGACAGCCCTCAGTCTCGTGCGGAGATGTTCGATCATCCTCGACAGCGAGCGGATCGTTGGGGAGGCATCCGGTTCCCTGACCGCCCTGCGCAGGCTGCGGACCTCGCGATGCAGCGCCTTGACCGTCTGTGTGCCCGTCCAGGGCCTTGCGCAGCCGCTCAGCCCTGGACCGGAACCTCGGCGTAGCCCTGCGGGTCTGTGGCTCCCGAGCGCCCCTGGTCAGCGAGGCGGCCGTACCGCACCTGTTCGTCTCGACGCCGGCCTTGGACAGCAACTTCGTCAGACAGCGCCACCTCGGCCTGCAAGCAATGCGCGTCCCGCCGGCGAGTGCCAGAGTACAAGGTACGTTCCGTGCTGGGGCTTTCGGTCACGATGGCACACAAGAACGTACACCTCCCTATCATCTTCATGCAGTGCGGCCCGGTCCGGTTCCGCGCGAGTGCGAAGGCGCGGCACCGCCCGTTCAGGCAATCCGGCGATCCTGCATCCGACCTCCGTCAGGCTGCCTGGGAATATCGGCGCGGAGCGCCCTCCCATTCAAGCATGTATACAACGAGTTCGTCCGGGTAGAGAACCTGGACGGGCCGGCGCGGTGGCTTGAGGGCGCCGCGAACACGCGCCGGCTTCGGTAGACCACTTGACGTTTGGCAGGCCGTCTCGTTATTGGGAATAGCCATGAGACTGCCTGCGGCGAATCATGGGCTTTTTTGCTGTCCCTGACGTTGGGCTGTTCCGTCAGCGTTCCCGGCCCACCCGAACCCCCGATTCCAATCCCGGCGCTTGAGCCCGTTCGCCAACCATTTCATGCGCGCGCCACCTTCGTCGACAACGTCCTCCGTATCGACGTTCGCCACCATGACGGTGGCACCCGCACGCTCGACACCGTCCGGTGCCGGGAGTGGTCCCGGGGGCTCGACCTCCCCCGACCCTCGCAACCGAACCATTCCAGCCGTGAATGGCTGCTTGCGGAAAACCACCACGCGGCAGGATCATGCTCTACATCTCCGCCGTGGTTTCGTGGAACGACGCCGACCCCGTGGACTACTCGCGGCCGGATGGTGGCTCGTCTACCCGCCCGGTGAGTCGTACGACGCTGTCGACACCGCCATGCGCGGGGTTTTCATCGATGGCCCGGAACTCGACCCCGCCACACCGCCCGACCTCCACGCAACCGGCACTGCCACGTACATCGGCGGCGCGGGCGACTTGGCAGATACCTCGGAGTTCACCGAGTTCCAGGGGACTATCTCGTTCAAGGCCGACTTCGACCACAACCGCCTCACCGGGTGCCTTGGGTGTATCAAGCCGATCGAGACCGCACCCGGCCGCCACCTTTTCCGGTCGTGCCCTGGCAGGGTCCCGGTCCCGCCGCGCCGCCCGCCGACTACGACTTGTGCTTCGCGGCTTCCTTCGGCGCCAGGGGCTCGTTCGACGATACGGCGATCACCGCAACCCACCCCGAATGCGCGATCACGCTGTCGGGACGTGGCGCGGTCAGTTTTCAAACGTGCCGGATACCGACGGGCGCTCTCGCCGAGTGGTCGACCTCGACCGATGTCCAGCTCGCCGAGTCGGATGGGGCGTGCGGGAGCTTTACGGGCATCTTCGATGCACTCGCCGTGCAACGATGGTGCCGGATGGTGTAGACCCGATGCATGGGGATCGAAGCACGACTCGATGAATTCAAGCCGAGGAGACCGCGGCAGGACGGTCGATTCAAGCGTTGAGAGAACGGGGTCCCTGCGAACGGCAACGGACGCGGGCAGGACGTGACCCGGGAGGAAGGATGGAAGGGAGAGTGTGATGGCAGCGACCGCACGATGCTGGCAGGCCCTGATAGTGTTTCTTGCGCTGGGGGTGGTGGCCGTTTCGGGGGCGGTAGAGCGGGAATGTCCGAAGGGGCTGGAACCGGTGGGGGGAATTCCGGCTCTTCTTCGGTCTGGCCGATTCCGAGGGTAGGACCGTCACGGAGGAGGAATGGCGGAGTTTCCTTGCCGACACCATCACGCCGCGGTTCAGGGCGGGACTGACCGTCCTGGAGGGCTGGGGGCAGTGGCTCGAGCCGGGCGGGAACCTGCAACGGGAGCCGGTGAGGGTAGTGATGGGCGCGATCGCGGCCCGGACCGGCCGCGGCATGGAGATGGTGGACGAGATTCCCGCGGCGTTCCAGACCCGGTTCGGTCAGGACCCCGTGTTTCGAATGTGGAGCCGGGCCTGCGCCGGGATATACCCGGGGTAGCCGCCTGAAATCTTCGAACGACAACAAACACGAACCCGGGAGGGAATTCATGGGCAAGTACATGTTTCACGCGACATACACGGGCAAGGGGCTCGCGGGCCTGCTCAAGGAGGGCGGCAGCCGGCGTCGGGAGGCCCTGACGGACACCATCGATGCGATGGGCGGGAGCGTCGAGGGATTCTACTATGCGTTCGGGGACACGGACCTCTACATCATCTGCGATCTTCCCGACGACGCCACGGCAACGGCGGTATCGCTGAAAATTGCCAACGCGGGCGCCCTCGAGATCAGAGCCACGGTGCTGATCACGCCGGAGACGGTGGACGAGGCGGCGAGGAAGAAGGTGCCCTACCGTCCGCCCGGAGCCCGGGCCGGTCGGGACCGCAAGTAGGGGTGGGCGCCGGGTTGAGCGAACGCTGGCGCCCGTGTGAGGGCGACTGGATCGCCCGACTCCAGCGAGACGCCTCCGAGCTTGGTGGCGATGATGGTTCCGGCGCTCGTTGCGGGTTCAACTGACGGATGACCGAGGACGAAAAAGCCATGCTCCGCGAGATTGGGAAGCGAGCGGCCGGACCGCGGTGGTGATGGCGGCCGACCCAAGGGTCCTGGAACTCGTGAGCAGCCTGACCGCGCAGGGTCTGGCGGAGTCCACGGTATTCGTGCATCGAACGGGCGGCGAGGAAATGCTCCGGGTGTGCCTTGCCGGCAAGGGATGGATCAGGTACAGGAACGGAGAAGGGGCGAGATAGATGACTTTTGGGATGCAAGCGGACGGAGACGATCCACACTCAGCAGACGCCATGGAGGTGAATATCTTTCGCGGCAACAGGCAAGAGGTTCGGCCAACGGACCGTGCCGGAGGCTTCCCGGCTGCTGGTGGCAAGGGCGAGGACCGGCGCGGCAGGCGACGGGAGATGATCCGCCTGCTTGCGGCAACGCTGCTGACGTGCTGCCTGTTCACTTCGCCGGGCATGGCCGGCGAGCGGACAGTCGGCCTGATCACCAAGACGAACGACAATCCGTTCTTCGTGACGATGAAGCAGGCTGCCCGCGGGAAGGCCGATGCGCTCGGCCTGGAGTTGCGGACCTATGCGGGCGGGTACGACGGAGACTCGAAGGCGCAAGCCGAGGCGGTGAAGAGTCTGGCTGCTGCGGGCGCGAAGGGCATTCTGATAACGCCTTCGGATCCCGCAGCCCTTCTCGATGCCGCCACGAAGGCGCGTGCGGCCGGGGTGCTGGTGATCGCGCTCGATACTCCCTTCGACCCGGCGGACGCCGTGGACGCCACCTTTGCCACCGACAATTTCCGGGCCGGCGAACTGATCGGCGCGTGGGCCAGGGCAAGCATAGGCGAGTCCGCAAGGAGCGCAAGGATCGCAACGCTGGACCTTTCCGAGGCGCCGGTCACGGTGAACGTGTTGCGGAACCAGGGTTTTCTCAAGGGTTTCGGCGTCGACATCAAGGATCCCCGGAAGATGTACGACGAGGACGACGCCCGCATTGCCGGCAGCGGCGCGAGCCTCGGCACGGAAACGGCTGGGCACATGGCCATGGAGGCCCTGATGCGGAACGAGCCGGGGATCGATTTCGTGTACGCGATCAACGAGCCGGCGGCGGGCGCCCATCCGGCGCTCAGGGCGCTTGGGGTGGGAAAGGACGTTCTCGTCGTTTCGGTCTACGGAGGCTGCGCGGGGGTGAGGAACGTTGCCGCAGGCGCGATTGGCGCGACGGCCATGCAGTATCCCCTGAGAATGGCATCGCTCGGGCTCGAGGCGATGCTGAGTTCTACAGGACGGGCAGGAGGCCGGAGAGGCTGTCCGGCCCGGACTTCCACGACACGGGCGTGACCCTGCTCACGGATCGTCCGGTTCCGGGAATCCCCGTCCATCTCCTCGAACCAGGCCTGAAGGAGTGTTGGGGATGACGACTTCAAAGCGGCCGAAGCCCATGGGCTCTCCCCGGGCCGCTGCCCCGCGTGAACGGCCTGGACGGCAGGCGACCGCCGGCGGCACCCGAAGGACGTTCGGCGGCTTGATCAGGACACTCGCGGCGGCCCTGTTCCTTCTTGTACTCGGCTCGGCGCCGACGATCGGTGCGGAGATCCTCCGCATCGGCGTCGATCCCGGCTATCCGCCATTCAGCGACATCGACGGGGAAGGCCGTCTCACCGGATTCGACATCGACATCGCACTAGCCCTTTGCGCGAGGCTGGACGCGGTGTGTGTTTTCGTTCTGCAGGACTGGGAAGGCTTGATACCGGGGCTTCGGGCGGGGAAGTTCGACGCCATCGTCTCCAGCATGTCGATTACCGGGAAGCGCCGCCGGCTGGTGGCGTTCACGGAGCGCTACTACAGCAGCAAAGTGCGCTTCGTGGCCCGGAAGGGCTCGGGTTTCGATCCGGCCGCGCCGGCGGGACGGACCGTGGGGGCGATGCGCGCGACGATTGCCTCGGACTGGCTGGAGGAGAATCTGGCGAGGGTTGCCGCCGTAGGGCTGTATCGTGACCAGGAGGCGCTGCTGCGGGGGCTCGTTGAGGGCCGCGTGGACGCGGTATTCGGCGACGCGCTCGGTTTCCGGAATTGGATCGGGGGCCCGGAGGGCGCCGCCTTCGAGTTCGCGGGCGAGGGGTACCGGCTCGACGAAGGCATCGGCATCGCGGTGCGCAAGGAGGACGATGCGCTCCGCCGCCGCCTCAACAGGGCGCTTCGTGCGATCCTGGCCGACGGCTCCTATGACAAGATCAACGCGCGGTACTTTCCGTTCAGCATCTATTAGCTCTTTTTCAGGGGAATCGGATGGTCGATACGGTACCGGTATTGGGACAAGGGGACATAGGAGTGAGATCGCCGCGTGCTGATTCTTGGCGTGGCGTTGTCGGCCCTGTCCGCTTGCAGCGGCGGCGGTGAGCCGCCTCCTCCGTCATCTCCCCGCCTCCAGATCCAGGGGGTTTCACGCCCGACCGTGAACATCCGGTGGCGCGCCACGGACATGATCTGGGGCAGGACCTGTCCGTGGAGCCTGGATCGCAAGCTCACAGGCGACTATGTCGGCGGCACCATGCCGGAGACGCTGCCAGCGTTCAGGGCCTATGTGGAGGCGGGCAGTGTGGGCGGTCGGAAACAGCCCGAGCGTCAACCCGGACGTGGATGTGGTCCTGCCGAGGCACTCTCCAGAGCTGGCCTGCTCGCGTAAAGGTGGCGCCAAGGCTGGCATAGGGCCCTCTCTGTCACGGAGAACCGGCTGATCCCGGCAGGCTGGACGTGTAGAGACGCTTGAGCTGGAGTTTAAGCTCCTCAGTCATCTTGACGTTTAGTTCCTGGAGCCGCAGTCGCATCTCTTCTCGATAGATTTCCCACCCGAACTTGTCGCTAATGGCCTTCAGGTCGTCACCGAGAGCTATGGCCTTGTCTCGAAGCTCCCTTACGACAGCATCCCTTTCGGTCGAAGCCTTGTGTCCTGCCCGGAAGCGACCAAGACACAGTTCCTTGTAGCGACGTTCGATCGGGATATCCTTGAGATGCGGAGTTCGGCACTTGTTCTTCGCCATCGCCGTCTCCAACGCTTCCTGCGCAGCCCGGTATTCCGTCCAGAGAGAAGTCTCCTTGGCAATCTCCGCTATCTCAAGCCTTGCCGCTTCGGCAGTCTGTCTACTAAGTTGCAGGAGCTGTGCTTCCAACTCCATCCGGCTCAAGAGCCCTTCATCCGCCACCGCTATTGTCGTCCACAACACGATCAAGAGCACAGGCACGTAACCCACAAGTCCTCCCTTTACAAAAGAAGTTCTGTAGCGGTGCACTCAGCGCCGAGGCCCGCTCTATTCCGTTTTACCCTGTTTCATGGGGGCGGGACGATCTCTGAGCCAACGCCCACCAGCGCCCGAGGCAGTCGTTGGCGACGCCGTGAGGCAGGCTCGCGGCTGCCGGGGTGATTTGCGCGGCGAGCCGCAATTCGTTCTCGGTGAGCACGGGGCGTTCGTCGAGGTGACCGGTTTCGGTGAGGTAGTGTCGAAGCTTCTCGACGTTGCTCTTCCGAAACCCCCGCAGGCGGGGATCGCTGTTGTCCTCGAGCGCGGTCACCAGCCGTTTGGCGTCTCCATTCAGTCCCTTGGCGACAGCGACCGCGTCTTCGAGAAAGCGCTCGCTCAAGGCGTCGCTTTCCTCAAGCACGACACGGTCCACGGGCCGGCCCTTCCCCTGCATCCACAACTCGCAGTAAGCCTCAAGCAGATCCACTCTGGCGGTAATATCCGCCAGCGAGACCGAGCGGGAACCCAGGCGTTCGGCGAGCGGCGTGTCCACGACCGTTCTCCACTGACCCGTGCGCTCAATTCCGTTCAGGAGAAAATCGTGTAGCAGATCCGGGGCGTCCCACAGGACGTAATAGAAATGCTGCTCCGCATAGCCGAGTTCCGGGCGAAACCCCGGCACATCGAGAGCCACTCCGTATTCTTCGGACGACAGGCCGTCAGGAGCCGGAACCGCCGGTCCGAGATCGACCTGGAGTGCCTGAGCTCCGCTCACGCTAACCGTCTGAGTGCGTATCAGGCCCAGGTCGATTGCGGCCGTCAACTCGCAGTCGTCCTTGCCGAGCGCGTCCCGGATTCGATCCACGTCCAGAGGGTCGCTGGTGAGGTAGAAGATCTGGCGATGCTGTTCTTTTGCCACGCGCCCCAGACTTCGCACCACGGCCTCGAATCGCCGGGGGTCGCTCTGGTCCAGCGCTTCATCGAGAAACAGGGGCATAGTCTTGCCCTGTTCCACCTCTTCCGCAAAAGCGATGCGCGCCGCCAACAGCAACTGGACCCGTGTCCCGTCCGACAGCTCGTCGATCTCCCGCACCTCTCCGCCGCGCGCCTCGCGGGCAAAGAGCCGCGGAACACCATCGTCCTTGCCCAACTCCAGCTTGTAATTGTGGTGGGTGAACGCGAAGAAATGGGCGCGTGCGCGTTCAAGCACCTGTGGCATCCGGGTATGCTCGTATTCCTTTTCCACCGCATCCATGAGGAAGCGTCCCGCCTTGGCGTACAGCGCGTCGTCGCGGAATTCGTTCAGTTTGGCGCGGGCCTCTTCGCGGACGGCCATGAGTCCCTGCATGCTGTTGCCGTTCCTGGCCGCGTCCGTCCGAGCCGTGATCTCGGCAATCTCGTTCCGCAATTCGCTGGACCGAGCCTCCACGCGCGACAGATCGTCCTTGAGCCGTTCAAGGGACAGTCCGTCGGATTCGGCCAGTCTCTCTGCCCCGGCCTTGGCCAGTTCCGCTTGATCCAGAGCGATCTGGCCTTCCAGGCTTGTCCGCTCGTTGATCAGATCCCGATAGTGCTGCAACGAATGGATCAACGCCACGAGGCCTTTCATGTCGCCTTCGCTCAACGACGCGTCCGCATAGATCCGCGCGATGGATTTGGCCGCGGCCGAGCAGTCGACGGTGATCTCCTCGATCTGCGCCGTCATTTTCCGCTCGTCGGAGAGTGCCTGCTCCAGCCGGGAGCTCCGCTCGGCGATGTGGTGTATCCGCGCCTTGGCCGTTGCCGCATCTTCCGGCTTCATCTCCCCATGCTCTTCCAGAATGCCTGCCAGGTTGGACAGGAGGGCGGAATACTTCTGCTCAAGTCCTTCCACCTGGCCTGCCGCGGCTTCATCGTCGCTCCGTGCCAAGCGGAGTTGGTCGAGCGCGCGCGCGAAGTCCACCAACTCCGCGTCCGGCGGGATCGTCTCCAAACCGAGTCTTTCTCCGATTTCCTTCCTGCGAACGTCCAGGACGGCCTCGTGTTCGGACAGGCCCTCCAACTCGTTCTCCAGCCGCCGTCGTTGCAGGCTGCTGTCGCGCGCCTGCTCGATGGCGGCCTCCATGTCGGCGGTGACGCGCTCCAGCCGGTTCAGGTGTGCTCCTACCACGGAAACATTCCATTCAGCGGGCGGGTCAAGGCCCAGTTCCTCGAACACGGCCCGCGCGGTCGTTCTGTCCGCGTCGGAACGACTCCGGTGACCCAGCAGCAAGACGGCCAGAGCAGCGCCGATGCCCAGCCCTCCGATGAGCCCGGCGATCGAGACAAGCGCGACCGACCGCTCCTGGAACCAAGCCAAGCCCACTTTCTCGATAAGCAGAGCCAGCACGCCAGCCAGCGTCATCACGCCGGCGAACAGCAGCCATGGCCACCGGGTACGGACCCTGGCGGCGACGCTATCAGGCTCAGGCGCTCGCAGCCACCCGCGCAAGGCTTCGGCCCCCGCGCGCAACCTTTCGAGGTCTCGCTCGGCTTCCGCGGGCAGTTCGGCGCGTTGAAGCTGACGCAGCCGCTCTCGAAGGGTATTGGCCTGGATGGCGTGCTCCTGACTCGAACGCAGAAACGCGAACAACTCGCCATGCTCGGACAGTGTCAGCGCGGTCCCGCCTACGAGATGAGCATCATGGTCACCGACCTCGTGCAAGGCCGCGGCAAGCTTCCTGCGGGTGGCGTTCCGTTCGGTCCTGGCCGCGTCCAGTTCCAACTCGATGCGGCTCAGCTCGTCGGCGTTCTCGCGCCAAGCCGCAAGATCGGACGCTTCGACCGGCTTGTCCAAGGCGGCTTGCCGCAACGCCTCGCGCGTCTTGTGCAACTGCTGTTCCAGCGAGCGCGCCCGTTCCGCCAACGTGTCCGCCTGATGCTGGTACCGCTCGACCTCCTCGACCTCCTTGCCGGTGAGCTTGGCGAGCGCGCCGGGCAGCGCGTCGATCCGCTCCACGATTCCAGAGAGTTCTTGCCGCCGGCGCGCCAGCCCGATGGCGCGCTCCACAAGAACCAGCCGGCCGGAAGCGGCATCAGCTTCTTCGAGCTGACTCCTGAGGGATTCAAGATCGTCCGCGCGCCGCTGCAGGTCGGCCTGCTGGACGACCGCCTTCTGCACATCGTCGGACGCATTGTTGAAATCCCGGCGTTGCCGGCGGCCAGCCTGGCGAGACACGCCGGAGAACAGGTCCGAGCCGATCTTGTCGAGATCGAATCCCCCCGACATCTGCCGCCGGATTTCCGAGGCAATGTCGGCGGTACCGTCCCGGGACGGATCGATCAGATCGCGCAGGCGCAGAAAGAAACAGCGGTGGTTGTGGGACGGGGGAAGGCTCGGGGAAACGTGCCTGTCGCTGCCTCGCTGCCAGGCTGCACGGCTCCCTTCGCGCTGCCCCGACCACGGTTCTCCTTCCAGTTCAAACTCGGCGCTTACGGACGTGAGCGGCGAGGAGTGGCGGTCGTCCCAGTACAGGCTTTCGAGGGCGCGGCAGATGCTCGACTTGCCGACCCCGTTGGGCCCGAACACGACATGGAAACCCGCCCCCGCCGCTTCGATCTCGAAGGGTTCGCTGATGCCCGGTAGCCGGTTGATGGCAAGCCGTTTGAGCTTCACGCCGTGTTGCCTCGCTCGCGGCCGGAAAGCATGGCGTTCAGGGCAGCCTTGCCGGCCTTGAAGAGAACCTCGCGCAGGGCGTCGTCCGACAACGGATCCATGGCACTGCGATGCTCCTGAACAGGCTTCCAGACATCCTCCCGGACCACTTCTCCCAACTCTGCACGCGCCTGGTCGAGCAGCGCCCTCGCCCGATCATCATCGCGCGACAGCATCAGCAGCCGCTGCGCCATCAGGGCTGCGGGGTCGTCGCCGGATGCGATGCGCGCAAGGTCCAGCCGCAACTCCATCGCGTCCACGACCTTGCTGAAGAAGACCACCGTGCCGTCGACCACGCGCCCCATGGTGCTCCACTCGCCGCCCGCAATCCACTGCCGGATGTCCTCGTAACAGCCGCTCGTCCCCGTGAGCCGCACGCGCAGACCGAGCGCCCGAGGCAGGGGGGCGGCGCTGGCGAGACGGCGGACGATGCGCTCGGCTTCGCTCAGCAGCCTGTCGCCGACATCGTCGACCTGCTCGAGCCCGTCCACCCGGATGGCCGCCGGCTCCCATCGTAGCGGCGCGAAGGGGATCAGCCGAAGCTCGATGCCGCCTTCGCTGGAAATCGTCAGAAGCCAGGGGCCGTGGGGTCCCGTTTCCGACGGGTCGAGCCCCACCAGCGATCCGAGGTAACCGAATGGCCGGATTCCTTTCGACGTGGACAAGCTATCGAGGGAAGGCTTGTGGACATGGCCGAGCAACCAGGCGTCGCACCCCGCCTCATCCAGCTCGGTCTGCCTGATGGGCGCGTAGGGGCCACGGGCCGCGCCCAAGTCGGCGTGCAGCAGGCCGATGCGCGGAACCGGAGGCGACGGCGCCGGCAACGGCCGCTTCAACAGTTCCGCCAACGGACTCTGGCGCACATGTTCCTGACCGAACGACCATCCCAATACCTGGGCCACGGGAGTCCCGCCTTTCGATATCGTGCGCGCCTCCCAGCGGCCGCCGGCGCCCAGGACGTTGAACCCGCCGATCAGGGAAGCCAGGCGCGGCAATGCCTCGACATCGTGGTTGCCGGCCACCGCGACGACCTCGATACCCGCGTCGAGCAACCGCCGCACGCACTCCTCAAGCGGCGCCATTGCTTCGAAACGGGCGTTAGTGCTTTCCACCACATCGCCCGCGAACAATACGGCATCGAAACGGTTTTCGATGGCCAGATCGACCGTGAGCCGGAGCGCGGCCGCAGGCGTGAGTTCGCCCGGGTCCAGGCCCTGGGATTCGACCCAGTCGGGCAACCCCGAACACGAGGTGCCGAGGTGTACATCTCCGACCGCCAGAATGGACGCGTCTTTACTCAACCTTCATCCCGCCAAGCCAGAACCAATTGCCAGTCAACTTATCCACGAATCGCGGATATTCGCAAGCCCTTCGGCTGTCTCCGGACTTGATCCGGATTCCAGGTGCCTCGCCTGCCCGTCACCGCGCCACCTTCTACCACCAGCGCAGGAGCGGAGCGATGCTCGCGTAGTCATCCGTCCACAACCGCACCCGGTCCGCGGCGTCCAAGGGTACCCAACTCCCATCGAGGTCGAGAGCCTGCAGGGTGCCCTCATCCCGGGCGAGGACAACCAAGTGGGATGAAGTCGCCGCCCTCCTTTTCCTCAGGTGTTCCGGAGCGGAGTAGAGCTTGACGCGCGCGGCGAGTCGCTGCTTGTCGGCGATGGCCGCGACCACAGGCTCAAGATTGATGTGGCGGTTCGAGATGTGAACGGCAACAACCCCCTCCGGGGCTAGAACGCGAAGGTAGCTCCGGAAGGCCTCCAGGGTCAGCAAGTGGACAGGAATCGCGTCGGACGTAAAGGCATCGAGAGCGAGGAAGTCGAACTTGACCCGCTCGCGCGCAATCAGCAGCCGCGCATCGCCGGTGGCAATGGTCGCATCCGGAGCGCAGTTGCGAAGCGCGGCAAAGTGCTCGCGGGCCAGACGTACGACGGCGGGATCGATTTCATAGATGCGCACCTCGTCGCCGGGGCGCGCGAAGCATGCGAGCGAGCCGGTGCCGAGTCCGGCGATGCCCATGACCAGGGGCGCGGGGCGGCGCGCAAGACTTGCCAGCAACTCGGCGTATGGGGTGCCGGGGCCGTAGTAGGTCGTCCGGCTGTCGATGGTTCCGTCCGGGTTCCTTCGCTCCGCGCCGTGCAAGGTGGTACCGTGATAGAAGGAACGCAGCCCGCCGGATTCCACGATCCGGTACACGCCGAAGAAGGTACGCGCGCGGGCGACATACCCCCCGTCCCTGTCTCGGCCCACCAGAAACGGCAACATGAACACCGGCAGGAGCGCAACCGCGAGCAGGGCGGGCCGCGCCCGCAGGATGAGCAGGGCGGGAGCGGCAAGCGCGACCAGCGCCGTGGCCGCGCCGACGGCGAGATCGGACAAGCTGCCGTAATGTCCGTAGAGGGTGGCCAGCCCGGCCAAGAGCAATCCGAGCGCGCCAGCTGCGGCGCCCCAGTGACCGCGGCGCAGGACAACCGAAGCCGCCGGCAGGAGGGCGGCCAAGCAGCACAAGGCGATGGGATACTCGTGGACATCGTTGAAGACCAGCGGCGCGGCGAGCGCGACCAGCAGCCCGCCGATGAGCCCGCCGGTGGAGACCAGGAGGTAGAAGAAGGTCAGGCCGGCGGGCGGCGGGCGGAGACGGGCCAGCGCCCCGTGGCAGTAGAGCGCGGCCAGGGCGAAGACGGCGACATGGAACAGGCCGAACACCAACGCGAAGTAGGAGAAGGGGTACAGAACCGCCAGCACGAGGAGGCCCGGGGCGAGGAGGCGAGCCAGAAGCCACTGTGGAATCAGGGAGCGGCGCGCGAAGGCGTGGACGAAGGTGGCGAGGTAGAGAGCCAGGGGCACGATCCATAGCAGCGGCACGGCCGCCACGTCGGTGGTGACGTGGCGCGTGACGGCGAGCAGGAGCGCACTCGGGACCGCGGACAGCGCCAGGATGCGCAGCACCGGCAGCACCGTCCGGCCAGAGTCCGGCGTCGCTTCCTCCGCCCCGGCCGCACGGGCGCCAGCGTCTCGAGCGGCGGCTCCGCGCCAAAGGATGACCAGGAAGGGCGCAAGTGCCAGCGCCGCCAGGCTCCAGAGCCATGCCTGCCGGCCCAGCCCGAGAAAAGGTTCGAGGAGAAAGGGGAACGCCAGCAACGCGCCGACCGAGCCCACGTTCGACGCCGCGTAGAGAAAATAGGGGTCGGCCGACGCCGCACCCGCGTTTGTCCGGGCGAGCCAGCTTTGGACCAGGGGTGTAAGGGAGGTGACGGCGACGAAGGCGAGCCCGAGGGAGCCCGCGAGCGTTCCGAGGAGCCACAACGCCGGCGGGACGCCCGCCGACGGCGTCTCACCGAGAAGCCGAAGCTCACCCACCGGCATGGTGAGGGCGATTCCCGCCCACAGCGCTCCGAGTACGATGAACTGTCCGGCGGGCGCTGTCCGGCGGGCGAGGAGGTGGGCCAACCCGTACCCGCCGAGCAGGGCGCTCTGGAAGAACACCATCGCGGTGTTCCATACCGCGGGCGAGCCGCCCAACACCGGCAGAACTCCCCGCACCGCCAGTGGCTGGACCCAGAACACGAGCCACGCGGCAACGCAGACGACGGCCCCGTAGAGCCAAATAGGCGGAGTACCGAGCCCACGCGAACGCTCATCAACATATCCATGCATCGTCATGACCAAGATTCCAACCACCTCAAGCACGGCCCGCGTTCCGCCTGCACTCCGGTTTGACACGCCAGCCTTGGCCCTGTTATGGGCCTCCTGTACCGAAGTGGCATCTGAACGAGTTAGAGCGAGTTTTCGCCTTCCAGGAAGAAGGACGCCATGAAGCACTTTCCTACCCTTCTCTGCCTTGTCATCGCCCTGCTCGCCGCCTGTGAGAGAAGCCCCCAGGCCAAACCCGAGCAAAAGGCGCAGGTTACCCCGGAGATGATGGCTGACGCCCTGTTCATTGCATTGCGGTGTCCTCTGCGCTCGCCGTCTATTCGAACCAAGTGGTCTACCGCCTGCAGGACGTGGCAGGGGTGATCAAGGCCAGCGAGCAATGGCCGCTCGAACATGACAAGTTGCCGTTGCCGGCCCAGATGTTCCGAATGGCCTCGGAACGGGCGGCTAGGCAGACGGACAGGTTCAGCTTCGCGCTCAAGTCGAAGTGGCCCATCAGGAGGGAGAACGCGCCGAGCAACGACATCGAGAACACCGGACTCGAGGGTGCCCTCGCGAACCCGTACTACGGTCGCGAAACCATCTACGGCATCGAGCGACTGACCGCGGTCTATGCCAGCGTCGCGGTGTCGCCGGCCTGTGCGAGGTGCCACAACAACCATCCGGACAGTCCGCGGACGGACTTCAAGGACGGCGACGTGATGGGCGGCATCGTCGTTCGCATTCGCTTGGACTGACGGCACACACCCTTGTCGTTCGGGGTTGGCCCGGAACGACAAGGGGTGCGCACACCACTAGGCCAAGAACTCTGGATAGGCATCGTTGCCGTGTTCCTCCATGTCCAGGCCAGCCCTCTCGGTCTGCGGCGACACGCGCAACCCCACGACGGCCTTGATCAAGCTGAACATCACAAAGCCGCTAACCATGCTGAAGGCGAAGACGGCCACCACCCCCACGAACTGGGCCAGGAGCAGGTCGCCCCCACCACCGTAGAACAGTCCGGAGTTGGCATGAAACAGTCCCAGCATGACCGTCCCGAATGCGCCGCCCGTGCCGTGAACGGATATGGCTCCCACCGGGTCATCGACATGAATCCGATCGAACGCCAGCACGGAGAATACCACGAGAACTCCGGGCAGAAAGCCGAAGAAGACGGCAGCGACCCAAGGCTCCACATAGGCGCATGCGCCGGCGACCGCCACGAGACCGCAGAGAACGCCGTTGAGCGTCATCGTGATGTCGGGTTTGCCGAACAGGAACCACGTGGTCAGGGTGGCGCCAATGGCGGCGGCGGCACCCGCGAGGCTGGTATTGGCGGCGATCGTCGATATCTCGAATACGTTGGCGCTCATCAGGGTTCCCGTGTTGAAGCCGAACCAACCGAACCACAGGATGAACATCCCGAGCGTCGCCATCATCATGTTATGACCCGGAAGGGCAAGCGGTAGTCCGCGCTCGCTGTATCTTCCGATCCTGGGTCCAAGCACGATCACGCCGGCCAGGGCGAACCATGCGCCGGTGGAGTGCACGACCGTGGAGCCGGCAAAGTCCAGCATGCCGAGCGTCGCAAGCCATCCACCACCCCACACCCAGTGGCCCACCACGGGATAGAAGAAAAGGGAGATGAAGAAACTGAATATGAGATAGCTCACGAACTTGGTGCGCTCGGCCATTGCACCGGCCACGATGGTGGCGGCGGTGGCGCAGAACATCAGGTGAAAGAGCCATGCCGTCATGGTCGGCACCGATGCCCAACTCAGGGAAGGGTACAGGTCGTCGCCCATCTCGGGCGAAGTGAAGAAACCCGTAGTCCCCATGAACGGGTTGCCCTCGCCGAACATGAGGCCAAACCCCAATATCCAGAAGCCGAGCGAGGCGATGGCGAAGTCCCCGACGTTCTTCATCATGATGTTGACCGTGTTCTTGGCGCGGGTAAACCCGCCCTCGACCAAGGCAAAGCCCGCCTGCATGAGGAACACCAGCATGGCCGCGATGCAAGTCCATACGGTGTCCGCCGTTACCTTCCACTCCGGCACCGGCGTGTCGTTGATTCTGCCGTCCAGTGCATATGCGACAGTGGGCAAGAACACCCATGCGAGCGCAAGGACAATGAATATACGAGTTCGCCCCATCGAAAGGTCCTCCTGCTGCTGGAACGCGTTTCGTGCCGGACGCGGTGTTCGCGGACTAAATGGCATGACTACCACCGTGTTCCATAAATTGATAGGGCACGGGCCGACCGCCCAAAAAAAACCCGCCCTTGACAGCGTTGATTTCTTCGCGTTGGCTGTCGTAGAGTGACAAGGGAAACATTCTCAAACGGCGGGCTGTCGTCCGCCCAAGAACCGCATTCCGGGGGTCCCTCTATGGAACGCAGAAAACGGAAAGACGGAGAACCGACCGAACAGACGACGGATTCGGCTCCTCCTAAAGGGTATATCTATCGCGGAATAAGATACGGCGAACGCATGACCGATATCCGCGACGAGACAGCGGAGGAACCCGAGATCACCGATGATCCGGTGGACCTGTCCGTGATGTTGGAGGATCCGTCGCCCGCCCCCGCCACGCGCGAAGAGCCGGCGGGGGGACCTTCCGCCGGCCTTCCCTGGTGGGAGACCGGTCCGACGTTCGGCGAGGCCAAGGAAGACGCTGGCGAGCCGGAGGCGGACACCGGGCCCGGGTTCTTCTATAAGGGGGTTCGGTACGGCGAGCCCGAACGCGATCCTCCGGCCGAGGCGCCGGAGGAGCCGAAGGCTGCCGGTACCGAAAAGGAAGCGGGGAAACCCGATCTCGAACTGTCGTGGTGGACACGCGCTCCGGCGCCCGCGAAGACCGGCGAGGAGGAGAAGACCGAGCCCCCCGCCGAGACCGGCTACCTGCGACCGGAGCCGGATGTCGGCGATGACCCCGCGAGGCAGGAGGCGCCGCCAGTGATCCCCGGTGATCCAGAAGGCGCGCGCCTGGCGGAGCCACCGGCCGTGCGCCATCGCGGTGGACCGGAGGAACGCGCCAGCGAGAGGGCGAAGCATTCCGGGGGAGACTTCACGGGAGAAGATCTCGCCGTTGATCGGGTGAAGCCGGAGCGGAGGCCGCCCGTCTTGCCCGGTGCGCCTTCCGAAGACCGGCCCTTGGACGCGATCCGCTCGCTTGCAGCCGAGATCTGTCCCGGCGATCTGCTGATGGTGGAGATGGTCGGGGCACCATTGCCGGAGTGGGCCGGCCCGGCGGTGAACGTGGCCCGCGACGACTTGGAACGGCGGGCGACCGCGCGCCAGCCGGTGGACCCGAGCGAGTATCTTCGGCTGGCCATCGTCGAGAACGTCATGGGTCTTCACGATGAGGCTGAGGCTCACCTCAAGGAGGCAATGCCGCTGAGCGACCGGCTCGGACCTCTTCTGAACGCCCTGGCGGTCACGAACCTGGCCCGTGGAAGGATCCCTCCCGCGGTCGTCTACGCCAAGGAAGCCCTTCAGGAGAGCGGCGGAGACGATGGCGTGCGTGCCATGGCGTCATCCAACTTGGCGGAATTCTATCGTCTCCAGGGCGATGAAGCCCAGGCGGCTGAAGCCTACGAGACGGCCATCGACGGCCTGGGGCCGGAAGGAGATGCTCTCTGGCTCGCGCGGTTGCGTCTGCGCGCCAGCCGTCTCCACCGTCGCACGGGCCAGACGGACAAGGCGCGCATGCACCTTTCCGATTCGGTGCGGCTGTTCAGGGACGCGGGCAACGACGCGGGGCAGATCCAGGCGCTTGCGGAGCTCGGCTCGATCTTGACAGAATCGGGCTCCCACGACCTCGCCGTGAGGAATCTGGAGGAAGGGATCCGCATTTGCCTGAGAACCGGGGACCGGTCCGGGGCCTCGCTGGTGCAGCATGCGATAGGCGTGGCCTTCATGGGCCAGAACCAATTGACGCGGGCCCTCGCTTATCTCGAGAGCGCGCTGACACTGTACCGCGAATTGGGCAATCGCAGGGGCGAGGTGGCCACCTTGGGCTACATTGCGAAAATTTACGAGTCCCGAGGCGATGTCGACGAGGCGCAACACTTCTACGAGGCGGCCAAACAGCTTGACGACTCATGAAGAAATAGACCGTCTTCGCCGTTAGGTTCGTTCACGCCGTTACCGGAGATGATACCATGACTCATTCCCTTGGTGTTCGTTTCGGATTGGCCATTTTCTTTCTGTTGTGGGTCCCGTTGATGGCCGCGGCGGGGTCGGGAGCATACTGGTTGTGGATACGGATGGAGGCCGGGGGGGCTCCGGGATTCAATCGCTGGCCTTGCACAGCGACACTCAGAAGCTTGAGGAAGCCGTGACGAGGCTGTCGGAGGACATCGACGCGTTCCTGGCTGAGCGCATCGCCGAGGTGCAGAGTTGGGCCGCGTCGCCGGTGGTGATCAAGGCGGTGAAAAAGGCGCGGGCCGCCCACGCCAAGGAGGGATTCGACGGTCTCGGTCTGCAGCAGGTCGAGAGCAAGTTCCGCACTAGCAAGAGCCTGGGGCTTGCGCCCGAAGCGCGCGCGTTCCTTGGTGAGCAAATCAGGCGCTCCTCCGATTTCAGCGGGGTCTTCTTCACGGACGCCAAGGGCTTCAACGTTGCGCTGAGCGGCCCCGCCACCGATTTCGTCCAGTCCGACGAGGAATGGTGGCAGAGGGCTCTGTCATCCGCAATCTTCGTGAGCGACATCGTGTTCAGCTCCTCCGCCAACGTGTGGGCGATGGACATCGCGGTGGCCATCCGTGACGTGGGAACCGGGAATTCCATCGGCGTGATGAAGGCGGTCGTGCCGTTGCGCTTCGCCCAGTTGTTTGCCGACCGTGTGGCGCGCGGGCTGTCCGTGCCCGGCCAGCTCTTGCACACGCAACTGCCCGGCTCGACGCTCAACGGCACCGCGGTGCCGCGAACGGAGATCCTCGTGGCGACCCGGGATGGACTGCTGATCGCGGAGACGCGCTCGGCGCACGCTCCCGGCCGGATCATGCAACCGGAGACCAACCTGCTCGCCGACGCATCGGTCGCACATATGGCCCGCGCCTACGACAGCGAACGAGCCGGGTCGTTCATCGCCGCCCGGAACGCATCGGATTCTTCGGAAGGCGCGTCCAGCCATATGATCGCCTTCGCGCGCTCGGCGGACTCGTCCTACTTCGCTCCGGTCATAGGCGACTTCCCGGGTGTCGACTGGATGATCATCGCCGAGGCTCCAAACCTGAGCGGTCACGGCGTCTTGCCGGAACTCTCCGGATCGCTGGCGGGAAATCAACGAAATCTCGGACAGGGACTCCTGTGGCTCGGCGCAACGCTGTGCACAGCGTTGCTGCTGTCTTCGATGCTGCTGTGCTGGGTGTTCGGCCGCTGGGTGCTGACACCTGTACGCGCCTTGACCGACAGCGTACAACGCATGGAGCAGGGCCAGGTCGGCACCCGGATCACCGTATCGTCGACAGGCGAGTTCGAGGAGTTGGCGGAAGCGCTTGACCGTATCCGCAACATGATCGTCAGAATGGTGCAACGCCTGCGGCAAACGCCGCGCCCCGATTGAGCCACGAGCCATAGTCAGGCGCGGGTGTCCTGGTGCAACTCTACCCGGCGCGCGGGCCACCGCCGAACGTCTTTCCGGCATGATGAAGGATTAAGGGCCGCGGCCGGCGATGCCTGTCCGGCGGTGGACGGCTTGGCTCCGAAGGAATGCCGCTACCCGGCGATGTCATGGGATGCGGAAAGGTTCCTGTGCCTCAACTGGCCGTGCTTACCGATTGCGGCTGGTTGGATTGGCATGAAGTGAAGTGTGATTGCCGCTTTTCCGGTCTGATGATATCATGGCTCATGCCTTGGGTTTCAGCCGTCATGGCGTTTTTCCACGCTCGCCGCTTCGCGGGTGGAGAAACAGAGGGAATCTGCGGTGGAATTCGCGAGATGACCGTCCGTCTGGCGGATCGCCCGCAACGGGCGACCGACGGACGGGTAGCCCAGAGCGCGCTGACCGGCTGGAGAGAGAGGGGCGGCTTCTAGGGCGCGCCAGGAATCGGGGTGCTACGCGTGGGATCGGAACCGACGTCCTTCTTCCGCAGGGCGCGCACGTTGGCGGCGACTGCGGGATTAGCGCTGGCCATCGGTACCGGCGGTTGCGGGTCAATCCGCGAACAGGAGCGGATTGAAGCCGCGAAGCAGCAACAGTTGCGCAGCAGCCTGAACGTGGCCTCCGTGTCGGCCAAAGCGGGCCAGTTCGAAGCCGCCGGGCGGCTCTACTTCGAACTCACCCGTCATTTCCCCGACGCCCCGGAGCCCAGACTCGGGCTCGGCTACTTGGCTTTGAGAAACGGCGACTTCTCGCGCGCCGCCACGCTGTTCGGCGAAGCCGAGGAACGCTCCACGACGTCGGTCGCCAAGGCCGAGGCGTTGCTGGGCGCAGGGAGGGCGAGCCTCGGCGAAGGCGACTTGGCCCAAGCCAAGCGGTTGTTTCTCGCCGCATCCGGGCCGGCCAAGGGCACACCGGTCGAAGCTTGGGTGGCCAACGGCCTCGGCGTCGTGGCCACCCTCGAAGGCGACCACGCGCGCGCCCGCCTGCACTACGACAACGCCGTGAAACTCTCGCCGTCGCATCCAATGATCACCGCCAATCTGATCCGCGCACTCGTCCAAACGGGCGCCAGGGACGAAGCGCGACGACTGTACGACAAGCATTCCTCCTCCCACTGGCTGGAGGACGACGACGCCGAGTTGGCGCAACTGCTGCAGGATACGCCAGCGACGGAAGAGGCTGTGGCAGCGGTGGCGGAGCGGATGGCGGGGAGCCGGACAATCGTTGAGTCACCCATCGCGGCGGACGATGCACCGTCTGCCGCGTCTGCGCCTGCGCCGGAGGGAACGCCGGTCCCGGAGGAAACCGGGAGCGCGGCCGCTTCCGACACAAGGACAGCCTCGGCCTCAGAGGAGCCCTTGGCCCAGGCGATGGAAGGGGGCCGGGAGCCGGTGGCGACAGCGGCGGCATCGCCCGCGGAAGCTTCAGCCCCGGTGGCCGGTTCCCCACCGACGACGGCATCGGATGCGCTCAAAGGATCGGATGGACCGGCAACTCCGGAACCGGCAACGGCGGCGACGACAGGTCCGCCTGCGGTAGAGGCGCCGACAGGATCGGGTGCCCACGTGCAACTCTACGCGGCGCGCTCGGAGGCTGAGGCCCTCGCTGTCTGGGGACGGCTCACCAACCAGGAGAAGGAACTGCTTGGCTCTCTGACGCACCGCATCGTGAAAGTGAACTTGCCCGAGAAAGGGGTGTACTACCGCCTCCGGGTGGGTCCTCTCGAGGACAGGGCCGCAGCCAAGCGCTTGTGCGGCCAGTTGAACGGTCGTGGCCGGGACTGCTTCGTCGCGGCGGGAGAACGGCCCGCGGCTGGCAGCGCGGCCGCGGACGCCGGCATCCTGGTGCAACTCCATGCATCGCGCTCACGAAAGAGAGCGCTGGCCGCCTGGAGACGGCTCTCCAACGCGGAGCAGGACCTGCTCGATGCGCTGGCTCCGCGCGTGGTCATGGCACAGAGTCCCGAAAAAGGCGTGTTCTACCGCCTCTTCACGGGTCCGTTTTCGGACATGACCGCAGCCAGAAGCCTGTGCGTTGCATTGAAGGACCGCGGCCGAGGCTGCTTTGTCCGGGCCCAGTGACCAACCAGGGGCGACCGCATTGCGGATGGCCGGGAATGTCATGGGACAGGGAAGGTTTCCATTGCTTGAACAGTTGCTGCTGACGGCCTGCTGCCTCCTGTTGGGTGCGGCGATGATTTTCGACATCCTTCGCCGCGAGGTTCCCAACTTGGTGCCGCTCGCGGTCCTCGGTCTGTTCGTGGTCCAGTGGTTCTTCGTGGACCA
The DNA here is from genome assembly GCA_022823055.1 of Candidatus Binatia bacterium. Classification (GTDB taxonomy): domain Bacteria; phylum Desulfobacterota; class Binatia; order UBA9968; family JAJDTQ01; genus JAJDTQ01. The sequence goes on along the minus strand of JAJDXX010000123.1, from coordinate 11,475 downwards.
CCATGGGCCGATGCCCTTGTGGACAAACATCGCCGCCGGCGCGGTCCTTCTGGCTCTGGGCTTCGGCCTGTTCCTGTTCGGTGCGCTGGGCGCGGGTGACGGAAAGCTCATGGCCGTGACGGGGTTGTGGATCGGGCCGCTGGACATCAGCGCCTTCCTGTTCGGTGTCGGCCTGCTGGGCCTCGGCGTCGGCCTGTTCTGCCTGCTGCCGTTCGACGCCACTCGACGGCTGCGCAGCAATATTCCGTTCGCGGTGGCAATCGCGCCGCCGGCCATCGTGCTGCTGGCGCTACGGGCTTATTCCGTGACCGGAAGCAGTTGAAGGAGTTTGTGATGCAAAGGTCCCGCTTGCCAAGAAATTCACGCTCGGCCATCCTGTTTCTTCTCGCAGGCATCATCTCCGTCGGCGCCACCCTAGGCGGCGGATGGCTGTACCTTCGGCCAGAGCCTGCACCGCCGAAGAAGGCAGAGCCGCCACCCAAACCCGTGCCCGTGGTCCTGGCGGCGGCCAACGACCTCGACATCGGCCGTCTGATCACCGCCAGCGACGTCGTCTGGGCGCCTGTACAGAACGGCACCGTCCTCTCGACGCACATGCTCAAGGGCAAGACCGAGGAGGCCAAAGTGATAGGCTCGGTCGTGCGACGCGCGGTGTTCAAGGGGAGGCCGTTGAGCTGGTCGGCGATCGTGCGCCCGGGCGAGCACGGCTTTCTGGCCGCGGCCCTCAAGCCGGACCACCGGGCCGTCACGATCCCGGTAGACGGGGCCACCAGCGAGGCGGCCCTGATCTACCCCGGTGACCACGTCGACGTGATCCTGACGGCGGAACTTCTGGATCCGGCCACGCGCGAGACGAGCACCGTCACCGCCACGATCCTCGAGTACGTCCGCGTCGTCGCCGTCAACCGCCAGGTGGAGAGCAGCGCGAATAGCGCCGACGGCGGTTTGCTCAGCCGGGGTTCGCGAAACGCCGCCAACACGGTCACCCTTGAGTTGCAACCCGCGGATGCCGAGCGCCTGATCCTCGCGAAGACCAAGGGGACCATCGCCCTCGCCATGCGCTCCCTCACCGACTTCCGGCGGCGCGAGGACCGCACACCCACCGCCTTCGAAAGCCTGCTCCCGCAGCGGAAGCCGCCGGAACCGGAACTCCCAGCCGGACCGCTTGCAACAACGGCGGTGCCGGTTCCCGCCATGACTCTTGCCCCTGGCGCAGCACCCCCCGCCTTCGCCTCCTCACCGTCGGTTCCCGTACCGCTGGAACCGCCCGAGATCAAGGTCAAAGTATTCCGGGGGGACAAACAGGAGGAAGTGACGGTGACGAGGTAAGCGCTTGAGAGGGTCAGAGAGTGGTTCGAGAGGCTTGTGGTCGAGTCGGACCGGGTGGCTTCGCGCCCGTGGGGATCAGGAGATCCTCAGGGGGGCCTCATCCCAATCCACCGATTGCCTTGAACGCTTGCATGAAGGCAGGACCGCCAAGCAGGACGAGGATGCCGGGGACCACGAAAAGGAGCATCGGCAGGCTCATGATGACAGGCAGGCGTCCCGCCTGGGCTTCGATGCGGGCGGCGCGTTGTGTCCGTTCGGCCAAGGCAATGTTCTGGATGGACTGACCGATGGGGGTGCCGAAGCGTTCGGCCTGGATGATCGTCATGGCGAAATCGCGTATGCCCTCGGTTTCGGTGCGGTCGCAGAGTTCCTGCAGCACCACTTTCCTCTCCGCGCCCACGCGCAAGTCCGCCTCCACGGACGCCAGCTCCCGAGCGAGGTCCGGGGCGATAGGCTGGAGTTCCCGCGAGACCATAGCGAGAGCGCGTTCGAACGTGTAGCCGGCCTCGACGCACAGCACCATGAGGTCGAGCGCGTCCGGGAGTGCGCGCGACAGGTTGACCTTCCGTCGAGCGAGCAGCCGCCGCAACCCCGCCTCGGGCAAGACCCCGCCGATGACGAATCCTGCCATCGCGGCGATGCCGACCATCAGGGCGTGCCCACCGAACAATTCCATGCGCCACGCCATGACCCCGGCGCCTGCCCCCGCGGTCAACATCAGGATCAGCTTGAGCGACAGGAAGAACGCAAGCGCATCCCGGTGCTGGACACCCGCCTGCACCATCAGGTTCCCGATCTTCGCGCGCTCGGAGGCTTCGATCGGCACCACCGTGGCGACCACCCGAAACGCGGTCGCCGCAAACACGGACAGCATCGGAAGAGAAATGGCGCTTCCGGGGCGACCCTCCAGCCCCGTATCCATTCCTCCGTATATGGACAGCGCCTGCTTTCGCACCGCCTTCAGGCGCCTGTCGAGGACCACGGCCCTGCGGCTGTCACGGAACAGAAAACGGATGGACGCCGCCAGCAAGGCCAAAGAAGCCACCAAGGCGAGGCCCAACCCCCAGACCACATACGGCGAGGACGTCATCGCAGGAACCGGGCGGCAATGCCGCGGGCGGCCAGCAGACCGACCACGATCAGCCCGACCCCCCAGCGCAACAGCGTCCCGCCCTCCTCGGTCTCGAACAGTATGCTGACCGCACCCGGGTTGCTGAAGGCCTGGCCAAGCAGGCTCACCACGGGAACCGCCGCCAGCACCCAGAGTGTCGTGCGCGTCTGCGATGTGGAGGCGTAAGCCTTGGCTTGCACCTCCATGCGCGCGCGCACGGTGGCGGCGAGATGGCCGATGGTGACCGCGATGCTGCCGCCGGTGGTTCGCTGCAGTGCGAGCGCGGCCGTGAACAGGGTGAATTCCGAAACGCGGATGTGGGTCGCGGCGTCGCGCAGCACCGTCTCCGGATCCAGCCCCGACGACAACTCGTCCGAGATCTGCTGCAGGATATGCCTGGCAGGCTCCGGCACCGTCCTGGCCACCTCGGCGATGGCTTCCAGCGCGGGCAGCCCGGCGCGGGCCAGACGCACGATCTGATCCGCGATCTCGGGGAATTGCTTGACGAATTCGGCGCGAACCCGCGCATCCCAGAGCGAAAGAAACACCCACCCCCCCCCGACCCCAGCGGCAGGCGCCATGAGAAATGTCAATAGACCGAACTGCATGGCGTAAGCAACCACGATCGCCAGAATGCCGGCCGACAGGCCCACGGCGGCGGCCTTGGGAAGCGGGTCACGGCCTTCGAGCATGCAGAATCGATCTTCGAGGGACTTGCGCCACCTCGATCTGTCCGGCAGGGCGCGGAACACGCTCACCTTGACTTCATTGGCGTGACCCTCCGCCGAGTCTTCGCCCAGCTCGCCAGCGAGCACCCCCGCCACCCGGCGCAGCCGCCGCTCAAGCGCCTTGTCGGCGACCCGTGCCCTGAGCCACAGGCCAAGGCACACCACGGCCGCAAGAAACGCTCCCGCCACGCTCCAAGCCGTCCACATGAAGTCACCTCGCCATCTCGGCGCGTCCGGCCTCGAGCGCCTCCTGCAACTCGGCGCGCAGACCCGCGCGGTCCACCGCGGCCACCCACGAGGGCTGCCGGCCGCTGTTCTCGAAGACTTCCCCCGACTCGCCGCGCTCGAGACGCCACATCTCCTCGGTGAGAACGACGTCGTGTTCCATCCCCGCCACGTCGGTGATGCTGGTGATGCAGCGTCTCCCGGAAGGGATCCTCTCCACCTGCACCACGAGATTGAGGCCCGACGCCACCTGCTGTCGAATGACGGCGAGAGGCATTTCGGCCGTGCCCATCAAGAGCATGTTCTCCAGCCGTATCAGGGCGTCGCGCGGACTGTTGGCATGGATCGTGGACATGGAGCCCGGATGCCCGGTGTTCATGGCCTGCAGCATCTCCATGGCTTCGGCGCCCCGTACCTCGCCGACGATGATGCGATCGGGCCGCATCCGGAGCGCGTTGATGACCAATGCCCGCATCGACACTTCTCCGGTCCCCTCGGCGCTCATGGTGCGCGTCTCCAGACGCACCACGTGCGGCTGCTGCACCTGCAGTTCAGCGGCGTCCTCGATGGTGACCAGCCGCTCGTCCGGACTGATCTCGCTGGTCAGGGTGTTCATCAACGTGGTCTTGCCGGCCCCGGTGCCGCCGGAAATGAGTATGTTCAGGCGCGCCTGGACACAGACCCGGAGCAGCGCGGCCATGGGCGACGACAGCATTTCCTGGGTCGCCAGATCCTGCAGGGTCAAGCCGGTGAGAAGGAAGCGCCGGATCGAAATGCTGGGGCCGTCGATGGCCAGCGGCGGTATGATGATGTTGACGCGGCTGCCGTCCGGGAGCCTGAGATCCGCCATGGGACTCGACTCGTCCACCCGTCGCCCGACCCAGCCGGCGATGCGTTGGGCGATGCGCAGCAGGTGCTGGCCGTCGCGGAACTTGATGTCCACCTGGGTCAGCTTGCCGCGGCGCTCCACGTAGACCGAGCGCAGGCCGTTGACCAGAATGTCGGAGACGCTGGGATCCTGGAACAACGGCTCAAGCGGCCCCAGGCCCTTGATATCGTTGATCAGGGCGGCGACCACCCGCCGCCGGTCGAACGGGGTCAGCGACTGCGTCTCCTCGGTCCCTTCCCGATCGAGAAACGCCTGAAGCTGCGTCGCCAACTCGTCCGGGTTGAGCTTCCCGGCTTCGGTCATGTCGATGGCCCTGGTGACGACAGGATGAATCTTCGCCGCGATCGCGGCGATGGTCGCGTCCGGGGTCTGCAGGCGCGTGGGCGTCTGGGCCGGCGCCGGAGTGGGCGTGGCCTCCACCGCGTCGGCCTTGTCTTCCACGCTCGCCTTGGGGCGGCGACCAAAAGCTCTCAACGCCATTGCGGATCTCTCCTCGTCAAGCGAATTCCTCTATCGCGAGCCTGTAAAAGTGAATGTACCCGGGGGGGGCTCCGCCAGCGAGATCGTGCGCCGCGTCAGCTTGTCGATGAGCTTGTCCAGGACCGCGCGATACTGCTTTCCCAGGAATTCAGACGGATTTCCCCGGTTCGTGGCCGCGGGAAGCTTCGCCTCGAACGGAATGACGACGTCCGGCTGGCGGCCCGCCAACGCATCACGAATCTGGCTGGAAGAAAGCGCGCGCTTCGTTCCTCTCGTGTGGTTCTCCACCAGAACGACTTCCCTTCCCTCGCCCATCAGCATCAGGGTATGCGTCAACCGGCTGAGGCTCACTAGGGTCGGTTCGTAGACAAGCACCCGCTCATCCGCGTTCCGAAGCACCGAGAAAAACGTATCGGCATCCAGCATTCCGTCCACCACCACCAGATGCGACCGATTGGCGAGACGCTCGGTCAACCACTGCACCGCGTCCGGCTTGGGCTCCGGCGGCACCCCTTCACCCGCGCGGTAGCCGAAAACCGATATCCGCGGGCCGTCGGACGCGCTCACCGCCTCGAGCATCTCCATACTGACAACCCCGCCGGTGGCGACCGCGTCGAGCAACTCAGCCAGCCCCGCGGTCGGCTCGACATCGAGCATCCACGGCAGGGCGCCGAACACACGGTCGAGATCGAGCGCCGAGACGTAGCTCCCCCGAGCCGCCGAAGCACGCACGGTCAACGCCGCCAGGGTCGTGGCGCCGCACCCGCCGCCGCACCCCCGGAAGGCGATCACGCGCCCGGCATGCATCCTGGCCTGACCGATGTCGCCGTCCAGGGCCACGCCGACGGCCTCGCGAATCTCGCGCACGGAAACCGGTTTGGGAAGGTAGTCGCTGACGCCGGCGGCGAGCAACTCACGGGCAAGGCGGGCAGTGTCGTTGGAGCCGACCGCGATGACCTTGGTACCGAACTCGCAGACTCCGGCCAACTCGTGTATGCGTCCGGCGGGGAACGGGCTGCCGTCCAGGTCGACGATCACCACCTTCGGCGAAGGCGCTCCGGTCAAATGCTTGATGACGGCGCCCATGTCGCCGCGGTGGACCGTCGCGCCCTTGTCCCCCAACGCATCGGACAGGAGCGCCTCGGTGCGGGCATCTCCCGCGAATGCGCAAATGTGCTCGCTCGCCGATTCCATTGCTCGATTCGATCCTACACCCTACTTGTCGCCATCGCCAGTGCCGGATCCGGCCAACGGCTTCACTTCCCCTCTGAGCCATCGCAGGTAGGCTTCACGGACCGTGCCGTGGAAAGGCGTGGGCCGCTGAGCCGCGCCCTCTGCCACACTCAACCCGTGGCGGGCCTGGTCCTCGGCAAGCAGAAGCCGCGCGCGGGCCGCCGAACGCGCGGCCGTTCTCGCCGGGGCGACGAAGGCGGCGCGTTCGGCGTCGATGGGCGAGCGGGCACAACCCGCCGCCATCCAACCTGCGGCGGCCAGACAAAGGGCCACTCGCAGGATTCGTGGACAGGCGCACATTGCATTTTCTCCCGGTGAATTCCAGCGAACCGCATCCGCGGGGTTCCGTTTGGAATGGGCGTCCTTCGACTTCGCCCGGTGGACGCCGGCACGATTCAGTAGTGGTATCCCTGGACGCGGCGACTCAAGACCCGTTGCGCGGCGCCCCTGAAGTTCCTGTCGGCCGGGGAGATCAGGCGCGCCGTGACCACGACAATGAGCTCGGTCGAGTTGGACCTTACCGTCCGGTTGCCGAACAACAGTCCCAGTGCCGGCACATCCTTGAGCCCGGGCAAACCGGCTTCGGTGGTGTCGCTCTGATTGCGGTAGAGCCCCGCGATCACGATGGATTCACCGTCCCCCACTTCGATGGTGGTCTCGGCCCGCCGCACATCTATGACCGGTATCTCGGTATCGAATATCTTCAGGGCGTCCGTGCCCACGCGTTGGGACACTTCCGGGCGGACGGTAAGCGAGATCCGGTCGCTGTCGATCACCGTGGGCACGAAGTCGAGCAAGACGCCATATTTCTTGTATTCGAACGACAGTTGGCCGGCTTCGAATCCACTCGGCAGCGGATACTCGCCGCCGGAGAAGAAGCTCGCGGTCTGGCCCGAGACAGCGGTCACGTTGGGGCGGGCCAGCACCGTGGCGAGCCCTGCGGTCGCGAGAGCGTCTATCAGGCTCCGTACCGAGGCGGAACCGGTGGGCGAGGTATAGGAGCCGAACAGGGAGGACGCCTGTCCGCCCTGCAGCGAGGCGCCGGGAAAGTTGTTGGCTAGGTCGCCCGGCGAGACCGGAAGAAGATGTCCCACGCGCATGCCGAACACCCCGTCCCCGCGCGTGCCCATCGCTTGCCAGTTGATGCCGAGCGACTCGCTCACGCTACGCTGAACTTCCGCGATCTGCACCTCGAGATTGACCTGTTGCGGACTTGCAATGGACAGGCGGTTGACCACCAGGGACTTCTCGGGCAAAGACGCCCGCGCCAACTGCAAGGCCCGTTCCACCACTGCGGCTGACGCCACCACGCCGGAGAGCTCGACCCCGTGGCGCCACGGACGAACCTCCACGTCCCGGAGTTCCGCGTCTTCCGATAACGCGGACCGGACCCCCGCCAACCCGACCGTTACGGTCACCCTCCACCGTCCGATAAGGCCGCCGTCGCTTCCGAGCGCCACCAGCGATGTCCGGCCTCCGGCCTTGCCGTAGACCAATATCAGATCGGTCGATACAACCTGCACGTCCGCTATGGCCGGATCGGAGACGGACACGGCGGCTGAGGGACGGTCAAGCCGCAGCGTCCGGCTCTGCCCGGCCTCGACGGTCAACAACAACTCGTCGGGGACATCTTGCGCGTTGAGATCCGCCGCCATGGCCAGCAGCACCACGGCGATGGTGGCCAACAAACTCCGCCGGACAGTCATGCCGAAGAGCCCGCGACGCATGATACCGTACATAGGAACGAAGTCGTGCGACGACCTGAACGCGTTTTAGGTCATGGTCGATATCTTGCCTTGTACGGTGGTCAGGTAGCTTGTGATCTCATCTCTAAAAAGGCCGATGGCGGTAGCCAATCCGACTACCAGAATGCCGACAATCGCAGCGTACTCCAGCGCCGAGACGGCGCTCCGGCTGCGAAAATACTGAGCCAATCGAGGAATCATATCTTGCTCCTTCATTCTTTTTGCTGACCTAAAGTTCAAAGTTCAGTTTTACTCGATCCTGACTTGAAGCTCGAATCAAATATCGCCGGGCGGCGGCTTCACCCGTCGCGTCGTCCCGATTCTCTTGCCGATCCTCGTGAATACATCCACAATTTCAGCCTTGTCATCGGCCTCGAAGACATTGCCCGGGGACCCGGTGCATTCCTTCAGTACCTTGACGGCAGCCTCCCTTGTCGCCCGGTGTCCTCGGGCCATTGCCAGGACCGCGAATATGGTGGTACCTTCCTTCCTGCCCAGCGAGCAGTTTTCCTTGGTGACACCGTCGAGTTTGTTAAGCACGGCCGACTGTGCGACTACGCCATCCAGAGGATCCCCATCCAGGTGACCGTTCTCTTCGGGTCCCGGTCCCGGTCTGCCGTAGGCAGAGTATGCGCCTTCCCACATGGTATCTCTGACCGCAGACGAAAGCAGCACCAGGACTTTCCTTCGCTCCCCTGCGGTTGACTGGGGCAACCCCCATGCGGTTTGCCAACTGGGCGCCAGCACCCTCCTGCCCCATACGACACCCAAGTGGATCATGCCGCCGCCGGCAGGATAACCTATCCCGCCAACGCCGTTCAGGTGCAAGGCGTCGACTTCCTGCTCGATGGAGCTGCGGTCGGAGGTAAGCTGTACGATGACGCTTCCCGGGCAGCCCATTTGCGGTCCCTGCCCCGCTGCCCAAGGACTCGCGATCTCATCAGGGTCGTAGGGATAATAGTAGGACGCGAATTTCTCGACGTCGTGCGTCGCGAGGGACAGATCGAAGCGGTCCATACCGCCGGGCTTCACGCGGTGCTCGACACACCCTCCCCAAAGGGCACTGAAGCGGTTGCCAAAGAGGCCGCCAGGTTGGTAAAGGGGCTGGGCATATTTCGAATCGGGCGGGGCTTTCTTGTGCCCCATTCCGATATCGTTCGGCTTGATCCAACCTGTTCGTTGGGTACCTATATTGACGGTAGCGGCACTGTAGGGGACCAAACCCATGGAAACGTGCTTCCCACCCGCGACGTACAGGGCATTGATGAGCGTGCGCGCCGCTACCCGGATGCCCTCCAGCCGTTTGTTGCTGTTGCCGGCGCTGGTGTCGAACGCCAGCACCACGTCGACGGGAACAATGGCCCGCTCGACCGAGATCGTGGCCTGGATCACGTCATCCTTGCCAACCCCGATGAAGGGGCTTGCCCCGCCCCTCTTTGCCTTGACCTGCAGGTCTACGGCCTCTTTTTCGTTGCCGTTGGAGGTAGTCTTTCTTTTCCTGAATCCGACCTTCAGGGACTTCTCTACCGAGTCGCGATAGAGATCTGGCACGTTGACCAGGACGTACCGCTTGATGATTTTCTCGAGTTGTTTCTTCTGGTCTTCGTCCGTGTCGCTGGGATTGAGGTTGCCCAACTCCTTGAAAGCCGCGACACCCGCCGCGGCGACCGCATCCTCCAGCATGTTCTGCTGGCGGGACAGCCACACCGTGTCGCCGAGCACACCCACGCCGACCAGGACCACGGAGCCGAGCATCACGGAGGCGAGCCCGACCGCGGCGGAGGCATCACGGAGAAACCGAAGCCGGCCGGCGAGAACCTGTGAGCTGTTCTTCATTGCGTCAACCTCAATACTCACACCGGCTTCGCCGGCATGAAGTCACGCACCGGCACGATCCTGTACTCGTAGAACACTGACGGGAGACCCACGGTGTCCAATACTCCGCCACTCAACAATGCCCCCGACGACACCTTCACGCACACCTCCACGACGATGATCTCCTCGCCGGCGGCCATCGTGAAGCCCGCGGGGAGCCCCCCCCCCGTTCCGATCAAGCTGCGCGAGCCGCAAACATCGGCCAGCGGCGACGGCGTTTCTCCATCGGGGGCCACAAGGATCCGGTGGTCCCACGACTTGTCGGGTGAAGCGCCCGCCCCCGCAGGTTGCGTGAAGGCGGACACGACGAAGGCGGCATGCGACGGGACCGCAATCTGCTTCCGGTGCGCGTACTTCGCCAAGTCCTCCAGATGCTGCGACTTCGGGGAGTTCGACAACCACATGTAATCCGCCATTGTTTTCGCGGCGTTTGCGCTCAACGAGCTTGCATCCATCAGCCGGTAGACATCCAGCGTACCCATCGTCATCGTGAGAAGGAGCACCGCTCCGGCGACAAACTCGACGCTCACCGACGCTCTCGTGTTCCGCAACCAGGAGGAGAGAGTTGCGAAAACCCCTGCAGGCAAGATTCGTTTCATGGCGTTCACGGGCTTCCCAACTGGCCGCCGGAACCCGAGCTCACGGGCAACGCCAGTTCGTTACGCGCCACCGCCAAGGCGCCGAAGCCGAGTTCGTCACCGTCGTTCAGTCCCAACTGCCGCCGCAGCCACGCAAACCCCGTGGTGGTCTTGTAGCTCAACCGAACCACGACCATGTCCCCCGGCCCACCGCCGATGCCCGCGTGCTTGCCGGTTGACACCTCGTCATTCAACATCTTGGACGGATTCAGGTAAACCTTGAACTCGATGTCGACCGCATCGGGATTCAGCGCGCCTCCTGCCTCTTCCCTTATGGCGTCTCTGGCCCGGGCAATCAACGCGGCGTTGTCGCCCGGCATCGCGTTGTGCAGCACATGGTCCCGCGCAACCGCGTAGGCCGCGCGCTCAAGAGTGTCGCCGACGTTGAACGACTTCACGATCTCGAACGCGGTGCCCGTCATGGCGACCACAAAGGCGACGTAGGCGACGCTCTCCACCGCGACCGAGGCGCGCCGGCAGAAGACGAATGCCGACACCCCCCTCACGAGCCCTGCCCATGATGTCAAGTCGCGAATCGGCAACTTGATCCCCCCTTTCTGCCCGGCGGTTGTCCCTTTCGGCCCTGAAGCCTGACTCATAGTCTTACAAGCAGAAATCATGCCAAGTGTAGACACACGGCACAACATCCAGCAAAAACAAGGGCTTGCCCCAATCCGTATCGCGATCACCGGAACTTGATGTGTGGCAAATCCGACACTGACTATTGGAGAAAACTCCGAAGATTAGCTCGTCCGGATTCACTGCAGCCCTCTAACTATTTGAATTTACTGACATACCCGTTAAGTTTCTGGGCTGTTGCACGGTTGTAACACGTCGTCTTTAAAACATTATTATTTCATACTACCACGGCGGAAGGCCGTCAAGTCTTGGCAACCAAGCCGTATCGTTTCAACTTTCGGTGCAGCGTCACCCGGTCGATGTCCAAGAGTCGGGCCGCCATGCTGATGTTGTTTCCGGTGGCATCGAGGGCTTCGGCGAGCGCCCGGGTGAAAGCCCGACGCTCAACCTCGGCCAACGACAGGACCGGCGCGGGCGTCATGGGATTCGTGGCGTTCCGCAGGATGTGGCTCGGCAGGCTTTCCGGCTGTAACACTTCGGTCCGTTCCACCAGAACGGCGCGCCCGATCACGTTGTCGACTTCACGCACGTTGCCGGGCCAATGGTATTGGAGCAGATGATGCAGCACCATGGCGGAGATCCC
>JAJDXX010000045.1 GCA_022823055.1 Candidatus Binatia bacterium | reverse complement strand
TCCCGCGGAACAGGCTGCGTAAAAAACTCATGAGGCAACGGCCCCCCGAATCGTCATTCCCGCGGTGGCGGTATTCCTGGCGGGGTGAGGCGGGGAACCACGCCGTTTTGCCCCTCTCCCCCCCTGGATTCCCGCCTCCGCGGGAATGACGATTCGGGGGGCCGTTGCCTCATGAGTTTTTGACGCAGCCTGTTCCGCGGGAATGACGCATCTGTATGGTCTGGGAGGGTCCTCCGGCCGCCGGTCTCACCGCCTCCCCGCGCGGCGCAGGGACGATGGGTTGAAGTCCCTGTCCTTGAACGTGATGTCGTAGGTGCACATGCGGAACTCGTTGTCGAGTCCGAGGGCGAGGTAGCGGCCGGCCTGAAGGTCGTGGTGGATCTCCAGGGTCGGCCAGATCAGCGGCTTCTCATAGAAGTTGATGACGTGGCCCTCGGAGACGCGCCAGAGCTGGTCGCGGTTGTCGTAGACGTCCACCATCAGCACCTGCCAGGAGTCTTCGTCGATGTAGAAGGTCCGGCGCTTGTAGAGGTGGCTCGCGCCCTCCTTGAGCGTGGCGTCCACGATCCACACCCGGTGCAGTTCGTAGCGCATGTGCTCCGGGTTGACGTGCAGCGGCCGGATGATGTCGTCGAAGGAAAGCTTGTCGCTGTGCGCCCGGTAGGCGTTGTAGGGCACGTACATCTCGCGCTTGCCCAGGAGTTTCCAGTCGTAGCGGTCGATGGCGCCGTTGAACATGTCGAACTGGTCCGCGGTGCGCAGCCCGTCCGAGGTGGTGCCGGGGTTGTCGTAGGCGATGTTGGGGGCGCGGCGCACCCGGCGCTGGCCGGGGTTGTAGGTCCATGCGCTGCGCGGCTCCCGCGCCTGGTTCATGGTCTCGTGCACCAGCACGATGTCTCCCGCCAGTCGCGCGGGCGCCGTCACCCGCTGCTTGAACAGGATCATGGTGTTGCCGAGCTTTTCCACGGTCATGCCCGGCAGCGAGTAGCGCACGTTGACGTCCACCGCGTACTTGACCAGCGTGTAGTTGCCGCCTCGGGTGACCGCTGCCTGGCCGAGCGTGCAGGACACGGTCTCGCCCCGATAGCGCAGGAGATGGTTCCAGATCACCTCCTGCCCGTCCTTGGGAATGGGGAAGGGGATGCCGATGACCGCGCCGTCGACGCCGTTGCCGTTGTCCACGAGCTTCGCGACCGCGGCGATCTTCTGGGTGGCGTCATAGATGCGCTGCGGCGCCGAGGCGCTACGCCGGGTCGGGTACACGTTCAGCTTGAAGCTCGGGTAGAGCTCAAGCATCCGCTGGTGTCCGGTGGAGAGCTTGTCGCGATACTGGTCCAGGTTGGACTGGTCGATGACGTAGAGCGGCTTGTCGCCGCCGTAGGGGTCCGGATGGTGGTCGCCGAGCTTGTAGCCGGCCGGGGGTTTGGTGATGCCGCCGGTCCACTCGGGGATGGTGCCGTCGGCATTGCCGGCCCGTTCCGCCCCGAGCGGGGTCAGATCCTTGCCGAGGCGAGCGACATCGTCCGCGGAAAGCTCCGCGGAAACCGGGGCGGCCAGAGCCGATACCAAGGTCGCGACGGCGGCGATTCCAAGAGCGAGCGCTTTCGTGTTCATGGCGTTCAGAAAGAGTACTTGACGGTGGCGGTCACGAAGTCACGGTCCCGGATCTCGCTCTTGCCGCCCGCGTACTGTGTGTAGCTCACGTTGCCTTCCCAACTGGCGAGGTAGCTGACTCTCAGACCAACGGTCAACGCTGTCCGGCCTTCGAGGAACTGGCCGACGGGTTGGGGACTGTTGCCCTTGAGGTCCTGCTGCCACTGCACATACGGGAACAGGTTGGCCGAGCCGATGGCGTTGTTGTAGTCGAGCCGCGCGGCTATCCGGTAGCCGAAAGACGTGGAGTCCGCCGGGGTTGGAATGCCGGGGCCCTCGGCCTCGGCCGTGCTTTCGAGAGGGGTGGCCGGAAGGTCGTGGACGTACTGGAGGGCCGCCTCCGTGAGAAAAATCACCGCGTCCGCTCCCAGCATGGGACCGAAAACCTTGGTCGCCGTGGCCTGAACCTGACTCATCTTGCGCCGGATGAAGCCGTCAACATCGGCATCGAAGCCGGCAGAGCCTGGAAAACCGCCGGTCGCGACGCAGGCACCTGGCCCGCCCCTTTCTGCCGGCCAGCCCAGACAACCGGTAAATGGTGCGAGCCCCGATGCTATGAGCGCCGCCTCCAGGATCTGCAGCGGTACATCCTGACGAAGGGAGTACTCTCCCTGCAACGCCCAGCCGGAGGTGCCGAGTTGCGTATTGAAGCTCACGCCGTAGAGTTGGATGTCTTCCGGGTACTCGATGAAATAGTTACCGGTACGCACGTACGCGTCTACGCCGTACGGTACGGCCAGTTGAGGGGCGATCATTGCTGCCTGCGCCGATGCCAGCTCCGTTGCCTCCCGTGTTGCGGCAGCGACGGCATCTTGCTGGGACAGACCCTGCTGAAGGTATTTTGGGACAAGCGTCGGGACGAGCGTTGGGACAATCCCCCGGACAAGCCCCTCGCCAATGGCGGCCGCCCTCGTTTGCACGGCTCCTAAGCCCGCAAACGCGCCTTGTGCCGTGCCGGTGTGGGCACGAACCGTTGGCAGGCGGCTGTGGTAGTTCATGAAGTACACGCCGAACTCAGTGTTGTTCAGGCCCTCGGCGAGGTAGCGCATCGCGACACCCCACTGTCCGGTGTCGCCCGGGTTGCGGTCCGGACCACGCCTCACCGACAGGAAGTTGGGGTCGTCACCCAGGCGAGGAGCGTTGGGGTCGGGATTGGCCTCCAGGGCCATGTTGAGGGCCGGGTCGTTGAGGAACGCCCGCGTGGCGCCGGGTCCCACGTAGTCGGTCGTGGAGAAGTAGGTCCCCAACGGATCGATCTCGGTCTTGTCCCAAGCGAGTTGGTAGAAACCCTCCAGGGAGAAGTTGTTGGGCAACTCCATGACCGTGGATACCAGTGGGACCGCCACCAGCGCCTCGCGCAACTCCGCCCCCGGAACCCGGAGGTTGCTCACGTCGAAGGGATTGACGGCGTTGATGCCGTTCTGGATGAACGTGCTCTCACCCCAGTTGAGCACATGATTGCCCAGCCGCACGTCCGCCGCGACGTCGCCGAAATCAAAGGTGGCGGACACGTAAGCGTCAAGCAGATCGATGTCTTTCGCGACGTGCTTCTTTGCTTCGTCGGTCAGTCCATCGTGATTTTCGTTCTCGTGATCGAAGAACCCCGTAGCCCTCAGGAACAGCCCCATGTTCTGGTAACCGATGTCGAGATCGCTGGTGAACTTGACGGCGTTGCTGATGACGCCACGGTCGTAGTTGAGGTTCCCGTCGTTGTCGTTGATCTTTTCGGTCAGGGCCTTGTCCTGCTTCTGGACCCGGACGGCCACGCCGTAGGAGAGGGTAGTGTCCAAGCTCGCCTCGACATCACCGGAACTTAAGTCAATGGCGTGTGCTGGGTTGACCCATGACGAGGAACTCATGGCCAGCACCGACACACAGAAGGCAACGGTCAGAAGCATGCGCTTGGACATAATGCCCGGCGATTATCACCAAGGACCCGTGTTGTCAAGTTTGGGCGGTCGCCTTGCATTACTATTGTGGTATCGTTGATCAGCAAACAAGGAACTGCTTGGTAGTCTGAAGCATGTCCTACCGACCTCAGGACGGGTTCTTCCGCAAGGCGAAGCGCGAGGGCTATCGCTCGCGTGCGGCGTACAAGCTGTTGGAGATCAGTCAACGGTTCCGGCTGATCCGGGCGGGGCAGGTGGTGGTGGATCTGGGCGCGGCGCCCGGCGGGTGGCTCCAGGTGGCAGCCGAGCTTGCCGGCCCGCGCGGGCGGGTGCTGGGCTTTGACTTGCAGCCCATCCAACCCCTGTCCGGGAAGCACGTCAACGCTTTCGAGCTGGACGTGCTGGCTCCGGAGGCGGCGGAACGCATCCGAGCGTTGGCGGAAGGGGCCGTGGACTGTGTCCTCTCGGACATGGCGCCGCGGTTGTCCGGCATCCGTGACGCCGATCACCAACGCGCGTTGGAACTCACCCGCGGAGCCTTCGACATCGCCCGTGTGGTGCTGAATCCGCGCGGCGTATTCCTGTTCAAGACCTTCACCGGCGTGGATTTGGAGGCCCTCCTGAAGGAGATGACGGGCCGCTTTCAGACCGTGCAACGGGTTCGGTCCGCGGCCACGCGCAAGGGCTCGTCGGAGATCTACGTGGTGGCCAAGGGCTTCAAGGCTGGCCGTTAGTTTCCGTCACTCACCGTCCTGCTATTCCACGGTCACGCTCTTGGCGAGGTTGCGCGGCTGGTCCACGTCGGTGCCGCGGTGTACCGCGATGTGGTAGGCGAGGAGTTGCATGGGAATGGTCAGCACCACCGGCGCCAGGTGGTAGGGCACCTTGGGGACCGCAAGCGTGAACTCCGGAGCCAGGCTCTCATCGGGTTCGTCGGTGACGATGACGACGTTGCCGCCCCGTGCTTCCACCTCCTTCAGGTTGCCCAACGTCTTCGGGTAGTAGTGGTCGTTGGGTAGAAGCATCACCACGGGCATATCTTCGTCGATGAGGGCGATGGGGCCGTGCTTCATCTCGCCTGCGGGATATCCTTCGGCGTGGATGTAGGAGATCTCCTTCAGCTTGAGGGCGCCTTCCAGGGCGATGGGGTAATTGATGCCCCGGCCCAGGTAGAGGACGTTGTCGGCATGGCTCAGTCCGTGTGCCAGTGTATGGATGGAATCCTCCAGTTTGAGCGCCGCCTCGATCCAGCCGGGCAGCCGCATGGCGTCTTCGAGCAGGCGCGTCGCCGCGTCGGGCGGGATCCGGCCGTTGAGGCGCCCCAGCCGGACGGCCAGGAGGTAGAGCGCGGTGAGCTGGGTGGTGAAGGCCTTGGTGCTGGCCACGCTGATTTCCGGGCCGGCGTGGGTGTAGAAGACGCCGTCGGACTTCCGCGCCAGGGACGAGTCCACCACGTTGCAGACGGACACGGTGCGGGCGCCCTGCCGCCGGCCCACCCCCAGGGCCGCCAGCGTGTCGGCGGTCTCCCCGGACTGGCTCACCGGCACGAGCAGCGAATCCGCTCCCAGAAGCGGAGTGCGGTGGCGAAACTCCGAGCCGTAGTCCACCTCGGCCGGGATCCGCGCCAGCTCCTCGATCAGGAACTTGCCCACCAATGCCGCGTGCCACGCGGTGCCGCAGCCCACGAGGTGGATCTTGCGCGTGCGCGCCAACTGGTCCTCGGTGAGGTTCAGCTCGGCCACGTCGACCGCGCCGGATTCCAGGGCGATGCGCCCGCGCAGGGTGTCGGTGACGGCCTGGGGCTGCTCGTGGATCTCCTTCAGCATGAAGTGGCGGTAGCCGCCCTTCTGCGCGGCCACCGCGTCCCAGGTGATCCGCCTGATGGGGCGGGCGACCGCGCGCCGCTCCGAGTCCAGGATGCGGAACCCGTCGGCCCGGACCTCGGCGATCTCGCCGTCTTCCATAAAGGCCATGTCACGGGTGTACTCCAGCAGCGCCGGGATATCCGAGGCGATGAAGGTCTCCCCGTCGCCCGCGCCCACGACGATGGGCGAAGCGTTCTTGGCGACGATGAGCCGTTGCGGGTCGCGCTGGCTGAGGAACACCAGGGCGTAGGAGCCGTTGATCTCCCGGATGGTCTCGCGGACCGCGTCGAGCAGATCCATCCCGCGTGCGGTCTTTTCCTCGACCAGGTGGGCAACAAGCTCGGTGTCGGTATCCGAGGTCAGCGCCGCACCGCGGCCGAGCAGGGACTGCTTGAGTTCCAGGTAGTTCTCGATGATGCCGTTGTGCACCACCACCGTGTCGCCGGCCCGGTGCGGGTGGGCGTTGGCCTCGGACGGGCCGCCGTGGGTGGCCCAGCGGGTGTGGCCGATGCCGGCATGGCCGTCGATGGGGGCACTGGCGAGCAGCGCCTCGAGCCGGGCGAGCTTGCCTTCCGCGCGACGCAGCTCGATTCCGCCGCCGTTCAACACGGCGATGCCGGCGGAGTCGTAGCCCCGGTATTCCAGCTTCCTCAGGCTGTCGATGAGCACCGGGGCGGCGTCGCGCCCGCCGATATATCCGACGATGCCACACATGGGACGGCCCAGCTACCCCGCCCTACCCCTGGATTCCCGCTTCCGCGGGAATGACGATTCGAGGGGCCTTTGCTTCATGAGTTCTGACACGGCCCGTTCCGCGAGAATGACACATTTTGGCGTCGGTGCCATCCCGCTACTTGCTCTTTCTCGCGCGGAACCCGGCCACCCACCCCTCCATGTGCTGCTGGGGCGTGCGGCTTACGGCCAGGGCGCCGGCGGGCACGTCCTTGGTGATGGTGGAGCCGGCGCCGATGTAGGCGTCGTCGCCCACCGCCACCGGGGCCACGAGCTGGGTGTCGCTGCCCACCTGCACGCGGTCGCCGATGGTGGTGCGGTGCTTGGCGAAGCCGTCGTAGTTGCAGGTGATGGTGCCCGCGCCGATGTTGGACTCCCGTCCGAGATCGGTGTCGCCGATGTAGCTCAGGTGGCTGGCCTTGGTCCCTTCTCCCACCGATGAGTTCTTCACCTCCACGAAGTTGCCGATGTGGACGTCGCGCTTGAGCACGGTGCCGGGGCGCAGGTGCGCGAACGGGCCGATGCTCACTCCCTCCTCGACGTCGCAGTCGTCCAGCACCACCGAGAAGCGCAGGTGGACGGCGTCCGCCAGACGCACGTCGGTGAGGTAGGCGCTGCCGTCGATGCGGCAGCCGGCGCCCACCACGGTGCGGCCCAGCAGGTGGCTGTTGGGTCCGATGACCGTGTCCTCGCCGATGACCGCCTCGGCGTCGATGTAGGTGCTGTCCGGGTCCTTGAGGGTCACCCCGCGCTCCATCCACTTGCGGTTGATGTCCGCTTGCAGTGTCTTTTCCATCCAGGCGAGCTCCTCTCTGTTGTTCACGCCCCGGAATTCACGCGGATCGTCGACGGTCATGCTGCCGATTCGGGCCTCCATCCGGGCAGCGAAGCCGGCGATGTCCGGCAGATAGTATTCTCCCTGGTGGTTGCGGTTGTCGAGGGCCGCCAAGGCAGCGCGGAGGAAATCGGCCGGCGCCAGGTAGAGGCCGACGTTGATCTCCCGGATGGCCCGCTGCGCCTCGCTGGCGTCGCGTTCCTCGACCACGCCGGTGATGTCGCCGCCGCGGCCGCGCAGGATGCGTCCGTACCCTGAAGGGTCCGGCAGCGTCGCCACGCCCAGGGTGAGGTCGTGGCCGCCGGACTGGTGCGCCGCAAGCATGCCGGAAAGGCTCCGGCATGACAGTAGCGGCACGTCGCCGTTGAGAATCAAGAGGTCGCCGCGGAAATCTCCCAGAGCATCGACGGCGCACCGGGCCGCATGGCCCGTGCCCAACTGTTGGGGCTGGAGCACCCAGGCCCCGGGGTCCATGGCCGGGAAGGCTTCGCGGATGCGTTCGTCCCCGTGCCCCACCACCACGCGTACCGCCTCGGGATCGAGCCCCGTGCACGCGTCCAGCACGTGGGCCAGCAACGGCCTGCCGCCCAGGGGGTGCAGCACCTTGGGCACGGCGGACCGCATCCGCTTGCCCTGGCCCGCGGCCAGGATGATGATGCCAAGGCCCCGCATACGCAGGACAAACTATAACCCAAGGGAAGGTCTCCCGCCAGAGAGTTCGGGGTGGCGGCGAAACCGGCCCGTACATTGACAAGCACGTGATTTTCCAATAACTCTTACCGTACTTCGAAGCCTCTCCCCCGTCATTCCCGCGAAGCTTGTCCCCGACACCGATCGGGGAGCGGGAATCCACAACGTGCGCGTACCGGAGAGGGTTCAATCCGCTGAAGGTGGTCATTTCGTATGGAAGAGCAGTCCGGTTGGTACTATTTCATGGAGATCGTGACCAAGCCCGACAACATTCCCATCGTGGGCATGCTGATTCTCGTCCTGTTCTTTACCTGGGTCGGCCTGAAACAGGCTCTCAAGAACGACAGGCTGATCGATGAGGGCCGAGAGGACGAAATCTCTGACCAGATGTGGAAGTAGATGTCGAGGCTTGGGATCCTTGGCGGTCCTGGTCCTCGTTGCGGTACTGAGCATTCACGGAGAAGCCCGATCCGCCCTGGTGGACGAGGAGTCGTGGCGGGAGGGACGGAAGGAACTGGCCGCGGGCCAGTTGACGGATGCTTGGGACAAGTTCCAGAAGCTGCTTGAGCGGTACCCGGAGGAGCCGCAGCTCCTGCAGGTCATGGGTCTGGCGGCCCTCAAGCGCGGTGAGCGGGAAACGGCCTTGGCTCACGTGAGGAAGGCCGTGGCCTTGGCACCGGACGACGCCGAGGCGTTGACGCTGCTGGGCTGGCTCGACATGGAGGTTGCGGGCGACGTCGAGACGGCCATCACGTCCTATCGCAAGGTGACCGCGCTCAAGCCCGATGTGCCCGAGGCGCACAACAACCTGGGCGTGGCGCTCAAGCGCAAGGGCGAGTTGGCGGAGGCCGTTGCGAGCTTTTCGCGCGCCCTGGAACTGAAACCGGACTTCGCCCAGGCGGCCAGCAACCGCGGTTGGGCATACGTGGACCAAGGCAAGTGGCCGGCCGCCGGGGCGGACTTCGAAAGGAGCCTGGCTCTTCAGCCGAAGGATGAGGCCGCCCTCTACGGGCTCGCGCGGGTGCGCAAGGAGTTGCGCGACTATTCCGGGGCCCAGGAGGCCCTGACCCGGCTCAGCGGACAGTCGGGAAACTTTGTCTACTGGCTCGAATGGGCGGTGGTCGGTCTGGTACGATACTATTGGGTGTTCCTGCTGCTGGTCTTGGGTATGTTCTTCTATTTCCGGTACAAGACAAGAAGAAGGGTGAAGGTCGATGGCTGAAGCCAAGAAACGCAAGGGCACGGCGCTCCTGGCCGTGATGAACGAGAACTGCACCAGTTGCGCCGGCGCGCCGCTGTGCGAGGTCCACTGCCCGGTGGACGACTGCATCAACCTCCTCTACGAGGAGATGCCCGGAGGCGGCCTCAAGCCCTACCGGGTGTGGGTCGACAACGAGAAGTGCATCGGCTGCCAGATGTGCTACAGCGACGACCTCACCAAGATCCACGAGCACAAGAACACCGGCCAAGTCTACTTCGAGTACGGCAATCGCATGTACGACGCCAACAAGAAGCTCCTGGAGAAGGAGCAGGAGCCCAAGAAAAGCGAGCTCCAGCTCATCGGCACCGACTCCGAGGACCGCCTCGACAAGAAGATCTGCCCCTGGGACGCCATCAGCATGGTGGAATACGAGGATGCCCTCGAGCTCTCCAAGCTCTACTACGACCCCGAGCTCATCTCCACCGAAGACGGCGTCTACTCCATCGACGACAAGGGGAAGGAAGAGCTGGAAGACCGGCAGATGGAGGGGTTCTAGGGGCTCAGATCACCTTGTTCAGCGGGTACTCGAGGATCCCTACCGCGCCGTTGCGCATGAGCTCGGGGATGAGTTCGCGCACCACGTCCTCGGCGATCACGCTCTCCACAGAGAACCACTTCTTGCCGCCCAGCGCGGGGGTGTCGTAGAGCGTCGCGACGGTGGGCGCGGTGAGGCTCGGGATCAGGTCGACGATCTTCTGGAGGTCCTCCTCCTTCACGTTCATCTTGATGCCGACCTTGTGCTCGGCGGCCAGGGCACCCTGGAGCAGCGTGCTGATCTGCTCGATCTTGGCGCGTTTCCACGAGTCCTTCCACGCGGTCTTGTTGGCGATGAGCTGGGGTGCGGACTCCAGCAGGTCGGTGACGATGCGCAGGCCGTGGGCGCGGATGGTGCCGCCGGTCTCGGTCACCTCGACGATGGCGTCGGCCAAGCCTTCGGCGGCCTTGGCCTCGGTAGCGCCCCAGGAGAACTCCACGTCGACGGGCGTGTCATGCGCCTTGAACAGCCGCCGGGTGAAGTTGACCATCTCGGTGGCGACCTTCTTGCCCTTGAGGTCCTCGATCTTCTGCACCGGCGAGTCGTGGGGCACGGCCAGCACCCAGCGCGTCGGCCGGAAGCTCGTCTTGGCATAGACCAGCTCGGTGATGTACTCGACCTCGGAGTCGTTCTCCTGGATCCAGTCCTTGCCGGTGATGCCGGCGTCCAGGGTCCCGTCCTCCACGTAGCGGGACATCTCCTGCGCGCGCACGACGCTGCAGTTCAGGGACTTGTCGTCGATGGAAGGGAAATAGCTGCGGTCCATGCCGGTAATCTTCCATCCCGACTTGCGGAACAGCTCGATGGTGGACTTCTCGAGGCTCCCCTTGGGAAGCCCCAGCTTGAGTTGCTTCACTTGTTGTAGACCTCCTCGGGGTTGAAGACCTTCTCCGCGCACACCGCCCAGTCCTCGCCGGCGTCGTGGCGGAAGAAGCAGGTGCGGTAGCCCAAGTGACAGGCGCCGCCGCCCTGCTGGACGATCTTCAGGATCAGAGTGTCGTTGTCGCAGTCCACCAGGATGTCCTTGACCTCCTGGAAGTGGCCCGACTCCTCGCCCTTGAGCCAGAGCTTGTCGCGGGAGCGGCTGTAGTAATGGGCCTTGCCGGTCTCGCGGGTGAGGTTGAAAGCCTGTTCGTTCATGTAGGCGAGCATGAGCACGTCCAGGGTCTCGTGGTCCTGCACCACCACCGGGACGATGCCTCCGCCCTTGGCAAAATCGATGCTCTCCATTCGGGTCTCTACCCCCTTCTCAAAACTGTCTGCGGGATTGCGTTGTTTCCGGACTCTGTGCCCCCGCGTTGGCGGGGATCCGGCAGGCGGCTGGATTGACAAGCGCGGCCTATGCAGACACGAAATAAATCATACAAAGGTGGGGCGCGCAAACGAACGCTCGAAGACCCGTTTCAAGGGATTAGGGGCCAGTGAAATGAATGAGTTCATCGTTGTCTACATCACGGCATCCAGAGAAAACGCGCAAGATCTGGCCGGCGCGCTGGTGCGGGAAAAGCTTGCCGCCTGCGTCAACCGCATTCCGGGGGTGGAGTCCACCTACACCTGGGAGGGCCGGGTCGAGCGCGACACCGAGGACCTTCTTATCGTCAAGACCCGCACCGACCTGTTCGACCGGCTCAAGGAGCAGGTGCAGGCGCTCCACGGCTACGATGTCCCCGAGATCATCGCGGTCCCCATCGTTGAGGGGAGCGAGAGCTACCTGGAGTGGATGGGATCCGTTCTGTCCAAGATCTGAAAACCTTGCGCTCGCGCACCGCATTGTCTAAGTGTCCTGTATCTACAGCATCCTGTACCCGTAGCAACTTGCCAGTCAGGGAGAATTGACCATGAGAGACCTCCAGGAATTCATCGCGGAAGAGGAGAGCAGGCGGCCCGGCGACGTGATCCGGGTGAAAGACCCCATCGACCCCAACAAGTGCGAGACCATCGCCTTCCTGAAGCACCTCGACGACCGCGGGCTGGAGAAGATGGTGCTGTTCGAGAACGTCACCACGCTGGAGGGGAAGCCCTCGCCGTTCCCGCTCTTCTACAACCCGTGGGTGAGCCGGCAGTTCTGTGCAGACGGCATGGGCATGGGCGACCTTGAGTCCAACATGGAGCTGAGCCTGGAGGTGTCGCGGCTGGAGAAGGAGAAGGGCGACACGGAGGTGATCGCCCCCGACGCCGCGCCGTGCCGGGAGGTGGTGGTCCGGAGTTCCGACGTGGACTTGGCCAAGTATCCCATCCCCATGCACCATGACCTCGACGTGGGTCCCTACTGGACCATGGCCTGCGTGATGAAGGGGGAGTCGGACCCCTTCTACGACATCACCTTCACCAAGAACCTCTACTACGACGGCCGCACCATGAGCTTCTCGGCCCACAAGCACCACCACCTGGAAGCCATTGTCAGCGAGAACGAGGCCAAGGACCAGCGCGCGCCGGTCATCATCGTGATGGGGCACCACCCGGCGTTCTACTTCTCGTCCTGCTGCATGACCCCCTACGGCAACGACGACTACCAGAGTGCCGCGGCGTTCATGCGCGAACCGCTGCGGCTCACACCGTCGGTGACCTGGGGCGAGGACTTCCTCGTGCCCGCGGACGCCGAGATGATCATCGAGGGCGAGGTGCCGCCCAACGTGCGCCGCTCCCAGAACCCCTTCGGAGAGGTGCTGCGCTACTACCAGGTGACCATGGACGTGCCCATCGTCGAGGTCACCGCCGTCACGCATCGCAAGAACGCCGTGATCCAGGACATCTGGGCGGGGCAGAAGGACCACTGGAACCTGGGCGGCATCACCAAGGAAGGCAGCGTCTACAACTCCATCAAGCGCAACATCCCGGGCATCAAGGCCATCCACCTGCCGCACTCGGGGTGCGGCAGGGTGATCTGCTACATCTCCATCAAGAAGGAGTTCCCCAACGAGCCCAAGAAGGCTGCCATGCAGGCCTTCACCGACATGCCCAACCTCAAGCTCTGCGTGGTGGTGGACGACGACGTGGACGTGTTCAACGAGCGCGACGTGTTGTGGGCCGTGGGCACCCGCACCCACTGGGACCGTGACCTCGACGTCATCCGCGAGGTTCAGAACTTCCGCGGCTGGCTCGGCGACAGCGTCGCCGTGGTGGACGCCACCCGCCCCCTGGAAGGCGAGTTCCCCATCAAGAACGAGGTGCCGATAGAGGCCATGAAGCGGGTGGACGTGAGCAAGTACGTCTGACGGGGAGAGGTCACGCCCAACGTCATTGCCGCGAAACAAGACTCGCCAAGAGCACGATTGTGCTTCAATGACCTGCTGATCGTTACGGCTGGATGAACGACAACCCAAGCCTCACGCGCAGGGTCGCTCCTTTTCCGACGCCGTCGCTCAGGGCCTCCAGACTCCCGCCGACGCTGGCGACGTAACTCGCCCCCGATGGAAGCCCCAGCCCACTGCCCGTGTTCTTGGTGGTGTATCCCGAATCAAAGATGCCTTTCAGGTCCTTCGGGTCGATACCGACGCCATTGTCGATGACGTCGATGACCAGGAACTCGTCCTCGGCGTACGACCGAATGTGAATTTCCGGCGGTTCGTTCGAGGCACCGGACAGAGTGAGTTCGTCGATGGCTTCGATGGAGTTCTTCACCAGGTTGACCACCATCTGGTGGAATTGGCTTTCACGGATCCGAACCTGCGGGGGCGCTCCCACGCAATTGACGAGAAGCCGGATGCCGCGCTTGTGGATGGAGTCCTGCAGGACCTGTATTGCGGCGTTGATGGTTTCTTCCAGGTCCAGGTCTTTGAGGACCGTCATGTCCTTGTCGAAGCCTTGTTGCGTCCGGACGATGTCGGTGATGTGCGCCACTCTGTCCTGAACCCGTTCGACGGTCTGCACCAACTGCGTCTCCATCTCTCCGAAGTCGTTGGCAAGCGCGAACAGAAACGGCATCGCTTGGCGGCCTTTCGGATCGTCTCTCAGGTAATCGATCCAGTCATGCTCGTGCGTCTTCAAGGTGTGGGCCAGCGCCTGAAGGCGGCGTATGAACCGGTTCCCCTTCAGTTGTTCGTGTACGGTTCCGATGCCGATGGCCACGCTGTTGATGGCGTTCCCGATGTTGTGGAGCACCGTTTCGACGATCTCCAGCCGCCCCTGGGCGAACGCGCGGGCCAGCGCTTCATGGGCGCGCATGTGCTCGGTCACGTCGCGAAACACCACCACGGCGCCCTTGACGGAGTTGGACGCGTCGTGCAAGGGCCTTCCGCTGGAGTTGAAATAAACCCCGTTGGGGACCTTCGAGTTGCGCACGAATATCTCCACGTCATCCGACGCCTCGCCCTGCAGGGCGCGCCAAAGCGGAAGCTCATCGGCGGGGAAGGGGGTCTCCTTGTCAAAACGATAAAGCCCAAGGACCGCCGGATACTCGGCAATGCCCGTCGTCATGAGGTCGTTGATATCAAAGGGCGATATGAGTTCGGCGAGCCGTCTCGTCGCGGTGTTGACAACGAGGTAGTTGCCGTGGGAATCGGCGGCCACTACGCCGTCGCTTATGCTGTCGAAAACGGATTCCATGAGGAGGGTCTGGCTCTCCAGCCGCGCTACCGTCTGCCTCAAGTCGTCCTCCGACCGCTTGATGGACGTGATGTCGCGGAACACGGCCATGCCTCCCTTGACTCTGCCGGAATCGTCCAGAAGCGGTCGGGCGCTGGTGGTGATGTAGATGCCTTCCGGTTTGGCCGGATTGCGCAGGATCATTTCCTCGTCATCCGTTGACTCGCCGCGGAGGGTGCGCGCGATCGGCAAATCGAGAGAAGGGTAATGGGTCACTCCGTCGAGCTTGAAGACGCCGTAACGCTCGCTCCAGTCCTCGGGTCCGGAGTCCGGTCTGTACGAACCCAGCATACGTTCCGTGCTCGTGTTGCGCATGACCGGGTTCCCGCGCTCGTCGATCACGATGATACCGTCGTTGGTGCTTTCCATGAGGGTGCGCCACGCGCGGGCTTCTTCCCGAACACTCTGTGCCAACTGCTCCGTGTCGATCCTGTGGAACGCCAGCACCGTGCCTTCGGCACGGCCGTTTCGGTCCTTGACGGGCGCCACATTGTAGTCGACCGCCACATCCTTCCCGGACCGGGTCCTGAGTATCATGTCGCCGCCCATGCGAGCGGTGTCGGCGCCCTCCACGAGGAGGCGCTGCGCGGTCTCGAACTGAATCGGCAGAACTCCCGCGGTCCCGTGAAAGATCTCCTTCAGGGACCGGCCGATGGCCTCGTGCCGGGACCAGCCCGTGAGGTTCTCCGCGGCGGTATTCATGAACGTGACGCCCCCGCCCTTGTCCGTGACGACGATGGCCTCGGTAGCCCATTCGATGGCCGCGGACGCTCGCCGCTGCCGTCGTTGCCGGGCATGCAGGCGCAAGGCGGTCTCGACGTGCAGATGGAGCTGTCCCGCTGGTGCCGTCTTGAGCACGTAACCGACCGGATCGCTGTCCAGGGAGCGCCGCTCCAGGGCTTGTCCGGCATTGCCGTTGAGGTACAGCACCGGGGTGTCGAACGTTTCGCTCAAGTGCAGGGCGGTTTCGACGCCGTCCGGTTCTCCTGTCAGTTCCAGGTCGATCAGGGCCAGGTCCGGCGGCCGTTCCGTCGCCGCCGCCACTGCTTCCCGTCCGGACAGAACCGAAGCGCACGCGTATCCCGCGGTCTTCAGCTCTTGTTCAAGGCGCGTGGCCACGGGCCGCTCGTGCTCGACAATGAGGATTCTTGCCGCTGTCATGATGCTCTCCCTTGCTACCGGCGCCTTGTCGCTGATAGTCTGAGATATTCCCCAGGCGGTCCCACCTTGTTGGACGGTTGGGCGGCAGAGATAAGTTGTATTCCGGTGCAGTAGATCATGCCGCCAAGGTCTTGTCTAACACGCCTGCTGTTCTCGCTGACCTACCGGGTCCGCTTCGTCAAGGAAGCGGGAATCCATGTTGGGTGGGGCGGGGTAAGGAGATCATGGGCCACATCAGCTACGACGATTTCCTGAAGGTCGACGTGCGCGTCGGCACCATTACCCGGGTGGAGCCGTTTCCCGAAGCGCGCAAGCCCGCCTACAAGCTGTACGTGGATTTCGGTCCCGAGATCGGCGAGCGCAAGAGTTCTGCCCAGGTCACCCACCACTACACCGCGGAAGAGCTGGTGGGCCGGCAGGTCGCCGCCGTGGTCAACTTCCCGCCCAAGCAGATCGGCCCGTTCCGGTCCGAGATCCTGGTGCTGGGTTTCCCAGACGCTGGCGGTGAGGTGGTGATGATCGAGCCCAACCGCCCGGTGCCCAACGGCGGCAGGCTGTTCTGAAAAGCCGCCCGCTCCGGATACGGCGCAGGCGGCTTTCGTGCGGGATGCCCCGACGCTTCAGGCGCGCCGTTTCCTCAAGGCGCCGTCTTTTCGTCCGTGTCCACCGCCCGGTAGATCTCGCTCCCGGTTTTTTTGAACTCCTCCGCCTTCTCCTGCATGCCGGCGGTCAGTGCCTGCTCGGCGGCGATGCCCTTGCCGGCGGCGTAGTCGCGGACGTCCTGGGTGATCTTCATGGAGCAGAAGTGGGGGCCGCACATGGAGCAGAAGTGGGCGACCTTGGCGCCCTGGGCGGGCAGGGTTTCGTCGTGGAACTCCTGGGCGGTCTCGGGGTCGAGGCTCAGGTTGAACTGGTCCTCCCAGCGGAACTCGAAGCGGGCGTCGCTCAACGCGTCGTCGCGGACCTGGGCGCCGGGGTGGCCCTTGGCCAGGTCGGCGGCGTGGGCGGCGATCTTGTAGGTGATGACGCCGTCCTTGACATCCTTCTTGTTGGGCAGGCCCAGGTGCTCCTTGGGGGTCACGTAGCAAAGCATGGCGGTGCCGTACCAGCCGATCATGGCGGCGCCGATGGCGCTGGTGATGTGGTCGTAGCCCGGCGCGATGTCGGTGGTCAGGGGCCCCAGGGTGTAGAACGGCGCCTCGTGGCACAGCTCGAGCTGCTTCGTCATGTTCTCCTGGATCAGGTGCATAGGCACGTGGCCCGGCCCCTCGATCATCACCTGCACGTCATGCTCCCAGGCGATTTTCGTCAACTCGCCCAGGGTGGCCAGTTCGCCCATCTGGGCCTCGTCGTTGGCGTCGGCGATGCTGCCCGGGCGCAGTCCGTCGCCCAGGGAGTAGGCCACGTCGTAGGCCTTCATGATCTCGCAGATCTCCTCGAAGCGGGTGTAGAGGAAGTTCTCCTGGTGGTGCGCCAGGCACCACTTGGCCAGGATGGAGCCGCCGCGGGAGACGATGCCGGTGCGCCGCCTGGCCGTGAGCGGCACGTAGCGCAGCAGCACGCCGGCGTGGATGGTGAAGTAGTCGACGCCCTGCTCGGCCTGCTCGATGAGCGTGTCCCGGTAGATCTCCCAGGTCAGCTCCTCGGCCTTGCCGTTGACCTTCTCCAGTGCCTGGTAGATGGGCCCGGTGCCGATGGGCACCGGAGAGTTCCGCAGGATCCACTCGCGGGTCTCGTGGATGTTGGCGCCGGTGGACAGGTCCATGACGGTGTCCGCGCCCCAGCGCGTGGCCCAGATCATCTTCTCCACCTCTTCCTCGATGGAGGAGGTGACCGCCGAGTTGCCGATGTTGGCGTTGATCTTTACCAGGAAGTTGCGCCCGATGATCATGGGCTCGGTCTCGGGGTGGTTCACGTTGCACGGGATGATGGCGCGACCCCGGGCCACCTCGTCGCGCACGAACTCGGGGGTGACGAATTGTGGGATCGATGCGCCGAAATGATTCCCCGCGTGGTGCCCCTCGGCTTCGCCGTTGAGGGCGGCCTCGCGGCCGATGTTCTCGCGGATGGCGATGTATTCCATCTCGGGAGTGACGATGCCCTTGCGCGCGTAGTGCATCTGGCTCACGTTGCCGCCGGGTTTGGCCCGCAGCACGGGCCGCTTCGCCATCTCGGGGAAGCGGTCGTCGCCGGCGCCGTTGCCGTTGGGGCGGTAGTGGGACTCGGTCTCCACCGTGTCGCCTCGGGCGGCGACCCAGTCGAGCCGCAGCGGCTTGAGGCCGCCGCGCACGTCGATGTCCACCGTCGGATCGGTATATGGGCCGGAGGTGTCGTAGACCCGCAGGCGCCGCGGTTCCGCACCGTGCCCGTTGCCGTCGTGCCCGTTGCCTCCATGCCCATTGCCGCCCGTGGCGCCGTGGCCGATCTCGCGCATGGCCACCTGGACGCCCTGGGTTCCGGAGACATGGACCTTCCGGGAAGCGGGGAACGGATCCGTGGTGATCACGGTATTCTGGCTGGCTTCTCCATTTTTCTTGGACATGACGGGTCTCCCTTCCGGGGCTCGCGGCGTTCTCGCGCAACTCTCTCGATGCGAGTCGATACCAAGCTGTAACCTTTGACTTCTATCCCAACTACACTCTGCCCGTCAAGGAAACAGGGTGTCGCGGAAACGACGGAAAGCACGGTGGCCTGGGGTGGCCGGTCTCGGTACCCCGAGCGCTACTCCGAATCGTAGCGGATGAGCGAGAACAGTTCCTGGTCGAGCTTTTCGCGCGGGTTCAGGAAGCCGAGCTCGATGATACAGGCGTGCTCGACGACGGTGGCGCCGAGTTGCTCCACGAGGGCGGTGGCCGCCACGGCGGTGCCCCCGGTGGCGACGAGGTCGTCCACCAGCAGCGCATGCGTGCCGGGCGCCAGGGCGTCGCTGTGCACCTCCAGGGTGTCGGTGCCGTATTCCAGCTCGTAGGTGGTCTGCAACGTGTCGTACGGGAGCTTGCCGGGCTTGCGGATGACGCACAGCCCCTTGCCCAGCCGGTAGGCCAGGGCCGCGCCGATGATGAAGCCGCGGGATTCCACGCCTACGATGGTGTCCACGGGCGCGACTTCGTAACGCTCGGCGAACAGGTCGATGGTCTTGCGGAACAGGGCGCCGTCGCTCAGCAGCGGGGTGATGTCCTTGAAGACGATGCCGGGCTTGGGAAAGTCGTGAATGTCGCGAATGGCGGCGCGGATCTCGGCGATGCCGTGGTTGTCCTGGGCGTCCATGCGGGTTTGGCTAGCACAGTCACGGCAAATAGGAAAGCGGGTCCCGCGCGACGTTGTTCCTGCGAATCTCGAAGTGGAGGTAGGGCGTGGCGGCCCGGCCGGTGGCGCCCACCTCGGCGATGACCTGCCTTCGGTTCACCTTCTGGCCCTTCCGTACGAGGTTCTGGCGGTTGTGGGCGTAGACCGAGGCAAAACCGCCGCGGTGCCGCAGGATGATGAGGTTGCCGTAGCCGCGCAACTGGTCGCTGTAGATGACCTGTCCCGCCAGCGTGGCGTGCACCGGGGTCCCCGGAGGGGCGGCGATGTTGATGCCGTCGTTGAGGCTGTCGGGGCGCGAATCGAACCTGCCGGTGACCCTGCCCTTGACGGGCCAGGCAAACATGTTCCGCGCTCCTCTGGACGGCCGGCGCGCGGCGCGGGTCTTGGCGGGTGCGGCCTTGCGCTGTTGCGTATCGGGACGAACCGCCTTGGCGCGCGAAGTCTTCGCGGGAGCGGTCTCCGTCCGCGCGGTACGCGGTCTTGCCGGCTTGGCGCGGCGGGTGGTCCCCGGCGCAGTCGCCTTGGCCGGCGCGAATTTCTTGATGGGCGTGATGATCTCCACCGGCAGCAGCCGGTGGGCGCCGGGTATGAACAGCCGTCTCCCGATCTGGATGTCGCGCGTGTCCCCGATGCGGTTGATGCGCGCCAGCGTCTGATGGTCGACGCCGTAAGCCTTGCCGATACGATAGAGGTTCTCGCCCTTCTTTACGGCATGGAAGATGCCGTTGCGTGCGCGCGCCGGCTTCGGACGGCGTTCATCGCCGGCACGTTTGGCGGAGGCGCGCCGGCTGTCGACCCGTTCGTCGACATAGTTGCAACCCGCGGCCGCAAGGATGACGTAGAGGAAAAGGAGCGCGAGAGCGCCCCGGGGGCGAACATGGGCTGAACCAGCGGCGTCGTCCACGAACATTCGCACACGAGCTTCAGCTACGTGACATCAACCCGGCCAGCCGTACTTCCCCAGAAGCTTGACGAAACGACATTCGCCGAGGCTCGTCTCTTCGAGACCGCTGGGCGTGCGGCTCGCGAGCTTCAAGACCTGGGAAGTCTGGTCGCCGATGGGAATGATGAGCCGGCCGCCGCCGGCGAGCTGCTGAGCCAACGGCTCCGGCACACGGGGCGCGCCCGCCGCCACCACGATGGCGTCGTAGGGGGCGTGCTCGGACCATCCGAGGGTCCCGTCGCCCACGTGGATCGCCACGTTGTAGTACCGCAGTTCGTCGAGCACGGCGCGGCCCTGCACCGCCAGCCTGCGCAGCTTCTCCACCGAGAACACGTTGGCGCACAACTCCGCCAGCAGGGCGGTCTGGTACGCCGATCCCGTGCCGATTTCCAGGACACGCTCGGTGCCCTTGAGGGCGAGGGCCTGCAGCATGTAGCCGACGATATAGGGCTGGGAGATGGTCTGCTTGGCGCCGATGGGCAGCGGGTCGTCGTCGTAGGCGCGGTTGACCAGCGCCGGCTCCACGAACAGGTGGCGCGGCACCTTGCGCATGGCGTGGATCACGCGCGGGTCGTTCACGCCGCGGTCCAGCAGTTGGGTCTGTACCATCCGCTCTCTGGCGCCCTCCAATGCTGTGACGCTGCGGTTGTTGGAACTCACGGCCATTGAGCCATTGGATTGAGGTGACGTGACGGCACCGGTTGCCATGGTCCCGGTAAGGATGATGGTCGGGGCGACTGGATTTGAACCAGCGACCACACGCACCCCAAGCGTGTGCGCTACCAGGCTGCGCTACGCCCCGACATTGCTGCAAATTTTTTAACACCGAAGCGGCAACGGGTCAATTCGCGCACAGCCGACTGGGAACCCGTGCGGCGGAAGGGGGAGCGGACGGGCGTCAGGAAATCAAGTCGCGGAGCGAAACGAGCTCGTCCCTGATCTGGACAAGCTCCCGCCGGTGGTCCGGTTTCTCCCTGGTCCGGTGGTCGTCGGCTTCGCCCTGCTTGAGCTTCTTGCGCGCGCCCTCGATGGTGTAGCCCTCCCCGTGCAGGAGCCGCTTGATCTCCAGCAGCAACTCGACGTCCTTGCGCCGGTACAGCCGGTGGCGGGACTTCGCCTTGGTGGGATTCAGGATGTCGAACTCGGTTTCCCAATAGCGCAGCACGTACGGCTTGAGGTCCAGGAGGGTGCTGACCTCGCCGATCTTGAAGTAGTGCTTGTCCGGAATCATGACGGCCATCAGACCGGATTGTATCACGATTGGGCGGAAGCGTCGGGGTCGGGATCCTCGCGGGCGACGGTGTTCATGTTCTTCTTCAGAGTCTGGCTGGGCTTGAAGGTCAGCACCCGGCGGCCCGCGATGGTGATCTCCTCGCCGGTCTGCGGGTTGCGGCCCTTGCGCGGCTGTTTGCCGTGGATGACGAAGTTCCCGAACCCGGAGATCTTGACCTTGTCGCCTTTCTCGAGCTGGGACTTGATGATTTCGAACGTGGCCTCGACGACGTCGGTGGCCTCCTTCTTTGAGAAACCCACCCTCTCGTAGATCCGGTTGATGATGTCCGCCTTGGTCATCTCTATCCTCTGCCGGCCCCGGGGCCGGTCAGGCGTTCAGCGCAACGTAGCGTCGAATTCGGAACACAGCTTGCGGGTGAGGTTCTCATGCACGCCGTTGACCTCCTGGTCCGTAAGGGTTTTCTCCGCGGATCGGTAGAAGACCTTGTAGGCCAGGCTCTTCTTGCCTTCCTCGATGGGCGCGCCGGTGTATTCGTCGAAGACTTCCACTCGTTCGATGAGTTTCTCATCCAGCTTATGGACCCATTCGATCACGGTTTGACTCGGAAAGTCCCGCGCCACGACGATGGCGAGGTCGCGCTCGACCGAAGGGAACCGAGGGATGGACCGGACGCGAAAATCCGGTCGAGCATAGTGAACGATCGGGCCGAAGTCAAGCTCGAAAAGGAAGCAGGGGGGCAGGTCCAATTCCTCGCGAACTCGCGGACTTATCTCCCCGACATGGCCCACGCGGGCGTCTTCCGCGAAGACCGTGGCGAACCTTTCCGGGTGCAGGCTCGCGGGCGCCTTCCGGGCCTCCCAGCGGATGCCGGCACAACCGGTCCCCTCGACCAGGTCCTCGACGATCCCCTTCGCGTCGGCGAACACGAACTCCGGGCTCTCGGCCTTGAGTCCGCGCCGCGGCCGGTGCCCGCGGATGAGTCCGGCCAAGTTCAGCCGCTCGGTGTAGCCGGCGTCACGTCCGAGCGAGAAGACCTTGCTCAGCTCGAAGATCATGGAGCTCTGGCTCCGGCGCTCGGCGTGGGCGTGCAGGTTCTCTACCAGTCCCGGCAGCAGGCTGAGTCGCATCTCGTCGGTTTCCTGGCGCAAGGGGTTGGTGATGCGCACGGGTCTGCCGTCTCCGTCCCACAGGCCGCCGAACGCCTGGTTCATCCGCGGCGTGCAGAAGGGCAGGGTCACCACCTCGCTCAGTCCCTGGGTGGTGAGCAGCGTGCGTACCTTGCGCATCCAGCGCAGCAACGGGTCGTCGGCTCCAGCACCCATGCGCACGGCCGGCAGCGTCGCCGGAAGGTTGTCGTATCCGTGGATCCGCGCCAGCTCTTCGACGAGGTCGGCCTCGCGCGTCAGGTCGAAGCGGAATGAGGGCGCGGACACCTCCAGGGCCTCGGCCGTCGCACCCTTGACCTCGATGCCGAGGGATTCGAGTATGCCGCGGACGCGGTCCGGCGCGAGATCCACTCCCAGGGCGCGCCCGACGCTGGCATAACGCAGCGTGATCTCGGCCGTCGCACGCGCCCCCGGATAGGCGTCGGCGTAGCCCGGCACCACCCGAGCTTCGCCCATGGCTTCCCACAGCGCCACCGCCCGGTCCATGGCGTAGCGCGTCCCTTCCGGGTCCACGCCGCGCTCGAAGCGATGGGACGCCTCGGTGTGCATGCCCATGCGCTTGGCCGTGCGCCGGATGGTCAGCGGGTCGAAGTGGGCGCTCTCCAGCAGCACCGACTCGGTTTCCTCGGTGACCTCCGAGCCCGCTCCGCCCATGACGCCGGCCAGGGCGGCGGGCGTGTCTCCGTCGCAGATAAGCAGGTCGTCGGGATGGAGCGCCCTTTCCGAGCCGTCCAGCGTGGTGAGCGTGCCCGATGCGCCGGCGGTGCGCACCACGATCCGTCGGCTGGCGATCTGCCGTGCGTCGAAGGCGTGGAGCGGCTGGCCGGTCTCCAGCATCACGTAGTTGGTGACGTCGACGATGTGGTTGATGGAGCGGATGCCGCAGGCCTCCAGCCGGAAGCGCAGCCACGGCGGCGCTGGCACCGGCCGCAGCCCTTCGATGAGCCGCGCCGAGTAACGCGGACACAGGGACGGGTCGAGGATCTCCACCGCCACCGGCAGCGCCGCCGGATGCTCGCGGAGATGTTCGGGAATCACCGGGGCCTTGACCCGGCCGCCGGTGAGGGCGGCGATCTCCCGCGCCATTCCCAGGATGCTCAGACAGTCGCCGCGGTTGGGCGTCACCCCCACCTCCAGCATCCAGTCGTCCATGCGCAGGTACGCGTGCACGGGCTCGCCCTCGGGAGCGTCCGCCGGCAGTTCCATGATGCCCCGGTGGTCGTCGGAATAACCCAGTTCCCGCTCGGAGCAGAGCATGCCTTCGGAGGGAACGCCGCGGATAGCGCGCCGCTCGATGGCCTGTCCCGACGGCAGCACCGAACCTGCCCGCAGAAACGCGGTCTTCATGCCCGCGCGCACGTTGGGCGCCCCGCACACGACCCGCAGCCGCTCGCCGTCGTCGTGGACCTCGCACACGGAAAGCCGGTCCGCGTCGGGGTGCGGCTCCACCTGCTTCACCTCGACGATGAGCGCTCCGACATCCGTCGCCAGCGCCCGCACCGCTTCCACTTCGAGTCCCGCGTGGGTGAGACGGTCGGCCACTTCCTCAGGCCCGGGGGACCCCGCGTCCGCGGGCAACGCCACCATCTCCATCAGCCAGTTGTAGGTCAGCTTCATGATCTTGCAACCAGGGGCCGCGCCGGCGCGATACGTCGCGGGGCGCGGATTTCAAACCCGCGCGTGCCCCCATCGCGCCGCGGCTCGA
>JAJDXX010000231.1 GCA_022823055.1 Candidatus Binatia bacterium | reverse complement strand
GCCCCTATCATCACAAGCCCCCTCGCCCAGCGCCAGCGCCCGCGACGCGTACGAGTGACGGCAGTCGTGGAGCCGCACGTCGTCGAGCTTCGCCCGCTTGCGGAGCCTCATCCATATCGCATCGAGGTTCCCGAGACGCTTCCCCGGTTTCCGCCCCGCGATCACCCACGGGTTGTCCTCCGTCCTCGGTATCCCCGCAAGCACCGCCTCCACCGCCGGCGTGAGCGGCACGCTCCGCCATCCCGTCTTGCCGTCCCTCAGCCGAAGCTCCCCCGCCGTGCGGTCCACGTCGTCCCACCTGAGCGTCAGGATCTCGTTCCGGCGGCAGCCCGTGAGCAGCAGGAGGCGGAT
This sequence comes from Candidatus Binatia bacterium, assembly GCA_022823055.1. Classification (GTDB taxonomy): domain Bacteria; phylum Desulfobacterota; class Binatia; order UBA9968; family JAJDTQ01; genus JAJDTQ01. The sequence goes on along the minus strand of JAJDXX010000231.1, from coordinate 19,691 downwards.
CGCGGGTATGGCGGAGGGGAACACCGAGCCGTCGGCTTCCGCTTCGTCCAGCACCCGGCCCAACTCCCGGTACTCCCCGGGCGTGAGGAACCGCTCGCGGCGCGCCTCCCTGTAGCGGCGCACCGACCGGCACGGATTGCGCCGCGGCGGCGTCATCCCCCAGGCTTCCGCCAGACGGAACATGTTCGCCAGCACCCCCACCGCCGCGTCCGCCCGGTAGGGCTTCTCCCTGAGCTTGTGGTGGAACTCCGAGACCTGCGGACGGTCCACCTCCGGGAGCCGCAGATGCCCCAGCTCCGGCACGATGTACAGGCGCAGGATGCGTCCGAACGCCTCCACCGTCGCGGGCCGGCAGTTCACCCGGACATGCGCCTCCATGTAACGCTCCGCAAGATCCGCCACCGTGGGCTCGGACGCCACCGGCGGAGGCACGGGCTCAAGCCCCTGCTTGATGCGGTCGATGGCCAGCGCCGCCTTGCGCCGCGCGTCGTCCGGCGTCAGACTCCCGTAGCGGCCCAGCGCGAAGCGCTTCGGCCCCCCGCCCGCACCGCGCGTCTGCACGCACCAGACCTTGCGGCCCGAGGAATAGACCCGGATGCCGAAGCCCGGCAGGTCCCGGTCCCAGACCACGGTGTCGCCGGATTCCACGGCGAGCGCATCGACGGCGCGCTTGGTGAGCTTGACGGGTTGGCGGGTGGGCATGGGGAGATCTCCTCCGTTCTCGAAACCGAAACCCGAAAACCGGAGAAAATGCTATCAAAGACCGTAATCGGAACGCAACCCACTGACCTCGCACTCTGGAGTGTGGGAGGTCATCCGCTGGCGCCGCTTGACCGACGGACGCAGGAGGATGAGTCGTTCGGGAACGACTACAACCCATTGACTTATATGGATTTATTGCAGGACTGTCGTGGCGGGGCTTGACACGGCGACGCTTGTCCGCTACCCGAGGGAATGGTGAGAATCGGTTGAGATCATTGTATAATATAAGGGTCTTTTTCGCCGTCGGCTGCGTTGCTCTTCCTCGCGTGGTACCCGCCACTGCTCGTCATCGCGCCTTGCCGACAACGAAAAATCCTCCGCATATTATGCTGCGAATTAACCAGACACCACACTAGGCCGACGCGGGCTTCCGGACGCCGTTTCCTAGTCTCTTTTCAGGTCCGCTACCGCGTCCCGCAGCCGGCGAATCTCCGCTTGCAGTTCGGCGAGCGTCGGCTCGGGGGACGAACTCGTGGGGGTTGCCGTCCCCGCCTCTCCGTGCCCGTGCGTCTGCATCGCATCGACGATGATGCCGATGAACAGGTTCAGCACGGCGAACGACGTGATCAGGATGAACGGCACGAAGAAGAGCCAGGCATATGGGAACACCCGCATCACCGGCCGTACGATGCCCATGGACCAGCTTTCCAGGGTCATGATCTGGAACAGGGAATAAGCCGAGGCGCCGATGTGGCCGAACCACTCGGGGAAGCGCTCGCCGAACAGGTTGGTGGCCATCACCGAGAACACGAAATAGATCACCAAGAGCAGCATCACCACCGAGCTCATGCCCGGCACCGCGTGCAGCAGCGCGCCGACAACGCGGCGCATGGCGGGCACGGTGGATATCAGCCGGAAGACACGAAGGATCCGCAAAGCGCGCATCACCGAGAGAAACTCGGTGGCCGGGATCAGCGCGATGGCGACCACGATGGTGTCGAAGTGGTTCCAGGCGTCCCGGACGAAATCGCGGCGCTGTCCCACCACCTTGAGCAGGATCTCCACCACGAAGATCGCCAGGATCACCCGGTCGGCGAGCTTGAGGAAGTTCCCGGCTGTCGCCATGGCCGCCGGACTGGTTTCCAGCGCCAGCACCAGGGCGTTCAGCACGATCAGGATCGTGATCCAGCGTTGTGTCGCGCGGTGCTCGACAAATGAGCGGATACGGTCCAAGAGAGTTCGGTCACGGAGGGTTACAGATACGCCCATCACTCATTCCCGGTTCGGTGCGGGAGTGAACCACAGGAAGCGTGAGGTGACAAGACGATGGACGCGGTGGCAAGGCATCTCGCCGTTCTGGAGGACGGGTCTTCTGCGCTCCCGGCGCGGTTGGCTCAAGTACGCAACCCGCTCGGTGCGGCGCGGCTCACGTATCCACCGGCTCGAACACTAGTTCCGGCACCACCACCTCCCATGTTTCGCACTTGAGTGTGTCGCGGTATTTGGGGTCCGATGTCTCGCGGCTCCACCGTACGATGGCCAGCACCGTGGCAGACCGGCAACGCATGCCGGGCGGCGGTTTGAAGCTCTTGGCGAGGCGTCCCACGGTCGCCCCCGTGCGGTTCAGCAACTTCCAGCGGCCTCCGTTTCCCTCCCGCGCTTCCAGCGGAACGCCGGGTGACAGTGCGGCTATCGCCCGTTGCGTCCCATGACCCGCTTTGTGGCGTCCGGCGAAGCCCAGGTCGACCTCCCGAAGGCTCGGCTGGACGTGGCGGTATCGCAGTGCCGGAGGGCACGGCGGAAGCGCGGCCGGTTCCCGGCGAAGCACCGAGGGACGCTTGGGCAAGGCGTCTTGCAAGGGATGAGTTCCTTCGAAACGCGCCAGCGCCAGGGTTTCCCGGGCCCGGGTCATGGCCACGTAGTACAGCCGCCGGGGCGCGTCCAGGTCCTCGCCTGAGCCGACGCGTTCCCAACCGCCGTCCAGCACGGCCACGTGATCGAACTCCAGTCCCTTGGCACGGTGGGCGGTGAGTAGAAGGAGGCCGCGCTGGCGCCGCCGTATCTCCCGTCCCCACTCGGCCAGCCACTCGATGAAGTGGTCGACCGGGACTTCATCGCCACCGGTTTCCAGCGTGTGTTCGTCGATGGCTTGTTGCAGAAGTTCGTGCCAGCGGTTGGGCGGTTGCGCTTCCACCCACTGGCGCAGAGACGCGCCGTCCACGAGACCGGTGTCGCGTTGGCGCAACCAATCAACCAATGTCCGGGTCTCTCGCAACCGCCAGAAGCTGGGGATATCCTCGTTGCCCATCTGCACCGGGATTTCGTTGGCCTCGCAGAACGCGCGTACCGGGACCAGATAGCTCCACTCCCGCGCGATCACGGCGCAACGCGTCCAGTCCCAGGTTGGCGACAGATCCGAAAGGCGCTGAAACTCGACCATGACGGCTCTCGCCTGCGCCACCGGGTCCCTCGCCACGGGCAGTATCTGCGCCCGTCCCCGTCCCACGGCGTCCAGCTCCTCCCAGGCCCCGCCCGGCGCATCCTTGGTCCGTGCCGCGTTGATGCGGATGGGATGCTCGGTCTTCATCCGTTGGCGGGCGGGCTCGATGACGGAGTTGGCCGCGTCGACGATATGGGCGGTGGAGCGGTAGTTCTCGATGAGATGCACGGGCCGCGGCCCGTAGTCTTGCTGGAAGCGGCGGATGTACTCCACCGAGGCGCCGTTGAAGGCGTAGATGTTCTGGTCGTCGTCGCCCACCGCGAACAGTGTGAGTTTGCCGGCCTCGTCTTCGAGGGTGCGTCCGGCCAGCGCCGAGATGAGATCGTACTGATCCGCGGCGATGTCCTGGTATTCGTCCACCAGGATCCAGCGAAATCCTCCCAGGAGACGCGCCCGCTGTTCGTCCGCGTCCTCCGGCGGAAGCCCTTGCCCGCGCAACAGGTCGACAGCCCTTCGCAGCACGTCCCGGAACATCTCGTCGTCCGGCCGTTCCTCGTGCCCGGTAAAGCTCGCTCCGGCCAGCCGCATGGCCAGGGCATGGCAGGTCATCACGGTCACGCCTCGCGCGTCATCGCCGATCAGCTCCGCCAGCCGGCGGCGGATATCCACGGCGGCATGCCGGTTGTAGGCCAGCGCCAGGATGCCGCGCGGGTTCTCGCGTCGTACCCGGATGAGATAGGCGATACGGTGGACCAGCACACGTGTCTTGCCGGAGCCCGGGCCTGCCAACACCAGCACGTTGGTCTGCTCGCGGTCGTCGGCGACGATGCGCTGCTGTACGGGGTGCCTTAGATCCTCGACGATAGCCGTCCACGACTCGGGAGTGGTCTGGCGGCCGATCTCACGGCTGCGTCCGGGCAGCCAGCGTTCCAGGAACTTCTCCTGTTTGAGGGCGAAGTATTCCAGCGCCATCCGGGTCGCCTCGGCGACGGCCGCCAGGCCGCGCTCGGCGAACTCCACCATTACGTGGATCTGCAGGACCTGTCCCCGGTAGTGGAGCGCCAAGGGCTCGAAGTCGGCATTGGTAAAGCCCCGCCGCTCCGGTTGCAGGCGGATGGTCATGGCCGGGCGGAAGACCGTCAAGCCCTTGTTGAGGCGGATGACTTCCAGTTCGTGAAGCCACAGCAGGGCGCGGTCCAGCAACCTAGCGGTATGCCGGACCCTGCTCTTGATCTCCAGGTCGGACACCAAGGCATGGGTAAGCCGTCCCAAAGTGGTCTCCGCCAGCAGGTCCGTCCCGCGGGCGCCTTGGGGCAGACGGTCCAGGATGTGTTCCAGCAGCAGCCTGGCGCCGTTCCGCCGGATTCGCGCGGTCTCTTCCAGCGCTCCCCACTCGCGGTGCAGGGTCACCCGCCCGGTTTCGGCGTCGAGCTTGCGCGCGGTCAGGCTGCCGGCGGCACCGTCCTCGCCGCGGCCGTCGTAGGCGATGCCGCGGACGATGCGCCAGAGGCGCTCCGGCAGGGGATCGGCCAGACCCTCGTCTCGCAGGAGTTGGGAGGCCACGCGCAAGTGCAGCGACGATGTGCCGCTCTTGCCCAGGTCCGGCGCCGCCTCTCGCATGTGCCGGATCAGCGCTGTCTCCAGTTCAGCGGCCGCTTCGAAGCGTTTGAGGGAGGAGCGCTCCACTCCCGCATGGACGAAGGCGGTCAAGACCGTGTCGTTGCTGGCGATGCCCAGCCGTTCCAGGTCGTAGAGCGCGTGGCGCACGCCTTCGGGGCTGAGCCCGGAAACGCCCATCAGGTCGTCGGTTGAGAGCCCTTCGTCCGGCTTGGCGTCAATCATCGCCGCGGCCACGCGTTCCAACTGACCGCGATAGGCGTCCGTGATGCGGGCCTGCCGAAGCCGCGCGCGGGCCTCGTCCGCGGACTGCACCCGCAGCGACGACGGGAACACCTGCACCCGGTTCTCCTCCCGTGTCAGCAACTGTGTCTCTTCCAGCCAGGCGACGGCAGTGCGCACGCGGGTGTCGTCGGTGGTGGTGTCCCGCTCGAACATCTGTTCATCGTCCTCACCGAGGATCTCGCCGACGGTGGCCACCACCTCGCCGCCCATGCGCTTCTTCCGGTCCAGGTTGCGCAGCGCCCGCAGGATGCCGTGGATCTCCGCCCGCGTGAGGCGCGAGCGCGCCGACATGCCGAACTGCCGCTCCACGTCATCCTTTGCGTACAGCAGCACGCAGCGCGCGGCGGCGCGGTCGCGGCCGGCGCGGCCCGCCTCCTGGAGGTAGTTCTCGAGCGAGCCCGGGATGTCGGCGTGGATCACAAGGCGCACATCGGGCTTGTCGATGCCCATACCGAAGGCATTGGTGGCAACGATGGCGGTCAGTTCGCCGTTGATGAAGCGCTGCTGCACGTCCTTCTTGGTCTCCGGGGGCAGACCGGCGTGGAAATAGTCGGCGGCCACCCCTTTGAGCTGGAGAAACTCCGCCACCTCTTCGCTCTGGCGCCGGGTGGCGCAATAGATGATGGCCCCGCCGGATGCCTCCGGCGGCAAGTGCGACGTCAGCACCTGGTGGATGTCGGCGAATTTCCCGGCCTCGGAGGTGGGCATGACCTCGAAGGTCAGGTTGGACCTCTCGACGCCGCCGTTGACGACCGCCAGCTCGATGCCGAGCCGGTCGCGGAAGTGGCGGGTGATGTCGTCCACCACGTCCGGCTTGGCGGTGGCCGTGAGGCACAGCACCGGCGGCACCTCGCCGTCGACGGCCCTCTCCCCGATGAAACGCCCCACGTAGAGGTAGTCGGGCCTGAAGTCGTGTCCCCAGCGCGACAGGCAATGGGCCTCGTCCAGCACCCAGGCGCCGATCTCGCGCTGGCGGAGGGCGCGGCGCAGCGAGGGTGCGCGGAGCTGCTCCGGTGAGACGAGGAGGATTCCCGCGTCGCCCAGCCGGACCCGGTCCAATGCGTCGGCGCGCTCGGGCATGGACAGCAACCCGGTGACCGCCACGCAGCAACTGATGCCGCGCGCCTCCAGCCCCGCCACCTGGTCCGCCATGAGCGCCACCAGGGGCGAGATCACCACCGTCAGCGCGCCGGTCTTGTCGTAACGTGACAGCGCCGGGATCTGGTAGCACAGCGACTTCCCCGTGCCCGTGGGCAGGATTCCGAGCACGTGCCGACCGGTCATGGCCGCCTCGACGATGGTGCGCTGCATCGGCCATCCGTCGTCGTCCACGGGCTCGGGGCGGAAGTCGTCGAAGCCGAACCAGCGCTTGAGCTCCTTGCGCGGATCGTGGCGCTCCCGGCACCAGCCGCAGTCGGGGTCCGAGCAGGCCTTGTCCCGCAGCCGCCGCACCAACCGTCCGGCCTCCGGGAACTGGTGGCGCACCCAGGGAGGCATGACCGAGTTGCCGCCGGCCACGGACAGCCATGCCAGCGCATAGGCCAATGCCCACCCGGCGCGGGCTCCCGGCGTGCCCTGCCGGGCGTGGACGCCGTCGGCGGGGCGGGGTTCCGCTACCACCTGCTGCGCACTGACGGCGCAGCCGGCGCCGTCCAGTTGCGCGCGGATGGCGTCCCGCGCTTCGGTGTCCGACGGGCGCCGGGCGTCACGGAGATCCGAGAAGAGCACGTCCAGCGCACGATCCGCGCCTTCCGGTTGCGGTGTGACCAGCCAATGCCATGCCGCCAGGAGATCGGCTCCAGCTTCCCGCATGTCGTTGCGCTGGTCGCCGAACACCTCCAGCGCCAGACGTGCGTCGAGCTCGGGATCGTTCAACTGCCGGCGCCGAAGCCCGCCGTCCTGGTAGTGCTTCACGAGATGGTGATAGGGGTTGCGCGGAAAGGCCAGGGGGCTGAGACGCAGCGTGTCCACCGCGGGCAACTCGAGCAGGCGCAGTTTCGGATTCGCCGCCCTCAGGTGCCGCAGGTCGAAATCGATCAGGTTGTGGCCGAGGACGAAGGAGGCGCCGTCTATGAAATCGTCGAGCCGCCGGAGCGCGGCGTCCATGTCGCCGCCTGAAAACGTCTTGCTCTGGCCTCCATCCATGCGGACCGCGCCGAATGCATGGATGATACCATCGTGTTTGCCCACCTCCAGGTCCAGCGCGACGCCGCGCGAGAGGAAGGGATTTTTTTCGTCCGGCATCTCGTAATGGTCCAAACGTGTTTCGCGGGCATTGAAGCAGTGTCGCGGGTCACCGCGGAAAGGACTGGGGTGGCGGGTGAATGCCTTAGAAGCTCAACGAGATGTCACGGTGGTGGGACAGGCACGCCGCCACCTCTTTCGCCGTCGAGGTTGGCAGCCGTTCGAGCTGGCGGATGCCGATGGTGTCGCGCAGGGCGTCTTCGTAGGCGGCCAGACCGGGCTCCAGTTCACGGGCGGCGCGGGAGCGCCACTCCAGTTCGCGCTCCAACTGGGCCAGCGCATCGCCCAGCCGCTTCTCGGCGCGTTGCCGGCCGGAGGCGCCGCGCCTCACGTCCGAGCGCGCCTTCGAGAGGTTTTCCCGCAAGTCGTAGGTTCCCGGGACGGCGCGGAGTGCCCGCTCGGCGTCACGGATCGCGGCGCCCGCCCGTTGGGCCGGTTGCGTGCTCAATATCTCCGGCAAGGCCGTGAGCTTCGCGCCGCCGGCCTCCAAAGCCGGCACCTTCGCGAGCATCTCGCGCACCGTTCGAACCGACGAGGCGGCGTCGTCGACATTGCGCCGGTAGTTGCGACGGGCGGTGTTCTCGTTCTTCTCCAGTGCCAGGTAGCGCTTGCGCAACTCCTTCTCTCCCTCCGGGCGTGTCGACTCTACCTGTTCCCTTCGCCTCGTCAGCTCCTCGACCTCGTGGCGCAACCCGGCTACCACCTCGGGGTCGGCATCCCGCCCCATCCGCCGGATGGTGTTCCGGATCTCGCGTATCTCGCGGTCGATTCGCCGCTCGTCCGCGTTGATCCTCCGCACGACGGCATGGGTGAACTTGTAGGTCTCCCCGAACGCCTTTCGTTCGGCGTCGGTGCGGCGGACCTCGGAAACCAGGTCGAACGTGCGCGCGGCCTTTTCCATGCCGCCGGTCAGGCTCTTGCGCACTCTTTCCGGAAGATAGCTCGTATCGAGGCCTTGCGCGGTCCGGATGCTTGCCCGGATGGTCTCCGCGTCGCGGTCGTATTGCTCGAACAGGTACTGTTCCAGGCAGCGCTGGAGGCGCGGGTTCCGGGGCGGCGGCGCGGTCTCTCCGGTGAGCGACGTGCGCGCCGGCAGGTAGTTCACCAGGGGAGGATAGAACCCGACGATGCCCAGGGCCACGAGCTGCAAGGCGATGAACGCCACCACGCCCCGGTAGATGTCCGTGGTCAACACCGAGGGCGGGGCCACGCCGCGCAGGTAGAACAGGGCGAAGCCGAACGGCGGCGTCAGGAAGGAGGTCTGCATGTTGACGCCGATCATGACGCCGAGCCACACCGCGGTGATGTTGGCGGAGGGATCCGACAGCAGGATCGGCGCCACGATGGGCACCACCACCACCGCGATCTCGATGAAGTCCAGGAAGAAACCGAGGATGAAGATCACCGCCATGACTACGATGAACTGGGTCCAGAAACCGCCGGGCAGGGTGGTCAGGAACTCCTTGACCAACTCCTCGCCGCCGAAGCCCCGGAAGGCGGCGGTGAGCATGGCCGCGCCCAGCAGGATGATGAAGACCATGGCCGTGGTCTTGGCGGTCTCCACCATGACGCCGGCGAGCATCTGCTCGGTGCGGTAGGCGCGCCAGCCGCTCCAGGCCACGGAGACCAGCAGTCCGGCCACCGCGATGGCGGCGGCCGCCACGCCCAGGGCCTCGGACGTGCTGTGAACGGTGCGGATGTTCAGGTCCACGGTGGCCAGCAGGATGAAGAGCGCGATCAACGAGAGGCCCGCGATGATCGCCGGCGTGTAGCACCCGCGCTGTCCTTCGGTCAAGCGGTACCCCGCCATGATGGTGGCGCCCACCGCGCCGATGGCGCCGGCTTGGTTCACGGTGGCGATGCCGGCGATGATGGAGCCGAGCACGGCCAGGATCAGCGCCAGGGGCGGCACCAGCGCCAGCACCACGCGGACGGCGAACTCCCGGTCGAAGCGCCCTTCCAGAGGGATGGCGGGAGCCATGCTCGGCCGTATGAGCGCCACCGCGAGAATGTACATGACGTACAGGCCCACCAGCACCAGTCCGGGCACGATGGCGCCCAGGAACATGTCGCCCGCGCTGGCCGAGGTGACGTCGAACTCCGTGGGCATGACGAAGTTGCCGGTGGCCGCCTTGTAGTCCACCTGCCGCAGCGTGCTGGCTTGGTCGGTGGCGTTGGAGAGCTGGTCGGCCAGGATGATGAGCACGACGGAGGGCGGGATGATCTGCCCCAGGGTGCCGGCCGCGGAGATGGTGCCGGTGGCGAGTTGGCGCGAGTAGCCGTTGCGCAGCATGGCCGGCAGGGAGATCAGCCCCATGGCCACCACGGTGGCGCCGAGGATGCCGGTGGTGGCGGCGAGCAGCGCCCCCACCAGCACCACAGAGATGCCGAGACCGCCCGGGATCGGCCCGAACAAGCGCGCCATGGTCACCAGCAGGTCCTCGGCAATCTTGGACCGCTGCAGCATGATGCCCATGAACACGAACAACGGCACCGCGATGATGGTGTCGCGTTCGACCTCCCAGTAGACCCCGCGGAAATTGGTGACGCCGGCGGTGAGCCACTGGATCGGGCCGTCCTGGGCGAAGAACGAGTGGGTGTCGCCGGTGAAGATGTAACCCGTGACCGCGGCCAGCCCGATGGTCAGGATGGCCGAGCCGGGCAGGGCGAAGGCCACCGGGAAACCGGAGGCCAGGGCCGCGGCCATGGCCAGGACCAGCAGTGCGAGGAAGAACAGCTCCACGTCAGGACGGCTCGGGCGTTGGATGACTTGTGGCTTGGCCGCGCAGGACGGCCATGGCGTCCAGGAAGTAAGCCAGGAACTGCGTCATCATGGAGACGGCGTACACGGCGAGGAATCCCGCCATCAGGTACTTGACGTAGAGGCCGAAGCCGCTCTGGGAGGTCTCGAAATACAGCAACGGGCTGTTGATGACCGACGCCTTGCCCGCCATGCCCACGGCAAGGATGGTCCAGCACAGCGGCACGCCCAGGACCATAGAGCCCCACGCGTTGACCAAGGCCTTGCGTTTTTCGCTGAAGTGGGTGAACAGGACGTCCACGCGCACGTGGCCTCCGGCCACCAGCGTGTGTGCGCTGGCAAACAGGAACAGCGCGGCGTACCAGAAACGCACCAGGTCGCCCATGAAGGCCTGCTCGTAGGAGAAGATGAAGCGCGCGATGACGATCTGGAACTCGGCCACCACCACCAGCAGCGAGAGCCAGATGAAATCCAGCCCACGCTTGAAGCACGCGATCACGGCCGCGATGAGTATCAGGGGGAGATGCACGTAGGTGCCGCGTAAGCGCGAGATGCCCAGTTGCTGTGCCAGCGTGTCGCCGAAAATCGCGGGCAACAGCCCTTCCACACGCAGGAAGGAAATGATGCCGTCGACGATGCCGATCAGGAACGTTGCCCAGAACGCCGTGCCGATGATATAGGCGGTGACCGCGCTGAGCAGCGCGGCGTCCGAGGCGAAGGGCCGTTGAGGGGTCCTGAGCGCGAGGACGATGACAGCGACTACTGTGAGGACATAGCTGGCGAGCTGCAGCCATGCCTGGAGCGCCGCCGTTCCGCGCAACGGTCCGCCCATGAAGACGCGCCCCGCGCCGGGCCAGCCCTGCCAGAAGTCGAGGTAGTTGTTGAAGAGGTAAACAAACGTCGTCGCGGCCAGCGACAGCGCCAACGCGCGATAGAGCGCATTCGCCGTGCCGGGTCGGTTGCCGTCCGCGTCCGACCGAGCCCTTGCCACCGTGGAGAAACCTGGTGCGAACCGGGAGCCTGTCGCGACGATCAGATAAGCTCCCGGACTACGGGCCGGTCCCCGCGCACGGTGCCGGCCCGCAGTTCCATGTGTTTAGCTGGACATGCCCAGCACGCGGTTGCGCTGTGCCACGTATGCCTGGTCGGAGACGTTCGACCAGCCGCCGATCTCCTCGCGCGCCTTGACGAAGCTCTCGTGGATACGCCGGGCGAGGGCGCTGTGACCCACCACTCCGGCAAAGACTTCGTCGGCCGCCTTGCCGAACGAGTCGTAGATGTCGTCGTTGAACTTGCGCAACTGGACGCCCTGGTCCCGCCGCAGCCGCGCCAGCGCGGCGCCGTTCTTGGCGTTGTACTCGGACATCATCACGTCGTTCTCCATGCCGGCCGCGGCCTCGATCAGCGCTTGGTCCGACTTCGACAGCGACTCCCAGAACTTCTTGTTGAAGCCCGCGGACAACATCGAGCCGGGCTCGTGCATGCCCGGATAGTAGTAGTACTTGGCGGCCTCGTAGAACTTCATGACCTCGTCGTTCCACGGCCCCACCCCCTCGGTGGCGTCGATGGCGCCCGACACGAGGTTCTCGTAGATCTGCCCGCCGGGCAGGGACACCGGCGAGGCGCCGAGCTTCGCCATGACATCGCCGCCCAGCCCCGGGATGCGCATCTTGAGGCCCTTCAGATCGTCGACGGTGTTGATCTCCTTGCGGAACCAGCCGCCCATCTGGACGCCCGTGTTGCCGCACATGAGACCCTTGAGTCCGAATTCCCCGGCCAGTTCGTCCCACAACTCCTGCCCTCCGCCGAACCGGACCCAGCCGTTGAACTCGGTGTACGTGAGGCCGAAGGGCACCGACGTGAAATAGGCCCAGCCGGGATGCTTGCCCTTCCAGTAGTAGTCGGCCGCGTGATAGGCCTGCGCATTGCCCGAGGCCACCTCGTCGAACGAATCGAAGGCGCCGACGCGCTCGCCCGCGGCGAAGTAGCTCACCTGGATGCGGCCGTCGCTCATGTCCTGAACACGCTTGGCGAAGCGTTGCGCGCCGGTTCCGAGACCGGGAAAGTCGCGCGGCCAGGTGGTGACGACGGCGATCTCGACTCGGTCCTTCATGGCGGCCGGGGCCTGTTGGGCCTGGACCAGCTTGCCGCTCGACAAAACCGTGGCGGCCGTGCCGACCGCGGCGCCGGTGATGAAGTCACGACGTTTCATGGAATCCTCCTTGTGGTTGGGTTGTCTGTCATCCGCTTCGCGGCGGCCGGATACGCCTCCGAGCACCGATAGCCTCCCGTCTTGCCAGTCTCTTGCGCTACGCGCGATATCGGGAGAGGCCAACCATCGATACTACGACAAGGAGCATCGGGGTGCAACGAGATTCTTTGGAAAAAAAGTCAGCACAACGTCACATTATGTCCATTTTCCAAGGGGTTAAGGTTTCTCCGTCGGGAAAGGCCGGAAGCAAATGCACGCCAAAACCGATTTTCTTTCCGGCTGATCATTTGCGTTCACGGACGCTGCTTACCAGTACCCCGAACACGGCGAAGGCCAGCGCCGACCCCAGCAGCATGGCCAGCGTCATGCTGTCGAGCCAGGTGATCAGCAGGCCCATGGCCACCGGAGTGGTCTGGGCCGCGACGTAGTGCATGGACATGATCAGGCCGCTCGCCTCGCCCACACGGCCCTTGGCGGCGGAGTCCTGGGCCAGCGCCACCACCAGTGAAGGGACCGGCGACTTGCACAGGCCCAGGAGACAGATGCCCGCGGCCAGAGCCAACGGGTGGATCAGCCAGCCGTACACGGCCAGCACCACCAGCACGCCCGGGAAGGCGCCCGTGAGAATGATGCGCTTGCGTCCCAGGCGGTCGGACAGCATCCCCAGCACCATGGCTCCGAGAATGGGAGTGGCGCCCCAGGCCGCCATGACCAGGCCGGTCTCGTCGAGGGTCAGTTTCACGGCTTCGCGCAGAAACGTCGGGGTCCAGGAAGAGGTGATCCAGAACACCGAGCCGCCGAAGAACTGCGCCGCGGCCAGAAGGACCATGTTCCGGTTCATCATCCGCGGCTTTCGGGTGTTCGCCGTGCGAACAACCGGTTGCGCCCGGGCCGGTTCCCTGACGCGCAGCCACTGGATCAACGCAATGGTCGCGGCGATGCATCCCACGGCGGCCATGGCGCCGCGCCAGCCGAAACGCTGGATGATGACGGCGGCCACGATGGGGCCGCTGACGCTGCCGAGGCCGTAGGTGGCGGAGAGCATGCCCATTCCCAGTCCCCGTCGCGACGGCAGGAGGTCCGACACCAGGGACAGGACCGAGGCGGTGATGGAGCCGTATCCCAGGCCGGCCAGAGCCAGCAAGGCCACCGCGGCCCAGTAGCTCTGGATGGTGGATACGAACCCGAAGCCGGCGCCCAGGGCGAGCCCGCCGAGGACCAGGACCCTGCGCCGGCCCAGATTGTCGGAAAGGCGTCCGGCCGACCAGCTCGCGCACGCCGCGGCCACGAAGATGGCGGTGAAGAGGGTGCCCGCCCCGACTCTGGAGAGATCCAGGCTTGCCATGATCTCGGGCAGCCCGATTCCCAGTACCGCCACCACCATGGCGGGTCCCACGGCGGAAAGAGCCGCCACCAGTACGGACCCCCAGTCGGTCCGGGTGGACGCGGGAGTCGCGGTCGCGGACACGGGTCAGCGGTCCCGGGATGGAGTGGTGTACGGCCCCGCGTGGGGGGCCGTACTGTGGTGGTGTATGGTCAAGCTATGCGCCGAGGGCGATCTCGTTGATGCACGGGAGCCCGCTGGCTATCGTGCGGCAGCCCGATTCCTCGACGATCATGATCTCGCCTTCGGAGGTGGCCGCGATGATCCCGGGTCCGTCCGGGTCGGGGATCGTGTCCATGATGCCGCCCGGGAGGTCCTCTGCCAGGGTCCTCCAATCGGCGGCGCCGCGCTCGCTCCGCATGATGGCTGCGCTGGCCCTTACCTTGCGCACCCAGGTATTGGGCCGGCCCAGGGTGACGCCGAGATACAGGCTGCCGTCCTCCGCCTCGGTGACGGTGGTGCCGTAGGTGCGGACGTCGGACGGGGTGATCTCGTTCCAGTGGGCCGCCCGGTCGCGGCTCCGGAAGACCCCTTCGCCGCAGGCGGCCACCACCATCTCCGGCTCGTGCCTGCAATGGTGGAGCTGATGGATGTCGCGGTCCCACAGGCCTTCGTTGGCGGTGCGCCAGTCCGCGCCGTTGTCGTCGCTCACCAGCAGGCCGCCCACCTCGATGCCGGCGTAGAGCCGCGAGGGCGAAGCGGGATCGCCGGTGAGGTAGCGCGTGCGCGGCGCCTGGGCCGGGTTGGGCGGAAAGACACCGCAGGCACCGCCCTCGCGCACGCCCGGCAGCTCCTCCCACCCCTTGCCGGGGGCGCCGTGAAACAGCGCCGCGGGACGGGTGCCGACGTACAGCGATCCCGGCAAAGCCCACAGCGAGAAGATGTCGAGATGCGGCACGTTGGGCGTGGACCGCGTCCAGCTCTCGCCGCCGTCTCGGGTGAAGAACAGCCCCGAGTGCTCGGTGCCGCCGTAGACCGTCCGCGGGTCTTCGGGATCGACCGCGATGCAGCTCAGGTTCCAGAACGTCAGGTCGCGGTCCACCTGATTCCAGGAATCGCCGTTCTTCTCGAAGCGGTACCACCCGGAATGGGTCATGACGTGCAGCGCCTTCGTGTGACCGTTCGTATCGCTCATGGCAGTCTCCTCCCGTGGGTTGGGCTATGAAGTGGGCAGAGTGTGCGCACCGAAAGCTAGCCGAGCACTACCAGTCTTGTCGCGGAAGTGTCAAGCTTGCCCGCGGCCGTCACGCGTCGGCCAGCAGCGGGTTCAGCTCGTGGAAAAACTCGCCGATTTCGCCCTGGTAGCTGTAGTCCGCCAGGGTTTCGATGTGGGTGGGTTCCCGGTTGACGATCGCCAGGAGCGCGCCGGCCTGCTTGGCGATGACGGGGAAGGAGGCGGCTGGCTGCACCACCAGGGACGAACCCACCACGATGAAGACATCCGCCGCTTCGCTCCAGATCTGGGCCTGGCGCATGGCCGCCTGGGGCATGGGCTGGCCGAAGGAGATGGTGCCGGTCTTGAGCAGGCCGTCGCACGCGTCGCAGCGCGGCGACGTGAAGGTTTCTCCCAGGCTCGCGAGGATCTCGTCCGGGTCGAAGAGCTTGCCGCAGCCGAGGCATACCACCGTCCGGTCCGAGCCGTGCAGCTCGACGATCTTCTCGTCGGAGACGCCGCCGCGGCTGTGCAGCCCGTCGATGTTCTGCGTGATGAGCCCCAGCAGCTTGCCGCGCTTCTCGAAGTCGCCGATGGCGGTGTGGCCGATGTTGGGCTTCACGTCCTTGTAGAGTTGGTAGCTCTCCTTCTTGCGCTGCCACGCCTGGACGCGTGCCTCCTCGCTGCTCACGAACTCGTCGAAGTACACCGGGCGCATGCGGGTCCACTTTCCGCCCGGACTTCTGAAGTCGGGGATACCGGATTCGGTGCTGATGCCGGCGCCGGTGAAGAAGACGATGTCGTTGGCGCGGCGGAGTGTTGCGGCGAAGTCGTCGAGGGTCATGGGCGTCCTTCCCGGTGGGTGTGGAATTTGCGTTGAATCGAGCGGCAAGTCTCCCGAATGTCGTCCCTCAAGTCAAACCGCGCGGCGCCCTCCGTGCGAGGTCCATTGACTCGCTTCACGCGCGGCGATATTGCATACCGCTAAAGCTACCAGCCGAGGTAACCAATGGCGACAGACAAGATCGTGGGCGTGCCCACCCCCCGTGTGGAGGGTGTGGGCAAGGTGACGGGCGAGGCGGTCTACGCGGTGGACGTGACCCTGCCGGACATGTTGTGGGGCAGGGTGCTGCGGAGCCCGATTCCGTACGGCAGGATCCGGCGCATCGACACGAGCCGGGCGGAGCAGGCTCCGGGCGTCCGGGCGGTGGTTACGGGGGAGGACGTGGCCGGCCTCAAGATCGGCCGGCGGCTGTGCGACATGCCGATCCTGGCCGAGGACGTGGTGCGCTTCGTGGGCGAGAAGGTGGCGGCGGTGGCGGCCGACACGGAAGAGGCAGCGGAACGGGCGCTGGAACTGATCGAGGTGGAGTACGAGGACATGGAGCCCTTGCTGGACCCGCTCGAGGCGGTGAAGCCCTCGGCGCCGCTGCTCCACCCCGACGTCGTGAACTACGATGGCCTCATGGCGCCGCTGGAAGAGCCCACCAACACCTTCGTGTACCTGTCCTGGGGCAAGGGCGACATCGAGAAGGGCTTCGCCGAGTCCGACGTTATCGTGGAGAACACGTTCTACACGCAGCCCCAGCACCAAGGCTACATCGAGCCGCATTCCTGCGTGGTGGACGTGAAGGAGGCGGGAAACGCGGAGATCTGGGCGTGCAGCAAGACTCCGTTCGCCCTGCGCCAGCAGATCGCCAAGGCCCTTGAGGTGCCGTTCGAGAGCCTGATGGTGCACCCCTGCTATATCGGCGGCGATTTCGGCGGCAAGGGCGACTTCATGGACGTGGCCGTGGCCTACGTGCTGTCGCGCAAGAGCGGGCGTCCGGTGAAGATGGTGATGGACTACGACGAGGAGCTCATGGCCGGCAACCCGCGCCACGCGTGCACCATCAAGGTGCGCACCGGGGTCAAGCGCGACGGCCGCATCATGGCGCACCACCTCGATTTCATTTTCGACAGCGGCGCCTACGGCGCGTTCAAGCCCATCGGCTTCCTCTTCGGCGCCCAGGAGGCGGGCGGCCCCTACAACATGCCGCACCACTTGAGCGAGGAACGGGTGGTGTACACCAACAAGATCCCCTGCGGCCACATGCGCGCGCCGGGGGATCCGCAGGGCTTCTTCGCCACCGAGAGCCAGATGGACGCGGTGGCCGGGGAGCTGGGCATGGACCCGGTGGAGTTCCGCAGGATCAACCTGATGCACGACGGCGACGAGTCGCCCACCGGCCACGTGATGCACCATATCAAGGCGGAGGAAACCCTGGACCTGGCGCTCAAGGAGTCCGGCTACCGCGCTCCCAAGGGCCCCACCACCGGACGGGGCGTGGCCGTGGCCCAGTGGCTGCCCCTCGGGGGCGAATGCTACGCCTTCGTCACCATTGGCACGGACGGGGCCGTCACGGTCTCGTGCGCGGCCATGGACCAGGGCAGCGGCACCTACACGGTGCTGCGGCAGCTTGTGGCGCAGGAGCTCCAGGTGCCGCTGGAGTCGGTCAACCTGGTGACCCTGGACTCCACCCAGGTGGAGAAGGACCAAGGCCTGGGCGGCAGCCGCGGCACCCGCATCTACGGCAACGCCGCCTGGTTCGCGGTGACGGCGGTGAAAGAGGAGTTGCTCCGGGTCGCCGCCGAGGCCATGGCCACGGACGCGTCCAGGCTGGCCCTGGCCGAGGGCGGCGTCACTCAGCTCGACGCCGAACGGCGCATGACCTACGCCGAGATCGCCCGCGCCAAGGGCGCCGATATCCGCGGCGAGGGGTACTACAACGACACCACCATGGGCCCGGAGGCGTCCATGTGCGCCCAGGTGGTGGAGGTGGACGTGGACCCCGAGACAGGACAGGTGCGCCTCGACAAGGTCACCGTGGCCATTAACACCGGCACCGTTATCAACCCGCTGCTGCACCAGGGCCAGATCGACGGCGGCATCGTCATGGCCGTGGGCTACGCCCTCATGGAGGAGGTGCGGTTCGACGACGGCAAGGTCACCACTACCAATCTCGGCGACTACAAGATCCCCACCATCCGGGACGTGCCCGAGCTGCGCACGGCCCTGATCCAGTCCGACACCGGCAGCGGCCCTTACAACAGCATGAGCATCGGCGAGACCCCGGTCATCCCGTTCGCCGCCGCGGTGGCCAACGCCGTGGCCGACGCCACCGGCGCGCGTATCCATTCGCTGCCCGTCACGGCCGAGAAGGTGCAGTCGCGGATGTCCGGATCGGCAGCGCCGGCCGCCGGAGCCGCGGGCCAGGGCCTGGACAGTGTGCTCCCTCGTGGCTAGCGGCAATACACCGCGCCGCAATCGGTTGGCGCCGCCAAGGCGCGACGATGGCTGGCGGCCGAGCATGCTCCGGGAACGGCAACGCGGTCGCCGCGACAACGGGCCATCAGTGTGAAGCCGGTCAAGAGGCAGGGCGCCCGCTTCGTCGCCGGCTTCATGTCCACTTGGTGGGTCGTGTTCGCCGGCGCCTTCGCGCACGCCGTCAGCACCGGTCTGGCCTACTTCGGCCTGGCCGCCTATTTCCCGTCCTTCGAGCGAGAGTTCGGCTGGAGCCGCACCGCCATCTCCGGCGCCTTCTCCATGGCCCGGGTGGAATCCGGGCTGCTGGGTCCGGCCGAAGGGTACATGACCGACCGCCTGGGGCCGAGGCGGGTCATGTACCTGGGGATCGTCATCTGCTCGCTGGGGTTCATTGGCATGAGCCTCGTGAACTCCTTGCCGATGCTCTACGTCACGATCGTCGTGGGCATCGTGCTGGGCTCCAGCGTCGGTTTCTACATTCCGGTTAGCGTGGTGGTGGCCACGCTGTTCCGCGCGCGCCGGAGCCTCGCCTTCGGCATCTTCCGGATGGGGCCGGGCCTCTCCGGTTTGATGGTGCCGCTGGTGGGCTTCATGATCGTGTGGTGGGGCTGGCGCGCGGCGTCGGTGGCCTCGGCGGTGATCATCGTGGTCATGGGCTGGCCCCTGGCCCGGGCCATCGGCGGTGCGTACGAACGGGGCACCGGCCTGGAACCACCGGCGAACACGCCGGCACCCGGCACCGCACCCAAGGCCCCGCCGCCCGAGGTGTCACTGACGCTCAAGGAGACGCTCCGCACGCGGTCGTTCTGGCTTCTCGCCGCGGTCATGGGGCTGCGCCAGATGGTCACCGAGGGGATCTCGGTCCACCTCGTGATTCTCCTGGTGGACCGGGGCTGGAAGCAGGAGGTGGCAGCCGGGCTGCTCGGTACCTCCGCCCTCATCGGCGTCCCGTCGCGCCTGGCCTTCGGCTGGATGGGAGACTTCATCGACAAGCGCAAGCTCATGATCGGACTGCTCGCCGCGCTGAGCGCCTCGGTCCTGACCATGGGCATGACCACCTCCTCCGCGTGGTTCATGGCCGGGCTGGTGGTGTACTCCCTTTGCTACGGCGGCCTCGCCTCGCTCCAGGAACCCATCCGCGCCGACTACTTCGGCATCCGCCACTTCGCCAGCATCCAGGGCTTCAGCCGCCTGTTCGTCACCGCCGGCAGCGTCATGGGACCCGTGAGCGCCGGCTTCTTCTACGACCTCACCCACAGCTACACGGTGCCCCTGACGATCTTCGCCGGATCCGCGTTCGCGTCCACGGTGCTGATGTTTTGGACACTGCCGCCTGCACGCGGCTCGGGGAGGTAGCGAACAGGTCGCGACGCCCCGAATCGTCATTCCCGGAAAAGCGGGAAGATGGATTCCCGCTTTCCCCGCTGTGTCAAAACATCGCCCGGACAAGACGAAACGTCGCCCGGACAAGAACTGGCACCGTCACCCGAACCGTCATTCCCGCGGAAGCGGGAATCCAGGGGTGGAGAGGGGCAAGACGGCGTATTCTCCCGCCTCGCCCTTCCTGGATTCCCGCTTCCGCGGGA
>JAJDXX010000047.1 GCA_022823055.1 Candidatus Binatia bacterium | reverse complement strand
TCCCGCGGAAGCGGGAATCCAGGGGTGGAGGGGTGCGGCGTGCATCGCAGCAGCCCCACTCCACTCCGCCTGGATTCCCGCTTTCGCGGGAATGACGATTCTTTTGACACGCCCTGTTTCGCGAGAATGACATGGTTGGTGCGTCGTTCTCCCCCAATCACGCCTCGTACACCGTCTCACCCCCCACGATGGTCCGCTCCACCGGGATGTTCCGTATCTCCCACGGGTCTACGGTCAGCGGGTTGTCCCCCAGCACCACCAGGTCGGCCAGCTTGCCGGCGGTGATGGAGCCCTTGATGTTCTCCTCGAAGGCCGCGTAGGCGGCGTTGATGGTGTAGGCGCGGAGGCCCTCCATGGGGGTGATGCGCTCGTTCTCGCCCAGCACCACGCCCGCGCGGGTCTTGCGGTTGACCGCGCACCAGATGCCGAAGAGCGGGTCGGTGGCGAAGAGCGGGTCCTTGGGCAGCGCGATGGGGGTGTCGGAGTGGGCCACCGTCACCACGCCCAGGTCGATGGCGGTGCGCATGGGGTCCAGCCGCCGAGCCCTCTCCATGCCCAGGAAGTCGTGGATGTGGCGGTCGCCCCAGTACCACACGTGGTGCGGGTAGAACGACGCGATGACTCCCAGGCGGCTCATGCGCTCCAGCGCCTGCCGGGTGACCCCCTGGCAGTGCTCGATGCGGTGGCGCGGATCGGGCCGGGGCGTCTCCTTCATGGCGTTCTCCACCGCGTCCAGGGCCACGTCCACGCCGCGGTCCCCTTGGGCGTGGATGGCCACCTGGTAGCCCTTGCCGTGGGCCTCGGACACGAGCTTCTTCTGGTCCTCGGGCGCGTACTGGAGCACGCCGCACGGGTCCTTGGTGGGATCGTCGGTGTCACTGGTGAGGTAGGGGTCGTAGAAGGCGCAGGTGTGCACCTGGATGGAGCCGTCGCTGCAGGTCTTGACCGCCCCCAGCCGTATCCAGTCCGAGCCGAAGCCGGTGCGCAGCCCCAGGTCCCGCTCCAGGTAGAAGCGCTTGTAGGGCAGGTCGTGGATCATCAGGTAGACCCGTACCTTGAGCCGGCCCTCGTCGATGGTCTCCTGGTACGCCCGGTAGTAGTCCGGCGTGTCGCCGGTGCCGGCGTCGTGGGTGGAGGTGATGCCCACCGAATTGTACTCGCGGCCCGCCAGCTCCACGCCGTCCTTGAGCTGCCGTAGCGTCGGATGCGGCACCAGGTTGTTCACCGGCCGGGCGGCGGCCTTCTCCCGCAACACCCCGGTGAGCTTGCCCGTGCGCGGGTCCCGGTCCATGTGGCCGCCCTCTGGCTGGGGTGTGTCGTCGTCGATGCCGGCGAGCTTCAGCGCGGCGCTGTTGGCCATCCACACGTGGGACGAGCGGTAGGTCATGACCAGCGGGTTGTCCGGCGCCGCGCTGTCCAGTTCCGCGAGCGTGGGCCAGCGTTTCTCCGCGACGGCGGTATGCTCGTAGCCTTGGGCCTCGATCCACTGCCCCTTGGGGGTCACGGCGGCGCGCTCGCGGATGCGCGCGAGCACGTCCTCGATGGAGTCGTTGGGCGGCGTGCGCACGTTCACCATCCCCAGGCGGACGCCGAAGGACATGAAGTGGGTGTGGGGCTCGATGAAACCGGGCAGCACGGTCTTGCCGGCGCAGTCGATGACGCGCGTGTTCCGGCCGGCGCAATCGCGCACGTCGGCGTTGCTGCCCACGTGGAGGATGCGGTCGCCCTTGAGCGCCACGGCCTCGGCCGCGGGACGGGCGCCGTCCATCGTGATGACGTTTCCGTTGACCAGGATCGTATCGGCGTAGAGACTCTCGGGCAGCGCCACCCTCACCCCTCCCTCTTGCCGGGTCCGTAGACCACCCGCCCGGGCCGGGCGCCGGTGTGGTCGCCGTTCTCGATGACCATGTCCCCGTTGACGAACACGTAATCGACGCCCCTGGGATACTGTTTCGGCTCGTCGAAGGTGGCCCGGTCCGTCACCGTGTCGGGGTCGAACACCACCACGTCGGCCCAGTAGCCTTCCCGCAGCAATCCGCGGTCCTTGAGCCCCAGCACCTGGGCCGGCAGCGAGGTCATCTTGCGCACCGCATCGGGCAGCGTCAGCACCTTTTCGTCGCGCACGTAGCGGCCCAGCACGCGCACGTTGGTTCCGAAACTGCGCGGGTGCGGCCGGCCCGGAGACTCCATGTTGAGGGCGCTGCCGTCCGAGGATACCGAGATCCAGGGCACCCGCATCACGTCCTGCACGTCCTGCTCGCGCATGGTGTGGTGGATGCCGTGGATGAAGATGCCCTCGCCGTAGATCAGGTCGAAGCACGTGCTGGCGGGATCCTGGCCGCGGATCTCCGCGATCTGCTGGATGGTCTTGCCTTCCCACGCATGGTGCTCGGGCTTGTCGAGCCGCGCTGCCACGATGCCTTCCCAGCCGCCGTGCTCGCTCACGTACTGGGTGAACTCGGGATCGTCCATGACCCGCTGGCGGAAGGACGGGCTCATGAACTCGCCGATGGTTTCCTGCACGGGCGCGTCCTGCACCCAGCGCGGGAACAGCCGCCGCCACGGGTGCTGCATGGCGGTGTAGGGATACTGGTTGGCGGTGACGTCCAGACCCTCGCTCCGGGCCTCCTCGATCTGCTCCACCACCTCCATCACCCGTCCCCAGTTCTCCTTGGAGCGCATCTTGAGATGGTACACGTGGATGGGGATGCCGGCTTCGCGTCCCACCTTGAGCGCCTTCTCCAGCTCCTCCATGATGTCGAATCCCTCGCTCCCCAGGTGCACGCCGTAGTAGCCGCCGTACCTGCGCGCCACCCGCGCCATGGACACCACCTCGTCCGGGTACTCCGGCCCCTTGGCGTGCCACGCCGCGGTGAGCCCCAGTGCGCCCTGCTCCATGGCCTGGGCCACGTAGGCGTTCATCCGCTCCTGCTCCGCCTCGCTGGCCGGGCGTTCCTTGAACCCCACCACCACGCGCTTGACCTGCTGCGGCGACACGCCCGAGGCCACGTTCATGGAGATGCCGCCCGCCGCAAGCCGCTCGAAGTACTCGCTGAAGGTGGACCAGTCCGTCTCGATGCCGCTCCGGTGCCGGTGCTCGGCCACGTACTCCTCGAACACCGGCCCCACCAGCGGCGCCACCGTCTGGCTCTCGCCGATGATGTCCAGGGTCACGCCCTGGCGGATCTTGCTCTCGCCGTTGCCGTCCTTGATCAGCGGCTGATCGCTGTGGGTGTGCATGTCGATGAAGCCGGGCGTGACCATCTTGCCGCGCACGTCGATGGAGCGCGTCCCGGAGGTCGGGTCCAGCCGCCCCATGGCCGCGATGCGGCCGTCCTTGATGGCCAGGTCGCCGTAGTACCAGGGGTTGCCGGCGCCGTCGATGATGGCCCCGCCATGAAGCACCGTATCGAAAATAGCCATGGTTCGGTCGTCCCTCCTTGCGTGCCGTGTGGCCCGCGGATTCACCCGCGTCCTGTAACGCTCTCGTCCAGGAATCGCTGGCCGTAACCCGTCTACCCGTCAGTCGGATCAGCGCGGCTCGGTCCGACAGACTCTCAGGATCCTGTCCGGTCAATTAGCACTCCCGGCTTCGGCGCACAACGGACCGCGGGGCGGTGGGCGGAGCCTTCCCCGGACCCGTTTGACTTTGTGCGCCCAATGTTGGGAGACTAGCCCTTTCCTGCCTGCCCCGGCCGCCCCGGCACGGGGCTCTCGATCCTCCGTTGGAGGAAGGACAGGCAATCTCAGGCCCGCAACCGAGGAGGTGAGACATGAGCGACGAGCAACTGTATGGCGACAACCCCATCGCCCAGCGCAAGACCGACCAGTACAAGCGGGAATACGTCCACAGTTTCGTGCGGAAATGGGACGAGCTCATCGACTGGGAGGCGCGGGCGGCCAGCGAAGGCGACTTCTTCATCAACATCCTCAAGGAACGGGGCGTGGAACGTGTCCTGGACGTGGCCACCGGAACGGGTTTCCATTCCATTCGGCTGCTCAAGGCCGGGTTCGACGTCACCAGCGTGGACGGCAGCCCCGAGATGCTGTCCCAGGCCTTCGAGAACGCCAAGCGGCAGGGCTTCATCATGAAGACCCTCCATGCCGACTGGCGCTGGCTCAGCCGGGACGTCCACACCCAGTACGACGCGGTCATCTGCCTGGGAAACTCGCTGACCCATCTGTTCTCGGAGCAGGATCGCCGGAAGGCCCTCGCCGAGTTCTACTCGGTGCTGCAGCACGACGGCGTCCTGGTCCTGGACCAACGCAACTACGACGACATCCTCGACGATGGGTTCACGTCCAAGCACATCTACTACTACTGTGGCGAGAACGTCAGCGCCGAGCCGGAGTACGTGGACGAGGGGCTGGCGCGGTTCCGCTACGAGTTCCCGGACAAGTCCGTCTTCCATCTGAACATGTTTCCCCTACGCAAGGACTACGTGCGCAAGCTCATGGGCGAGGTCGGGTTCCAGCAGGTCAAGACCTTCGCCGACTTCCAGGAAACCCACCGCGTGGAGGATCCGGACTTCTTCATCCACGTGGCGGAGAAGCTCTACAAGAACGAGGAGCGGCCGGGCCGGGCCGGGCTCGGCGTCACGTACTCGGGGACGGTGGAGACCGCCCGGGACTACTACAACAGCAACGACGCCGACCGCTTCTACGCCACCGTGTGGGGCGGCGAGGACATCCACGTCGGCCTGTACGAGGGCGAGGGGGACACGATCTTCGACGCCAGCCGGCGCACCGTCATGCGGATGGCTTCCATGATCCAGCAACTGGAGCCGACGACCCGCGTGCTGGACATCGGGTCGGGGTACGGCGGGTCGGCCCGGTACCTGGTGGAGGAATTCGGCTGCAACGTCGGCTGCCTGAACCTGAGCGAGGTCCAGAACACGCGCAACCGCGACATCAACGCCAAGAGGAGCCTCTCCCTTGCCATCAACGTCGTGGACGGGAGCTTCGAGGACATCCCCATTCCGGATGAAAGCGTGGACGTGGTGTGGTCCCAGGATGCCATTCTGCACAGCGGCAACCGGCAGCGTGTGTTCGAGGAAGTGAGCCGCGTCCTTTCCGCGGGCGGCCAGCTCATCTTCACCGACCCCATGCAGCGCGAGGACTGCCCGACGGAAGTCCTGCAACCGATCCTCGACCGCATTCACCTCGATTCCCTGGGGTCCGTGCCGCAATACCGCACGATACTCTCAGCGCTGGGGTTCGAGGAAATCGAGTTCGTCGACTTGACGCCACAACTGGCTACCCACTACGCGCGGGTCCTCGACGAAGTGCAGGCCGACCAGTGGGACCTGCTGAAGGTCTGCAGCGAAGAGTACATCGAACGGATGAAGGCGGGTCTGCAACACTGGGTCAACGGCGGCAACAAAGGCCATCTCCAGTGGGGGATCCTACACTTCCGCAAGGTGTGACGGGCCGATGCGACCACCGGAAGTCCGCTATGCGGAGGCCGTGGAATCGGTCCGAAGCTACTACAACAGCGATGACGTGCGCCGGATCTACGCGAACTCGTACGGCGACGAACACCTGCATCTCGGTATCTACGAAAACGACACCGACACGGTGGACGAAGCCGGCCAGCGGACCGTGGAACGAATCGCCTCCATTATCCAGGGACTGGGCCCGGGCACGCGCGTGCTCGACATCGGCGCGGGCCATGGCGGGTCCGCCCGCTACCTGTTCCGCCAGTACGGATGCCACGTGGCATGCCTCAACCTGAGCGAAGAGCAGAACTCCCGGAACCGGGCCTTGAATGCGAGGGACAATTGCTCCCTGGCCGTCAACGTCGTGGACGGGAGCTTCGAAGATGTCCCGGTCACGGACGACAGCTTCGACGTGGTATGGTCCCAGGACGCCATCCTGCACAGCACCCGGCGGAGGCAGGTCTTCGCCGAAGTCGGCCGGGTGCTGCGCAAGAACGGTCAGTTCATCTTCACCGACCCCATGCAGGGCGATTCCTGCCCCGCGGAAGCCCTGCAACCCATCCTCGACCGCGTCCACCTCGACTCCTTGGGATCCCTCCGGGAGTACCGCGCGATGCTGTCCGAGTTGGGGTTCGAGGAACTGGAGTTCGTCGACCTCACGCCGCACCTCGCCACCCACTACGGACGTATCCTCGATGATCTGTTGGCCAATGAGCAGGATCTGACGACGCAGTGTGGCGCCGATCATGTACGGCGCGTGAAGACCGGCCTGCGGCACTGGGTGGACGGCGGCAATCGCGGCTACCTTCAGTGGGGTATCTTGCACTTCCGGAAGACGTGACGCGATCCGGTAACCCGCGAAGACTCTGAATTCCAGCAACACACCCTGAGTTCTCAGGGTCTTCGCGCCCTACCCTCCAGCGATGGCTCCCACGATGAGCAAGGGCTCCTCGCCGGAAGCGACGGCGTCGGGGAGCTGCGCGTCGGCGGGGTCGTGGGTGAGGTCCTCGCTGCAGGCGAAGAACCGCACCATGGGCCGCCGGCGGCGGGTGACGTGATCGCGGATGGTGCCACGGAGCATCGGGTAGCGCGCTTCGAGGGCGTCCAGGACGCTGTCCCGCGTCACCGGCCCCACTACCGTCAGCGTCACCTCGGAACGGATGCCGGCGAGCGTCTGCAAGTGGTAGGGCAGCGCGACCCGGATCATGGCAGGGTCTGCACCTCCACGGACAGGACGCCAGGCAGGTCCCGGACGATGGCGGTCCAGTGGTCGCCCCCGTCCGGCGACACGTACACTTGCCCGCCCGTGGTGCCGAAATAAACGCCGCAGGGATCGAGCGAATCGACCGCCATGGCATCCCGCAGCACGTTCACGTAGCAGTCCTTCTGGGGCAGTCCGTCCGTCAGCGCCTCCCATTCGTTGCCGCCCGTGCGGCTTCGGTAGACGCGCAGCCTGCCCTCGGGAGGATAGTGTTCGGAGTCGCTCTTGATGGGCACGACGTAGACCGTTTCGGGTTCGTGCGCGTGGACGTGGATGGGGAAGCCGAAGTCGCTCGGCAGGTTGCCGCTGACCTCGTACCAGTTGGCGCCGGCGTCGTCGCTGCGCATCACGTCCCAGTGCTTCTGCATGAACAGCCGGTCGGGATTCGACGGGTGCATCGCCAGGCGGTGCACGCAGTGGCCGATCTCGGCGGTGGGGTCGGGGAGGAACGCCGAGTGCAGGCCGCGGTTGATGGTCGTCCAGGTCCGGCCGCCGTCCTCCGTGCGGAATGAGCCCGCCGCCGAGATGGCGACGAACATCCGCTGCGGGTCCCTGGGATCGAGCAGGATCGTGTGCAGGCACATGCCGCCCGCGCCGGGCGCCCACTCGGCGCCGGTATCGTGGCCGCGCAGGCCCGCAAGCTCGTGCCACGATTCGCCGCCGTCGGTTGAGCGGAACAGCGCGGCATCCTCGACGCCCGCGTAGACAACGTCCGGATCGGCGAGCGACGGTTCCAGGTGCCACACCCGCGCGAACTCCCATGGATGCTGCGTGCCGTCATACCACTGGTGGGTGGTTAACGGGCGGCCGGTTTCCTCGGAGGTGTCGTAGACGAACTTGTTGCTTTCGCCCTGAGGCATGGGCGAACCCGCCGCGTCGTCGGGGGAAGCATTGGGCTCCGGCGGGGCCGACCCCGGTTGCTCCCAGGTAAGGCCGCCGTCGCTGGAGCGCTGAATAACCTGCCCGAACCAACCGCCGCTCTGTGAAGCATAGATGCGGTCGGGCTCCGCCGGGGAGCCCTTCAGATGATAGATCTCCCAGCCGGAGAAATGCGGCCCGGCCACGGACCAGTCGCGGCGCCGGCCGTCGGCCGTGAGGACAAAGGCTCCCTTGCGGGTGCCCACGAGGACTCGGATTGCGCTCACGATGGTTCTCCCGATGATTTCCGATCACCTGCCTACCAGGCCACCGGACTCGCCAGCCGGCCGCCGATCTCCGGGGAATCGGCCGCGTAGCGGTAGACCCGGAACATGCTGTTGGCGGGGCCGCAGCCCTCGTAGTCCGCGAAGAACGGGCAGACGTACTCCCACACGATCTCGCCTGCCTGAGTGACCTCGAAGGCCCGTCCCATCTGGCCCTCGCAGATGAGCGTGTTGCCGTTTTCGAAGCGCTGGGCGCCGCTGATGTTGGGGCTGAAAAAACTCCAGATGGGCGAGCCCCGGTAGGACCATACCGTTTCGCCCGACTTGGGGTCCAGCTCGATGACCCGGGAATGGGGGTTGTCGATGCAGTGGATGCCGTTGGCGAACAGCAGGATGTTGCCGTTGGGCAATACCGTGCAGTCGTGCTGATGGCCCCAGGTGACGTCCTGGTGCGACCAGCGCACCTTGCAGGTCTCGCGGTCGATCATCATGATGGCGTTCAGGCGCCGGAAGCTGAGCATGACGCCGCCGTCGTCCAGCGGAAAGCAGGCGTTGGCATGGGCGAACTCGTCGCGCCCGCAGCAGGGGCACATCTCCCAGCGGTCCAGGTCCAGGTCACGCCACGCGTGCCATTCCCACACCGTGTCGCCGGCGGGCGAGACCTCCCGCACGTAGTCGCCGTAGGTAAGCCCGTCGTGCTCGGTCCCCGGACACCCGCCCTTGATGCGGGGCTGTACGTCCGCGGGCACCGGCTCCCAGCCGATGTAGAGGGTGTTGCCGTCCGGGCGCCTGCGGAAGTCGTGGTGCTGGGCGTCGTCCCGGTGCTCCCACACGACCTCGCCGTCCCAGGTGTACTCCCGCAGGAGGCCGCCCTTGCCACGCCGCAACTTGGGCCCCTCATCCGTGCGTCCGGCCCACAGCAGGTTGCCGCTGGGGAGCAAGTGGGCGTAATTCCCCGGACACAGCGGGAACGACCACTCGTGCAGCACCTCGCCGCGCATGCCGATGAGGTACCCCTTGTGTGACGACTGCGGCACGATGAGGGTGTAGCCCGGGGTCGCCTTGGCCTTGTCGTAAACCAGAACGCCCACATCACGGTGTCTCATGCAGCCTCCTTGTCATCATGAAACGTGAAACGACCTCCGATTGACCCCTCCCCCGGATTCCCGCCTTCCAGGCTGTGTCAAGACTGGTGAGGCAGAGCCTTTCCGAGTCGTCATTGATATGAAATAGAATCTTGTACAGTAAATTCAGGTAGTTACAGACGTCCGTCTTCATCATTCGCGGCCCCCCAAATATGTCATTCCCGCGGAAGCGGGAATCCAGGGGTGGGGGGTGTGGCGGCCTCATTGCCCGGCCCCACCCCCCTGGATTCCCGCTTCCGCGGGAATGACTCGTTGGGGTGTAGCGGGATTCCGTAACTACCAGAAATCATTGAACAAGACAGGACATGCAGTTCAACCGATCTTCTACGGATTCTCAGCCCACCGGCGGCCTCCGCGTGTGCCAGCCCGCCGCCTGCTCGTAGGCGTGGGCCACCCGCAGCAGTGCCGGCTCCTCGAAATGGGGCGCGGCGATCTGCAGGCCGATGGGGAGACCCCGGGCGGAAAAACCGCAGGGAACGCTGATGGCCGGTGCGCCGGTGACGTTGAACGGGATCGTGCACAGGGTGCCGCGTGTGCCGCGGGCGTCCTGCAGCGGAATCCTGCGGCCCGCCGTTTCCACGTACCCCCGCTCGCATTCCTCGATGGTCTCCGCGGGCATGCCCACGGCCGGGCTCACGATCACGTCCACCTGCTCGAAGGCCCGGTCGAAGGCCTGGCAGATGAGGCGGCGCACCCGTTGCGCGGTGACGTACGCGTGCGCGGGGATGGCCAGGGCGCGCACCTGCCGGTACAGCAGCTCGGGGCTGTAGTCGCGCGGGCGCGTGCGCAGGAACGCCTCGGCGGGTGACAGGTTTTCGGCGCGCGCGGTGACGAGCTGCACCATGGGCACATGCTCCATGCAGGGGATCGACAACTCCTGGACGGACACGCCCAGGGACTCCAGCAGTTTCACCGCACCGGCCACCGATTCCTTGACCTCGTCTACCGCCAGGCCGTCGAAGTAGTCGCGGATGACGCCGACCTTGAGGCCCGCGACGCCCTCGCCGAGTTGCCCGCTGAAGTTCGGCACCGGGGCGTCGCTCGACAAGGGATCCCTCGGGTCGACACCCGCGATGGCCTGCAGCATCAGCGCGCTGTCGCGCACCGTGCGCGTCAGCACCCCGAAATGGTCCGTCGAGTAGCCGCCGGTGCCGGCCACGCCGCCGACCCGGCTCACCCGGCCGTAGGTGGCCTTGAGCCCCACCACGCCGCACAGGGACGCGGGGTTGCGCACGGAGCCGGCGTTGTCGGTGCCGATGGACCCCAGGGCCAGGCCTGCGGCGACGGACGCGGCCGAGCCGCCGCTGGAGCCTCCCGAGACGCGGTCCCGGTCCCAGGGGTTGCGGGTGGTGCCGTAGTAGGGGTTGATGGTGGTGCAGCCGGCGGCCCACTCGTTCATGTTGGTCTTGCCCAGGATCACCGCCCCGGCCTGCTTGAGTCGGGCCACCACCGTGGCGTCCTCGTCCGGGACCCAGTCGGACAAGTGCCTGGCACCCGCGGTGGTGCGCACGCCGGCGGTGGCGAGGCTGTCCTTGATGGAGACGGGGATGCCGTGCAACGCGCCGCAGTAGCGGCCCGCGGCGATGTCCGCTTCGCAGCGGCCGGCGGCCGCCAGGGCCTGCTCCCGCATCACGGTGACGAAGGTGTTGAGGTCGGGGTCCAACCGGTCGATGCGCTCCAGGTACGCCCGGGTCAGCTCCAGCGGCGAGACCTCGCGCGCCCGGATGCGGCGCGCGGCCTCGGCGAGGGTGAGTTCCTCCGGGTCCATCACAGGTAGCCCTGCTCCTTGCAGAACTGCTCCGCTCCGGGATGCAGCGGCACGTCCAGGGGCGTGGCATCGGTGTCCTTCCACAACTGGTCGATACCGCTGAGCGTCTCCCAGTAGATCTCGTTCTGCCGTTCCTTCAACGCCGCGCACACCTTGTACACGTCCTCGTCCGGCAACGAGGCGCGCGTGTAGAGGGGCCAGCCGCCGTAATCCAGACAGGTGTGGTCCTCCTTCAGATGCGGGTAGCGGCCCGCGGGAATGTCCACCTTGCGCCAACCCATGGCGCCGAGCTTCTCGAAGGCCCAGTCCTCCAGCGTCAACGGCTCCATGCCACGCGCCAGGGACTCGTCGAACCACAGGGTCAGGCCCTCGTCGAATACCGCGTCGATGGTCTCTTCCCGCAACGCGGTCATGCGCCGCTCGTCGCCGGGTCCGCCGTTGAGCTGGAGGCTGCCGCCCCAGGATTCCAGGTCCGCCACCGTGAACCCGTGGATCTCCAGGGTCTGGTCCAGCAGCACGCGGGTAGAGTGGGTCGGATCCTCGCGGATGGACAGTCGCAGCGGGTACTTCCGTTCCTTGATCTGCGACAGCGAGGTCAAACCGGTGCGCGGATGCATCATGAACACAAAGCGGTCCCAGGACGGGTAGCATGCCACCACCCGCAACGGCAGCGGCTCATCGAACAGCCCGGTGCCCCGGTGGGCCTGGGTCAGAAAGGCCGACGGGTTGACCATGGCCATCTCCAGGTCCCCCTTGGCCACCGCGTGGGCGATGATGGGCGACCCCGTGGACATGCGCAGCCAAGGGCGGAAGTTCTCCGCCGACCCGCTCCCCACCGAGATGCACATGTCCCGGTTGCCGTAGTACGGCGTGTTCGGGTCACCCGCGACGTGCAACCCAATCTGCCACAGCATCAGGGCGCGTTGAAAGTTCGCTCCGCGGGGGAGTCGCTCCATGGTTCACCTCCAATGTGTTGACGAGAACAGTGGACACACAGCCTATCCCAGCAACCCCGCGCCCCTGGCCCACCGGTACTTTGCCCCCAGGATGGCCACCGGCAGCTCGGTGGTGTAGGGACAGGCGACGATGCCCCGCTCGTAGAGGTACTCGGAGGCCTCCTCCACCTGCACGTCGCCCACCAGCGACACCACCACGGGCTTGTCGATGCCCTTGTCGCGTCCCTCCTGCACCACCCGGGCGCACAGCTCCGCGAACACCATGGGCGGGGTGATGATGGTGTGCCAGTAACCCAGGATGAGGGCGTGGATGCGGTCGTCCTCCAGGCCGAAGCGGACGGTGCGCTCGTAGGTGGTGGGGGGCTCGCCGCCGGTGATGTCCACCGGGTTGCCCGAGGCGCCGAAGGGCGGGATGAACTGCTTGAAGCCCTCGTCCAGGTCCTGGGGGAACCTCATGAGCGAGAGTCCGTTGGCCACCACCGCGTCGGACAGGAGCACGCCGGAGCCGCCGGCGCCGGTGATGATGACGATCTCCTCGCCCTTGGGCGTGGGCAGCACCGACAAGCCGCGGGCGAACTGGAGCATGTCGTTGAGCGAGTAGGCGCGCACGACGCCGCACGCCTTCAGGAGGTCGTCGTAGACCTTGTCGTCGCCCGCCAAGGCGCCCGTGTGGGAGGCCGCAGCACGGGCGCCGAGCTGTGTGCGGCCCGCCTTGAGCATCACCACCGGCTTCTTCTTCGACACCCGGCTGGCGACCTCGTAAAAGCTGCGACCGTCCTTCAGATCCTCGGCGTGCATGGCCACCACTTGGGTGTTGTCGTCCTGCTCGAAGTAGGTGAGCAGGTCGTCCTCGTCAAGGTCCGACTTGTTTCCCAGGCCGACGATGGCCGAGACTCCCAGCCGGGTGGAGCGGCTGAAGCCGATGATGGACATGCCCACGCCGCCGCTCTGAGACGACAGCGCCACCGGGCCCTTGACGTCGTAGGGCGTGCAGAACGTAGCGCAGAGGTTGGCGGGCGTGTAGTAGAAGCCGTAGATGTTGGGCCCCATGACGCGCACGTCGTACTTGCGCGCCTCGGCCAGCAGCTCCTCCTGCATCTCCTTCTCGCCTACCTCGGCGAAGCCCGACGGGATCATCACGGCGCCCGGGATGCCCTTCTCCCCTACCTCGGTCATGGCGGCGGCGCAGAACTTGGCGGGCACCGCGAAGATGGCCACGTCCACTTCCCCGGGGATGTCCTTGACGCTCTTGTAGCACTGCTTGCCGAGGATCTCGTCGGCCCGTGGATTGATGGGGTAGAGGGCGCCGGCGTAACCGCCGTTGATGATGTTCTTCATCACCGAGTTGCCGATCTTCCCTTCCCCGTCCGAGGCGCCGATGACCGCCACCGCCTTGGGGTTCATGATGCGCCGCATGGCCGAGACGATGTCCTGTTGCGACGGCCGGTAGGGCTCGGGTTGTGGCGTGAAGTCCACGGTCATGACGCTGTCCACCGCGGTGGCGCCGTCGGCGTCCGCCAGCACCGGGTTGAGGTCCACCTCGCGGATCTCCGGAAAGTCGTTCACCACCTCCGAGACGCCGACGATGACGTCCGCCAGGGCCTCCCGGTGCACCGCCGCGCCGCCCCGGACGCCCCGAAGGATTTCCGCCGCGGCCACCCCGTCGAGCATGGACAGGGCGTCGTCACGGCTCGCCGGAGCCAGCCGGAAGGTCACGTCCCGCAGCACCTCCACCAGCACGCCCCCCAATCCGAAGGCCACCACCTTGCCGAAGCTCGGATCGGTCACCGCGCCGACGATGACCTCCACGCCCTTGCCGGACACCTGCTGCTGGACCTGCACCCCGCCCAGTGAGGCGTCGGCCTTGTAGGCCCGGGCGTTCTTGAGGAGAGTCCCGTAGGCCTGCTCCGCCTGCTCCCGGTCCGCCACCCCCACCAGCACGCCGCCGGCCTCGGTCTTGTGCAGGATGTCCTCGGAGACAATCTTCATCACCACGGGGAAACCGATGTCCTCGGCCAGGTCCGCGGCCTCCGCCGCCGACTGGGCCACGCCTTCCCGCGGCAGCGTCACCCCGTAGGCGCGCAGAACCGCGCCGCATTCCAGCGGCGACAGCGAGGTCCGACCGTCGGACTTCACGCGCTCCAGCACCGAGCGCACTTCCTCTTGCCGGTTCGATCCTGCCTGCATGGCCTGATGTCTCCTTGTCTCGATTAGGATCCCACCGCGTGGACGCCCCGCGATCCTGCGTCAGCCTGCCACGGCGGCTCTGAAACCGAGGGTCCCGTCCGGCGTGAATCCTGCGTATCCCTTCCATCGGCCGAGGTCAAGCTCGTTTGGACGGCACGTCCGTCAAGGTCCGACGCAACGGGTTGCGGGCTCGGCAAAGCCCGCGAACGGTTGACACGGCGGGTTCTCCCCCGCATAAGTTGCCACGAGGAGGGTCGCCGTTGCGTCGAGTTCTGCTCCTCTATAATTCACCGCGTGTCAAGAAGTACTTCTCCCTCCTGAGTTCGAGTATCGTGTCTCCAGAGGTCATCTGTCACGGGGTTTCCTTCCGCCTGTCGAGTTCCCCACCGCCGGCAGCGAGCGTCGAGGAGATCATGGACTACGGCATGCGCCGCAAGAAGGCACGCACGCACTACGGCCCTGCGCGGCTGGCGTTCTTTCACCGGGCGTACCGCACGGCGGCCGTGCTCCACTACAACCACGTAGTGCAGGCCATCAGTCGTTTGCGCCCCGATGCGGTCGGGGTCTGGGGAGGGAACGCCCTGGACGCGAGAGCGGTGGCCGTGGCCGCGCGCAACGCCGATCTCCCGTGTTTTCTATTCGAGAACGGTTATCTTCCCAACACGACGCAAATGGACGTGCGCGGAGTGAACGCCGAGTCCTCGGTACCGCGTGACGAGGCGTTCTACAGGAAGCGCGCCAATGCCGCGGACCCCGAAGTCCCGTATGCGCCGTCCCCGAGGACGCCGCTGCGGGCCAAGCGGGGCCTGTCACCGGCGCCCCTTCCGGAGCGCTACCTGTTCGTCCCGTTCCAGGTGCGCCTCGATAGTCAGGTCATCCTCCACTCTCCCTGGATCCGGGACATGCACCAGTTGTTCGACACCATGGTCCGGTGCGCTGGACGTGTGCCCGGCGGTCCTGCGCTGGTGTTCAAGGAGCATCCGAGTTGCCCGATGCGCTATCCCGAGTTGCACCAAAAGGCGTCGCGACTCGACGATGTCCGCTTCGCCAACGGGAATCCCACCGAGGAGTTGATCCGGAACGCGGCGGGCGTCGTCACCATCAACTCGACCGTGGGCGCCGAAAGCCTGCTGCTGGCCAAACCGCTGCTTGCGCTGGGCAACGCGGTCTACGAAGTGCCGGGGGTGGCGTCCTCGGCGCGTACCGAGGACGAAGTCGTGCGATGGATCGAGGACGTGTGGACCGGCCGCCCTCCGGCGGCGCCCCTCCGGAACAGCTACCTCCGCTTCCTGAACGACGAATACCTGATCCCCGACCGGCACCAGGACCCCGGGCCCCGGCACATCGACGCCGTAAAGGAACGCTTGACCGCGCCCGACCGGTTCACATGGGGATAGCTGCCGTTTCTTTGGACAAGGCGCCCATGCAAGGTTTCGGTCAGGCCGCGGTCGGACTCTTCTACCGTTTCGCCGCCAGTGGCGCACTGCCGGCGTCGTGGTTCCGCACGACGGATGCCCAGCGGGTGGCAAGGGCGAAACGTACCGGCAGGCTGAACCTCGAGATCGTCAGCCATTGCTGGCAATACGGCCACTTGCTGACCTACCAACTCGGTTCCCTCGTCAACCACCGCACCGACAAGCTTCATGTGACCATGACCGTGTATCACGCGGCGGGAGACGAGCCGGTGACACGGCTGTTGCGCTTCTTCGAGAAAATCGAGGTGCCGAATGTAGCCTGGAACTGGGTCTCGTTGCCGAAGGAGCGGCTGTTCCGCCGCAGCATCGGCCGGAACCTCGCGGCCCGCAACACAGGAGCGGACTGGATCTGGTTTACCGACGCGGACGTCGTCTTCCACGAGGGTTGTCTCGACGCCTTGGCGGAACTCTTGCAGGGAAGGGACGACGCGTTGGTGTATCCCCGGACCCCGCGCAGCACGTCGTTGCTGACGGAGGACCATGACATCCTGCGCGAGGGTCGGACCGGACCGGCGGTTCGGCGGATCCCCCTGGAGGCGTTCCCGCTCCGAGGCCCTACCCTCGACAAGGCCACCGGGCCGTACCAGATAGCACACGGCGACGTAGCGCGCGCTCTCGGCTACTGCGCGTCCATCGACTTCTATCAGCGTCCGGCGCCTCGCTGGCGCAAGGCCTACGAAGACCGTGCGTTCCGCTGGCTTCTGGGAACGCACGGCACGCCCATCGATGTCCCGGGGGTGTGCCGGATCCGCCACGTTGCCAAGGGACGGTACCGAACCGATTCACTGACGGGAAGGCTGCGCACGTTCATGCAGAAGCGCCGCGACCGGCAGGCTTGACGTACGCCCCGATCAACCGCCGGCCGGCGGCTCGCGCGTGAACGCGCCAGCGCTCCGGAGCGCGGCGATCTCATCCGCGCCGTAGCCCAGAACCTCGCTCAGGACTTCGTCGGTGTGCTCGCCCAGGAGCGGCGAACGCTTCATCTCCACGGGCGAGTCCGAGAGCTTGATGGGGCAGCCGACGTTATGCCACCGGCCGCGCTCCGGATGGTCCACCTCGACCATCATCTCCCGGAGCTGGACGTGCTCGTCGTGCGCCAGGTCCTTGGTGCTCATGATCGGGCCGCAGGGAACGTCGAGTTCGTTGAGGATCTCCATGAGCTCCCACTTGGTGTAGTCGCGGGCGAACTCCTCCAGCAGGCGCCACATCTCGGCTTGGTTGGCGCGCCGGACGTCGATGTTGTCGAACCGCGGGTCGTTGGCCAGAGCCTCGCCGCCGACGCGCGTGGCCAGGGCGGTCCACACGTGTTCCTGCACCACCACGTACAGGTAGTCGTTGGCGCCGCCGGGCTTGCACGCGATGGCGTTGCCGAGCTGCCCGCCGCCCGAGTCGTTGCCGGCCCGGGGCGTAAAGTCCTCGAACTCCTGCACGGAATACTCGGCCAACGGGCCGTGCTCGATGCGCTGGTGGTCCCGGAACTTGACCCGGCAGAGGTTCATGACGCAGTCCATCATGGCACACTCCACGTACTGGCCGCGTCCGGTGCGCTCGCGCTGGAGCAGAGCCGCGAGGATTCCGGCCAGCAGGTGCACGCCGGTGCCCGAGTCGCCGATCTGTGCGCCGGTGACCACCGGCGGGCCATCGAACATGCCGCTGGTGCTCATGGCCCCGCCCATGGCCTGGGCCACGTTCTCGTAGGCCTTGAAGGCGGCGTAGGGTCCCTCGCTGCCGAATCCCTTGATGGAGCCCATGATCATCCGCGGATTCAGCTCGTGTACCTTCTCCCAGCCGAACCCGAGGCGGTCCAGCACGCCCGGGCCGAAGTTCTCCAGCAGCACGTCGCACGTTTTCACGAGCCGAGTGAAGACTTCCTTGCCCTGGGGGTTCTTCAGGTTCACCGTGATGGAGCGCTTGTTGCAGTTCAGCATGGTGAAGTAAAGGCTGTCGGCGTCGGGAAGGTCCCGGAGCTGCTTGCGGGTGGCGTCGCCCGCGGGCGACTCGAGCTTGATGACGTCCGCGCCGAGAAAGGCCATGAGCTGGCTCGAGGTGGGACCTGCCTGGACGTGGGTCATGTCCAGGATGCGTATGCCGGAGAGTGCCTTGTCCATGGAGTTTCCTGGTTACCTGTGTTCCTGTTCTACTTGTACATGGTCTGACGCTTGGTGCCGGGAGCCCATTCACCGGCGTTCACCCAGATGTTGACGACCGTGGACTTGCCGGTGTTCCGAACAGATTCCCGTGCCCGGCGCAACGCCGGCGCGACCTCGCGGCACTCGGTGACCTCCTCGCCGTAGCCGCCGAGCATCTCGGCGAACCGGGAGAACGGCACGTCGCCGAGAAGGTTACCGACGTTGCCGCGCTCCTCGCCGTACTTGGAGAGCTGACCGTAGCGGATCTGGTTCATGGCGGAGTTGTTGCCGATGACCGCGATATAGGGAGCGCCGAACCTGTTGGCGGTCTCCATGTCGAAGGCGGTCATGCCGAAAGAGCCGTCGCCATAGTAGCAAAGCACCTCCTTCTCCGGGTGTACCAGCTTGGAGGCCAGAGCGAAGCCCGTGCCCACGCCCAAAGCCCCGAGGGCTCCGGGGTCCATCCAGTTGCCGGGAGCGCGGGGCTCCACGGCCTGGGCGCTGATTGTCACGACGTCGCCGCCGTCCCCAATGTAGATGGTGTCCTCGGTGAGGAACTCGTTGAGCTCCCAGGCGACACGCCAAGGGTGGATGGGATTGGCGTCGGACGTGAAGAGCGGCATGAGCTTCTCTTTGCGCTCGTTCTCCAGGCCCCGGAGGTGCGCGAGCCAGGGCACGCGGCCCTCGGCGCCGTTGTCCGGCCGTTCCCCCACCGCTGCCCGCACCGCCCTGAGAATAGCCCCAGGATCGCCCGCCAGCCCCAGAGAAACGTCACGGTTCTTCGCCACCGTGCGGTAGTCCATGTCGATGTGCACCACGATGGCGTCGGCGCGCAGCCGCCGGCCATAACCCATGCGGAAGTCGAAGGGCGTGCCCACGACCACGATGACATCGGCCTCGCCGAAGGCGTCGCCACGGGTGCGGTTGAAGTAATGCGGGTCCCCGGGCGGCAGCAGACCGCGGGCAGCGCCGTTCATGTAACAGGGCACGTTGAGCGCCTTGAACAGCGAGGTGGCCGCCTCGTGCCCGCGACAGGTCCATACCTGGGCGCCCAGCAGCACGGCGGGCCTTTCGGACCTCACCAACAACTCCGCCAGCCTCTCAATGTCCGCGGGATCGCCGATGGACTTGGTGGACGCCCGCGAGCGGCCGGCCTCGGGCACCACCGCCTTGTCCGCCGGCACCTCGCGGTCGAGGACGTCCCGGGGAATCTCCAGGTAGCTCGGCCCCGGCGCCCCGGCGAAGCACTCGCGCGCCGCCATGGCCACCATGTCGGCGATGCGCTCGGTGGAACGCACGCTGGCCGAGAACTTGGTGATGGGCGCGGCGATGTCCACGTGCGGCAGGTCCTGCAGCGAGCCCATCTTGTGCTGGGTCAACGCTCCTTGTCCGCCGATATGGAGCACCGGGCTCTCCGACCGGAACGCCGTGGCGATACCCGTGAGCGCGTTGGTGAACCCCGGCCCTGCGGTCGTCACCACGCACCCGAGCCGCCCGGTCTGCCGGGCGTAGCCGTCGGCCGCATGAGCCGCCACCTGCTCGTGGCGCACATCCACCACGCGGATGCCGTGGTCGATGCAGCCGTCGTAGACGTCGATGATATGGCCGCCGCACAGGGTGAAGATCGTGTCCACCCCCTCGTTCTTGAGCGCGGCCGCCACCAAATGGCCGCCCGAGACGACGTTCTCGTCACGACTCTTTTGCGCGAGGGTGTCCTCGGCCGTGTTGGATGTTCGTTTGTCGGCTGCAACCTTTGCCATGTATGCGCTTCCTTCGCTGAGGCGCTTGCCGCTACCTCGCCCCATTGCCGCCGAAACCGGCAAAATGCAGTTAGTTAATCCCTGTCCGTCACGTCTGTCAATCAGGCTTGCCCGAGGTTTTGTGGTAAGATATCCACTCGCGCAGGGAATGGTCGCAGATGACCCTGACCATCACTCAAGTCGACGCTTTCACCAGCGAGCCGTTCGGCGGCAACCCCGCAGCCGTGTGCCTCCTGCCCGCTCCAGCCCACGCTGAGTGGATGCAGCGGGTGGCGCGGGAGATGAACCTCTCGGAAACCGCCTTCCTGTTTCGCCGGGAAGCGGGCGAATTCGACCTGCGCTGGTTCACGCCCAGGGTCGAGGTCGATCTCTGCGGTCACGCCACACTCGCCAGCGCCCACGTGCTTTGGGAGGAAGGACACCTGCCACCGGACGTCCCAACCGTCTTCCACACCCGCTCCGGTCGATTGTCGGCGGAACTGCGCGACGGGTGGATCGCGATGGACTTCCCGGTGGAACCGCCCGACCCTGCTCCTGCTCCGGACGAACTTGCTGCCGCCCTCGGAGCCAAGCTCACGTACGTCGGCCGGAACCGCTTCGACTACCTTATCGAGGTCGACAGCCAAGCGACCGTCGAGCGACTCGCGCCGGACTTTGCGGCATTGAAGAGGCTGAAGGCGCGCGGGATCATCGTCACCGCGCGCGCCGACGCCGAGGGCGTCGATTTCGTGTCGCGCTTTTTCGCCCCCGGCACCGGAATTGACGAGGACCCCGTCACGGGATCAGCGCACTGTTGCCTCGGACCCTACTGGCAACAGCGCCTGGGAAGGGATGCATTCACCGCCCGGCAGGTGTCGGAACGAGGAGGCCTCATCAAGGTCGTTGTCCACCGCGACCGCGTCCTCCTGGTGGGCCAGGCGGTCACGGTCTTCCGCGGCGAGTTGCTGGCCGGAGTCTGAGACTCACGCGTTTGTCGCGCCGACGGACCAGGACCATCGACCGCGCCGCCGGCCGTGCCTCATGCTCTCCTGAAGCGCCATCCGTACATCGTGCGCCCGTAGAAGTTGAACCACTTCCTCGCCTCAACGTCCTGAAACGGGTAGTCCGCGCCCATCTGTCCCGCCGTCACGAGGCCGGACACAAAGCAGGTTTCCTGGCTGTTGACCAGGGTGTGGGCACCGCAGTGCCACGTGCGCCGGCGGCCCTGCACGAAGCGGAAGAGATGGATCAGGAAGGCCACGTGACGCACGTCGTGCACGATGTGCTGGAACCACCACCTCTTGACGATCTTGTCCTCGTCGATGCGGCTGACGGGATTGTAGGTCACCAGGCACGGCTTGTCCGACCGGTTCGCCCAGGGCTGCTGGTTGTGCATGATGTAGGTGATCTCGTAGTTGTCCGGCCTCGCGCCGTACTGCTCGATGTGGTTGCTGCGGGTGGCGAGCGGCTCGACGTCGTTGTCCGGCAGCACCGAGGCGTCCGAGTGCACCACCGTATGGTTGTGCAGCTCGCTCTCGTAACGGATCGAGGACAGCAGGTAGCTCTCCAGGAACGTCGGCTTGTCCAGCATCATCAGCGTCTGATTCGCGTTGCACGCGAAGACCACGTCATCGAATGTCTCCGTCCTCCCCTCTTCGTCCTCCACGACCGCGTCGGCGGATCGCCGGTACACCTTTCGAACCGGCCGGCCCAGGTAGATCTTGTCACGGAAGCCGGCCGACAACTTCTCGTAGATGCGCCGCGTACCCCCGTCCCAGGTCTGCATCGGCGTGGCGGTCTCGATGTCGAAGAACTCCAGGTAACGCGCGAACAGGGACGCGGGCATGTCAAACACGTTCGTCGCCATCAGGAAGTTGACGAACATCGGCTTCAGAATCTTGTACCTGAAGTCTCCGGAGAAGCGGCCGAAGTTGAGCACCGTGCCCATGCTGAAATAGTTGAACGGATTCAGTGCATTGAGCAGTCTCGACTTGGAGCGGTTAAGCCGGCCGAACCACTTCAGGCGCCTCAGGAGCTTCTGGAATCTCTCGATTTCCGGCTGCAACTGCCTCCTGATATCGGAGTCGAAATCGTGCGCATAGACACCGCCGTGATACTTCACGCTGTAGCTGAACCGGGTATCCACCGGTTCGATGCCGTATTGCCGCATGAGCAGAAGGATATGGTGATAGACGGAGGGAATGCACGCGGTAACGGAGATGTCGAACGGAATCGAGGTGCCGTCTTCCTGCGGCATGTCCGCGGTAACGGCATTGCCGCCGAGTTGCGCGCGGGCTTCGAACAGCCGGAAATCGAACCGGTCCGGGTGCCGGTGCAGCGCCCACGCGGCGCCTAATCCGGAAACGCCGGCGCCGATGATGGCAATCCTTCTCGGCATTGCCGGCGGCGAAGCCTTTCGCCCCTCAGGCCAGGCTGCCCACGGCGGCCTGAATCGCGCTCAGCAGCGGCGCGGGGTAGATGCCGAACCAGATGAGCAGCACCGTGAGGCCGGCGAGCACGAGTCCCTCGGGGAGCGAGAACCGGCGGGTGGCGGACAGGGGCGAGGACGGGTCCTCGGGGGCGGACAGGTACATGGTGATGATAATGCGCAAGTAGTAGTAGAGGCCGATGACGCTGCTCACCACCAGCAGGATCACCAGCGCCCACAGGTCGGACAGCACGCCCGCTGTGAGGACGTAGAACTTTCCCACGAAGCCGGCGGTGAGGGGGATCCCCGCCAGCGAGAACAACATCAGCGACAGCGCGCCGCTCACCCAGGGACGGCGCCAAAACAGGCCGCGGTAGTCGCTGATCTCGTCGGCTTCCTTGCGCTCGTCCGAGAGCGCCGTGATGATCCCAAAGATGCCCAGGGAAGTGATGAAGTAGGCCACCAGGTAGAAGGTCACCGCGTGCGACCCCTCGCGGGAGGCGGCGATCACCGCCACCAGCAGGTAACCGAGATGCGCGATGGAGGAATAGGCCAGCAGGCGCTTGAGGTTGTCCTGCAAGAGCGCCAGCAGGTTGCCGAGGAACATGGAGAGCACCGCGATCACCGCCAGCACCGAGGCCACCGAGTCGTAGTCCAGGAGCCCGCCGTACTGACCGTAGCGCAGCAGCAGCGCCACCATGGCGCCCTTGGAAACCGTCGTGAGGTAGGCCGTAACGGGCGTGGGGGCGCCCTGGTAGACGTCCGGCGCCCACATGTGGAACGGCACCACCGCGAGCTTGAAGCCGGCGCCGATGATGACCATGCCGAAGCCGCCGAGAAGCAGCACGGAAGGCTCACGGGTCTTGGCCGCCAGCACCGAGGTCATGGCGGTAAAGTCCATGGTGCCGAGGTCGGCGTAAATGAGCGCCATGCCGAAGAGCAGGAAGGCCGCCGACGCCGCCGCCAGGATCAGGTACTTGATGCCCGATTCCAGCGCCGTGCGCGTCGTGCGCAGATACGCCACGAGCCCGTAGAGGGAAACGCTGAGGATCTCGAGCCCGAGGAAAAACGAGATGAAGTGGTTGCTGGCGGTCAACACCGCGCAGCCGAAGGTAGCCAGCGTGAGCAGGAGATAGAACTCCTCACGGTTGCCCGGCACCCGCTCGAGGAAGCCGTACGACAGCACAACCACCACCATGGTCGCGGTCGACAGAAGGCCGATGTAGAAGAGCGCGTAGCCGTCGATGATCAGGAGCGGCGCCAGCGGCGGCGCGGCGCTCGTGGCCGTACCCGCCAGCAGGGCCAGCGGCAGCGCCATGCCCACCAGCGAGATGACCACGGCGAGCCGGTGGCTCCGGTGGAACGAGATCACCAGCATGAGCACCAGCGGCGTCAAGCCCAGCAGGACGATGGGGGTCAGTGCGCTGAAGGGGTTCAAGGCCGCTCACCTCCGACCGGCGATGTCGCCGCGACGGCGCCGGACGCCGCGCTTCCCGTGCCCTCGGGGCGCGCGGCCGTGGCGCGGGCCTCGGCGGCGAACTTTTTCATCTCGGCGAGCGCATGCCCGGAGGTGGTCAACACCGGTTGCGGGTAGAGTCCGAGCCACAGCGT
This sequence comes from Candidatus Binatia bacterium, assembly GCA_022823055.1. Lineage (GTDB taxonomy): Bacteria > Desulfobacterota > Binatia > UBA9968 > JAJDTQ01 > JAJDTQ01. The sequence goes on along the minus strand of JAJDXX010000047.1, from coordinate 26,596 downwards.
CGCGCCGATGAGCGACGCCATGACCGTCATCTCCCGGCCGCTGGTGTCGTCAACCTGCCAGTCCCCGGTGTTGGCGCCGTAGTAGACCTTCTGCATCATCCACAGCGAGTAGACGGTGGCGGCCACGAGGCCCACCGAAGCCAGCACCGTCAGCGGCATGTTCACCTGGAACGCGCCCAGCAGCACCAGGAACTCGCCCACGAAGCTCGCAAGCCCGGGCAGCCCCAGCGACGCCATGGCGAAGAACAGCCCCACGCCGCCCATGCGCGGCATCACCGCCCACAGGCCGCCGAACCGGCCCAGCTCGCGCGTGTGCGTGCGGTGCTGCAGGTCTCCCACCATGATGAACAGCGCGGCGGCGCTGAAACCGTGGGACAGCATGATGATGACCGCCCCCTGAAGCGCCAGCTCGTTGCCGGCGAAGATTCCCAGCAGCACGAAGCCCATGTGGCTGATGCTGGTGTACGCCACCATGCGCTTCAGGTCGGTCTGGCCCAGGGCCAGGAGCGCGCCGTAGAGGATGCCCACCACCGCGAGGATCATGGCCGTCAGGGTGAAGTCCGCCACCGCCTGGGGGAACATCGGCACCACGAAACGGAGCATGCCGTAGGCGCCGATCTTGAGCACCAGGCCCGCCAGCGCCACGCTGCCCGCCGTAGGGGCCTGGGTATGGGCGTCGGGCAGCCAAGTGTGGAACGGCACCACCGGGAGCTTCACGGCGAAGGCGATGAAGAAACCCAGCATCAGCCAGAACGCCTTGGTGTCCGACATGACCGTGCCCACCAGGTCCAGGTAGTCGAAGGTGAGGACGCCGGTGGACTGCCAGTGCACCACCACCAGACCGAGGATGGCCACCAGCATCAGCAGGCCGCTCCCCTGGGTGATGATGAAGAACTTGGTGGTGGCGTAGACACGGTTCTCGTAGCCCCAGATGCCGATGAGGAAGTACAGCGGCAGCAGCGAGATTTCCCAGAAGGCGAAGAACAGGAACAGGTCGAAGGCGATGAACACGCCCGACAGGGCCGTCAGGATCAGCAGCAAGTTGAAGTGGTAGAACCCCACAGAGCGGGTGATGGACGTCCAGGAAGTCAGCACCGCCAGGACCGTGAGGAAGCTCGCGAGCAGCAGCATCAGCAGGCTGATGCCGTCCACCGCCAGGTGGAAGCTGATGCCCAACTGCGGGATCCAGGGCTGCTTGGAAGCCATCAGCCACCCACCCGGCGCAGGCGCGACGCGGGTGAAGAAGACGCCCCAGGTCACCAGCAGCAACAACAGGTGGAGCAGCGCCGTCCCCAGCGCGATCCAGCGCGCCCACAGGTCGCTCCACCGCCCGGCGATCCACGCCGCGAGGCCGCCCGCGAAAGGCAGAAGCAGGATCCAGGCAAGGCTCATAGGATGATCACCAGTCCCACGGTCACTACCGCGCCCACCGCGATGCCGGTGGCGTACCACCGCACCGCGCCCGTCTGGGTCATGCTCGCGACGAAGTGGAGCGTCTCGGTGATGAAGGCGACGGCGCGATAGAAGAAATCGATGAAGTCGTCCTTGTTGACCTTCGCGCACCACAGCCAGGGCTTGACGAAGAGCGCGTCATAGAGCGCGTCGAAGCCCCAGCCGCTGAACCACAGGCGCTCCAGGCCGCGCGCCCACGGCTGCGCCGCGATGCGTTCCATGGACCCGGGCGACGCCATCACCAGCGTCCACACCAGCCATATGCCGCCCAGCGAGGCCGCCGCCGCCAGCAGCTCGAACAGAAGCTCGGTGCCGTAGCTCGCGTGTACGCCGTGATACTCCGGCAGCGCCGTGTTCAGGAAACCGGAGAACAGGGTGAGCGAGCCCATGGTGTGGGGCAGCTCGATCACCCCGGCCGCCACCGACAGCACCGCCAGGACCCCCAGAGGAATGCGCACGCACGGGCCCGGCTCGTGGATGGGCATGAGATGCCGCACCCACTCGGTGGCCTCGCGGTAGAAGGTCAGGAACACCATGCGGAAGGTGTAGACGGAGGTCAGAAGCGCCCCGGCCAGCGCCCCGGCCCACAGCCAGACGCCGCCGATCTCGGAGTTGTACGCGTTCCAGATGATCAGGTCCTTGCTGTAGAAGCCCGCGGTGACCACCGGGACGGCCGCCAGCGCGCCGGACCCGATGAGGAAGCACCAGAAGGTGAACGGCATCTGCCGGCGCAGTCCGCCCATGCGGTACATGTCCTGCTCGTGATGCAGCGACATGATCACCGCGCCCGCTCCCAGGAACAACAGCGCCTTGAAGAAGGCGTGGATCATGAAGTGGAACAGCGCCGCCGACCACGCGCCCACCCCCAGGGCCAGGAACATGTAGCCGATCTGGCTGATGGTGGAGTAGGCGAGCACCCGCTTGATGTCGGACTGCACCAGGGCGGCGAAGCCCGCCATCAGGAGCGTCAGCGTGCCGATGACCGCTACCAGCGTCAGCACCGCCGGCGCCAGGGTGAAGAGCACGTGGGTGCGGGCGATGAGGTAGACGCCCGCGGTGACCATGGTGGCCGCGTGGATGAGGGCGCTCACCGGCGTGGGCCCGGCCATGGCGTCCGGCAGCCAGGTCTGGAGCGGAAGCTGCGCCGACTTGCCCACGGCCCCGCCCAGCAGAAGCAGCGCCACGGCGGTGGCCATGCCCGAGCCCGGCTGGAACTGCTGGCCCGCCCGCTCGAGGAGCGCTTGGATGTCCAGGGTGCCCAGCTCGGCGAAGAGCAGGAACAGCGCCATGAGCATGGCCGTGTCCCCCACCCGGGTGACGATAAAGGCCTTGCTCGCGGCCTGGCTGTTGGCCTCGTCCTTGTAGAAGAAGCCGATCAGCAGGTAGCTGCACAGGCCCACGCCCTCCCAGCCCAGCAGCAGCAGCATGAGGTTGTCGGCCAGGAGCAGCGTCAGCATGGCGCACACGAACAGGTTCATGTACGCGAAGAAGCGGCTGTAGCCCTCTTCCTCCTCCATCATGTACTCGACGGAGTAGAGGTGGATCAGGAAGCCCACGAAGGTCACGACGAAGATCATCGTCAGCGACAGGGCGTCGAGGTGGAACGCGAAGGCGGGACGGAAGCCGGCCACGTCCACCCACACCCACAGGGTCTGGACGAAGCTGCCTCCGGCGGGCGGCGCGGCCATGAAGCTCAGCCCCACGAGCAGCGTGACCACCGCCGACAGGCCCACGGAGCCCGCGCCCACGTAGGCCACCTCGGGGCGCGACAGGCGCGATCCCACCAGCGTGAGGGCGACGAAGCCGGCGAGGGGAAAGGCGGGTATCAGCCACAGCAGCTCGAGCATGTCAGCCTCTCAGGTCGCTCACCGTGTCCACGTCCAGGGTGTTGAAGCGATAGTAGAGCTGCACCACCAGCGCCAGACCCACCGCCACCTCGGCCGCGGCCATGGCCAGGATGAAGAAGAACATCACCTGTCCGTCGGCCTGGCCCCAGTGCGCCCCCGCCACCACGAAGGCCAGGGCGGCGGCGTTGAGCATGATCTCCAAGGAAAGGAGCACGAAGATGATGTTGCGGCGCGCCAGGACGCCCGTGAGCCCCAGCCCGAACAGCACCGCCGCCAGCACGAGTCCGTGCTCCATGGGGACCGCGGCCATCAGGATTCATCCTCCTCGTCGCCGGAGGGCACGCGGCGGCCCAGGTGGAACGCGCCCACCAGACCGGCCAGCAGGAGCATGGCGGCCAGCTCCACCCCCAGCACGTAGCGGCCGTAGAGGGCGGCGCCCACGCGCTTGACGCCCACGCCCGCGGGAGCGCCCGTGGCGGCGGGCTCGGTGGCGACCACCACCAGGAACTCGGCGAACAGGATGGCCGTGAGAATCGCGGGACCGATCCATGCCTTGGGCTGCAGCCAGCGGCGTTCCCGCGCGGTCGCCTCGGCGCCCAGATTGAGCATCATGATGACGAACACGAACAGCACCACGATGGCGCCGGCGTAGATGATCACCTCCAGGGCCGCCACGAAGGGCGCCCCCAGCGTGAAGAAGATCAGCGCCAGCGACAGCAGCGACACGATCATGTACAGCAGCGCGTGCACCGCGTTGGAGCGGGTGATGACCATGGCCGTCGAGATGACCGCGACGGCGGCCGCGAGATAATAGATGAGCGTCACGGCAACAGGCTCTTCACGTCCACGGGCTTGTCCTCGTTCTCGGACGCGCCCTTTTCCTTGCCGCTGACGGCCAGGCCGGCGACCCGGTAGAAGTTGTAGCCGGGATACTTGCCGGGGCCGTTGATCAGCAGATCCTCCTTCTCGTACACGAGATTCTGCCGGTTGTAGTCGCACAGCTCGAAGTCCGGCGTCAGTTGAATCGCATAGGTCGGACACGCCTCCTCGCACAGGCCGCAGAAGATGCAGCGCGAGAAGTTGATGCGGAAGAACTCGGGGTAGCGCCGGCCGTCCGGCCGCTCCCCCGCCTGGAGCGCGATGCAGTCCACCGGGCAGGCGGCGGAGCACAGGTAGCAGCCCACGCAGCGCTCGTCGCCGTCCGGATCCCGCGAGAGGATGATCCGTCCGCGGTACCGCGGCGGCAGGTACGGCTTCTCCTCGGGGTATTGAACCGTGATGGGGCGCCGGAACAGGTGCAGCAGCACCGTCCAAATGGTCCGCAGCATGCTTAGCATCGATGGTTCCTCACGGCGTTCGGGCACGACGACATCGGCGAAACCCTCAAGCCTTCCAAAGCAGCAGCGCCCCGGCCGTCACCACCAGGTTGAGCAGCGACAGCGGCAGGAGCACCTTCCAGCCGAAAGCCATCAACTGATCGAAGCGCGGTCGCGGCAGCGCCGCCCGCAACAGGATGAAGATCAGGATGAAGAACAGCAGCTTCAGCCCGAACCACACGATCCCCGGGAGCACCGGCCCCATCCAGCCCCCGAAGAACAGCGTCACGATCATCGCCGCGATCACCGTCACGCCCACGTACTCGCCGACGAAGAACATGCCGAACTTCATCCCCGAGTACTCCGAGTGGAAACCCGCCACCAACTCGGCCTCGGCCTCGGGCAGGTCGAAAGGCAGGCGATGGGTCTCGGCCAGCCCGGCGATGAAAAAGATCACGAAACCCAGGAACTGGGGCACGATGAACCAGATGTCCTGCTGCGCCGCGACGATGTCGCGCAGGCTGAAGGACCCGGCCATGAGCACCACGCCCATGAGCGAGAGTCCCATGAAAACCTCGTAGCTGACCATCTGCGCCGAGGCCCGGAGCCCCCCCAGGAGCGCGTACTTGTTGTTGGAGGCCCAGCCCGCCAGCACCACGCTGTAGACGCCCATGGACGACATGGCCAGGAAGAAAAGCAGCCCGATGTTGAGATCGGTGACGCCGATGGTCTCGGTGATGGGAATCACCGCAACGGACATCAAGCCGGTGATGACGATGACCGCCGGGGCCAGGGTGAACACGGCCCGGTCGGCGAACGGCGGGACCCAGTCTTCCTTGGTGAAGATCTTGATCATGTCCGCCAGCACGATGCCGAGCCCCAGCGGACCCACCCGGTTGGGTCCGTAGCGGTCCTGCAAGAGTGCCAGGAAGCGCCGTTCCAGCCAGATGAGCAGCGCGGCCAGGATCAGGGGCGCGTTCAGCACCCCGAGGATCACCGCGACCTGTAGCAACACGTCGGTCACGTCACACCCTGCGACACCGGCTCCTGGCCGGAAGGTCCACGCCCCGGAGGCTGCCGATTCCAACGGGCACGCCCAGCACGCCGACGGTCATGCTCGACATGAGGAGGGCCGGCAACTGGAACATCCCCCCGTCGAGCTCGATCTCGACGAACTCGCCATCCTGGACGCCCAGCGTCTGCGCGTCCTCCGGGCTGAGCGCGGCGTAAGGCCCGGGACTCCGTTGCGCCACCGCCGGCGCCACCGCGCTCTGCTCGTCCGAGCCGAAGATGTGGTGCAGCGGCACCACCAGGAACTCGCCCGCTCGGCGCCTGAACGCGGGCGGGATCTCGTCGGTGTAAGCGGCGGCCCCGTTGGCCACCGGCTCGATGAGCCGCATGCCGGGGTCGCCCCCGGCGAGCGCCCCGCCCACTTCGGCCTGGAACTTGTTGAGCGACTGGACGGAGTTCCAGCCCGGCGCCCAGAAACGCGTGATCAGCGGCGACGGGGGCTGCTGCGGATAGCCCTCCATGGTGAACGCCAAGGGAGAATCCGGGTCTTCCGGCGGCTTGGGCTCGTGCACGTTCACGTTGGCGGACACGGCCGTGCGACCGCTGGCACGCGGCGACAGCCGCGGCACCTTTTCCCCGTTCACCCGGAACGACGCGCCGGCCACACGTTCCGGCAGTCCCTCGAACGCCGCCACCGCACGCCCCAGCGCGGCCAGGAGATCGTCGGGCGAGCGCAGCCCCGTCAACTCGGTGCGTCCGGCCGCCTGGGCCAGCTCCCCCAGCCAGCTCCACGCCGGCTTCACCTCGCCCTGGGGCACGAACACCTGGTAGAAGCGCTGCGCGCGCCCCTCGTTGTTCACCATCGTGCCCTCGGTCTCGGCGAAGGTGCCCGAGGGAAACGCCACCTCGGCGCCGGCCACCGTGTCCGTGGCCGAGTGGTCGATGGCCACCACGTGGGCGGACGCCAGCATGGCTTCCACGGAGGCGCGGCCCACCCGGCGGTAGAGGTCGTTCTCCAGCACCACCACCGTGTCGACCAAGCCGTCGGCCACCCGCTGGAAGGCCTCGGCGGTGCCCATGGCGTTGAGCAGTCCCAGGCCGAAGCTGTTGCATTCGGCCGCGGTGAAGCACAGGTTGGCGGTCCCGGCCCCGCCGAGCGCCCGCGCCACCTGCGCCGCCGCGTCCACCACCGCCTCGCTGCCGCATCCGGACCCGGACACGACCACGGGCCGTTCCGCCTTCCGCAGGGCACCGGCGATGGCCTGGACCGCCGCTCGCTCCTCCCGCGACAGCCCTCTCACCGGCGGAGCGGTGGCATCCAACGCGCGCGCCACGGCAAAACCCAGCCGCGCCACGTCGTCCGGCGCTCCCCGGAAGCACTGGGTGGCCGCTTCATCGAGCCGGGTGCCCGCCGGCGTGGCGATGTAGAGCGGTCCCTTCTGCTGCTGCATCACCTCGTTCAGGGCCGCGTCGTCCCAGCGCGGAATGCGCAACTGCATGGCCTGCCTGCGCGGCGCCTGCTTCACCGCCTGGCGTATCGCCAGCGCCAGCAACGGCGCCGTCTGGGTGACGTCCTCCCCCAGCACCAGAACCGCGTCGGCGGACTCCACCTCGCACAGCGACGGCGTGCGCACCCCGGCGCCGCGGAGTACGTGCAGCATGCGCGCCACCAAGTGCTCTTCCCCGGGGGCCATGCCGCTGAAGAAGTTCCGCGAGCCCACGAGGGTCCGCAACGCGAAGTTCGCCTCCACGGACGCCCGCGGCGAGCCGATGCCGATGACGCGGGACTGCCGTCCCAGGAGGAGCGCCGTCCGCTTGAGCGCCTCCGCGCCGCTCACAGGCCGGCTCTCGCCGTCCTGGAGCAGGCGCGGCTGGCGCAGGCGCCGGTCGCCGTTCACGAAGCCGTAGCCGAAACGGCCGCGATCACACAGGAAGTAGCCGTTCACCTGGGCGTTGTAGCGGTTGAGGATGCGCCGGAGCTGGCCGTAGCGCTCGCCCGCGATGGTGTTGCACCCGAGGCTGCAATGGGCGCACACCGACGGCGCGGTCTGCAGGTCCCACTTGCGCGTGTAGTGCTGCTTGAGGGTCTTGTCGGTAAAGACGCCGGTGGGGCAGATTTCCACCAGGTTGCCGCTGAACTCGTTCTCCAGGGCGCCGTCCTCGTGGCGCCCGAAGTAGACGTGGTTGTGGGAGGCGAAGGCGTCCAGGTCCTTGCCGCCGGCGTAGTCGCGATAGTAGCGCACACAGCGGTAGCAGGTGATGCAGCGGTTCATCTCATGATTGATGAACGGCCCAAGCTGCTGGTTGGTGAAGGTGCGCTTGCCGAAGCGGTAGCCGCGGTAGTTGTGCCCGGTCATCACCGTCATGTCCTGCAGGTGGCACTCGCCGCCCTCGTCGCACACCGGGCAGTCGTGCGGGTGGTTGCTCATCAGGAGCTCGATGATGCCGGCGCGGAACTGCACCGCGTCCTTGTCGCGGATGGAGATACGCGCGCCGTCCATGGCCGGGGTCATGCACGCCATGACGATGCGGCCGCGCTGGTCGTTCTCGTCCCGGTACTGCTTGACCGCGCACTGGCGGCAGGCGCCCACCGACCCCAGGGCGGGGTGCCAGCAGAAGTACGGCAGGTCGAGCCCCTTGGAGAGGCATTCCTCCAGCAGGTTCTTGGCGGGGTCGACCTCGTAGGGGCGGTCGTCGACGTAGATGGTAGCCATGATCGTTACGCTGCGTCGCTTCTAGTGTTAATGAGCTTCTCGAAGTCCTCCCGGAAATACTTGAGGGCGCTCTGCAAGGGCTCCATGGCGCCGGGCGCCAGCGCGCAGAAGGTGTTGCCCGGCCCCATCATGCGGGTCTGCATCTCCAGCCGCTCCAGGTCGCCGGGACGTCCGCGTCCTTCCAGGAGCCCCTGGAGAATCCGCGCGGTCCAGGGCAGGCCGTCGCGGCACGGCGTGCACCAGCCGCAGGACTCCTGGGCGAAGAAGCGCTCGAGGTTGAGCACCATGCCCACCACCGAGGTCTGGTCGTCGAGGACGACCATCAGGCCGGTGCCCAGGCGGCTGCCCGCCGCCTGCACCGAGCCGTAGTCCATCTTCACGTCCAGGTGGTCCTCCACAAGGAAATCCGTGGAGGCGCCGCCCGGCAGAAGGCCGCGGAACTTGTAGCCCTCGCGCATGCCGCGGGCGCGCCGCTCGAGGATCTCGCGGATGGTGGTACCCAGGGGCAGCTCCCACACGCCCGGCCGCCGCACCTTGCCGCTCACGCCGTAGAGCTTGGTGCCGCCGTCCTCGCTGCGGCTCAGGCCCAGGTACCACTGGGCGCCGTTGCGCAGGATCGGCGCCACGTTGCACAGGGTCTCGACGTTCTGGACGATGGTGGGCTTGCCGAACAGGCCGCTCACCTGGGGGAACGGCGGCTTGGCCCGGGGATTGGCGCGCTTGCCCTCCAGCGCGTTCAGGAGCCCGGTCTCCTCGCCGCACATGTAGCGCCCGGCGCTGGTGTGGAGGTGCAGCTCGAAGCTGTAGCCCGAGCCCAGGATGTTCTTGCCCAGGTAACCCTTGTCGTAGGCCTCGGCCAGGGCCCGGGTGATGCGCTCCGCCGCGAGCTTGTAGGCCCAGCGCAGGAAGATATAACCCTGGGTGGCCTGGATGGTGTAGGCGGACAGGATCATCCCCTCGATGAGCAGGTGCGGGTTCCCTTCCAGGATCAGGCGGTCCTTGAAGGTCCCCGGCTCCATCTCATCGGCGTTGGCCACCAGGTACTTGGGCGTGGGCGCGTTGTCGCCCATGGGCACGAAGCTCCACTTCTGGCCGGTGGGGAAGCCCGCGCCGCCGCGGCCGCGGAGCCTGGAGTCCGTCACCTCCTTGAGGACGTCGGCTGGGGTCATCTCCTTGAGCACCTTGCGCAGCGCCTCGTACCCGCCCACCCTCTCGTAGGCCGCAAGGTCCAGCACGCTGCCGTCGGGCAGCAGGTCCCCGGTCAGGGGCTTGTCCATGGATGATCCGTTCGCCATATCGTCCAGTCCGGTCAGGCGCCCGACGGATGCCGGTAGCGGGCAAGTATCTCGTCCACCTTGTCGTTGTCCAGATTGCGGTACAGCTCGTTCCCCACCATCATCGCCGGCCCCCGGTCGCAGGTGCCCAGGCAAGCCATGGGAAGCAGCGTGAACTTGCCGTCCGAGGTGGTCTCCCCCAACTCCACGCCGAGGTGTTCCTTGAGATGGGCACGAATACCCTCGTAACCCATGATCCAGCAACTCACGCTGTCGCACAGGAGGATGACGTTCTCTCCCACCGGCTTGCGGAAGATCAGGTTGTAGAAGGTGGCGACGCTGTCCAGCGCCTCCGGGCTCATGTCCAGCAGCGCGGCGATTTCCTTCAGGTGCTCGTCCGACACCCAGCGGTGGTGCTCCTGGACGATCTTCAGCGCCTCCACGCACGCGGCCTGCGGATGGTCGTAGTGGGCGGCCTCGGCCCGGATCCTGTTGCGCTCGTCTTGCGTCAGCATGTCGTCGTCGCCCCTCGACTTCGCTCCGCGTCCCCCGACTTCGCTACGCTAAGCCCAAGGATGCCATTCTTCATCGGTCTATGTCCGCCAGGACGAAGTCGATGCTCCCCAGAATCGCCAGCAGATCCGGCACCATCACGCCGCGGCTCATGAGCGGAATCATCTGCATGTGGGCGAAGGACGGCGTGCGGATGCGCACCCGGTAAGGGATGGTGCCGCCGTCGCTCACCAGGCGGTAGCCGTTGTTGCCCTTGGTGGCCTCGATGCCCACGAAGGATTCCCCGGCCGGGATCACCGGCCCCCAACTCACGCTGAGGAAGTGGTTGATGAGCGTCTCGATGTCGTGCATCGTGCGCTCCTTGCGCGGCGGCGTGGCCAGGGGATGATCCGACTTGTAGTGGCCGGCGGGCATGTTCTTGAGGCACTGGTCGATGATGCGCAAGCTCTGGCGTATCTCCTCGACGCGCACCAGCGCGCGGTCGTAACAGTCGCCCTTCCGGGCGATGGGAACGTCGAAATCGAACTGGTCGTAGCCCGAGTAGGGCCGCTTCTTGCGGAAGTCCCACTCGTAGCCGCAGGCCCGGAGGCCGGGGCCGGTGACGCCCCAGTCGATGGCCTCTTCCGCGGTGTAGGCGCCGATGCCCTGGGTGCGGGCCTTGAAGATGCGGTTCTGCATCACGATCTTGTCGTATTCCGCGAGCCGGTCCGGCATGTAGTTGACGAAGTCCCGCACCATGGCCTGCCAGCCCTTGGGCAGGTCGTGGGCCACGCCGCCGATGCGGAACCAGCTCGGGTGCATGCGTCCGCCGCACACCGCCTGGACGATGTCGAAGATGCGCTCCCGGTCGTTGAACGTGTAGAAGACAGCGGAAAGGGAACCCACGTCCTGGGCGAAGGTGCCGTACCACACCAGGTGGCTGGCGATGCGGAACAGTTCGCACATCATCACGCGGATCACCTGTGCGCGGTCAGGGATGTCCATGCCCACCAACTGTTCCACCGACAGGACGTAAGCGAGGTTGTTCATCACTCCGCCGAGGTAATCGATGCGGTCGGTGTAGGGGATGAACGAGTGCCACGACTGGCGCTCGCCCATCTTCTCGGCGCCCCGGTGGTGGAAGCCGATCTCGGGCAGGCAGTCGACGATCTCCTCGCCGTCGAGCTGCAGGATGATGCGGATGACCCCGTGGGTGCCGGGGTGCTGCGGGCCGACGTTCAGGAACATGAAGTCCGTACCCTCGCGCGTGCGCTTCATGCCCCAGTCTTCCGGGCGGAACCGAAGCGCCTCCTGCTCGCGTTCCTGGCGCTCGTCGGGAAGCTGGAACGGTCCCATCTCCGTGGCCCGGGCCGGATGCTCCTTGCGCAGCGGGTGGCCTTCCCAGGTAAGCGGCATGAGGATACGGCGCAACGCCGGGTGTCCGTCGAAGCGCACGCCGAACATGTCCCACACCTCGCGCTCGTACCAATTGGCCGAAGGCCACAGGCCGGTGGCCGTGGGCAACGCGGCGTCGCCGTCCGACAGCGGCACCTTGATGCACAGGTCCTCGTTCCGCTCGTAGGAGAGCAAATGATACAGGACGGTGAAATCGCTCTCGGGCTGGCCGTCGCGCTTCTGGCGGAAGCGTTCGTCGATGGCGGTGAGGTCGTACAGCGTGCCGAAGGGGCGCGGCACCTCGGTCTTGAGGAACTTCAGGAAAGCCGGGAGGTTGTCCCGTGACGTCCACAGGGTGGGAAAGCCGGAACGGGTCTCCTGCACCGTGAAGGCATCGGCGCCGAAGCGGCCTTCGAGCTCGGCGACCGCGGCGGGGGCGTCACTCATCGTCCGCAAACCCTGCCCTTCTCCTCGGTGTACGAGCGCGGCGCCGATTGGATCATTCGGTCATTCCTGCTCAAGAACGAAGCAACCGTGCTCATCGGCTTGCCGGGGAATACTTGCCGGGAACCCTAGACTTCGTCCGGCGTACGCAGGCTCGTGGCTCGAACCCGGTCAGGCCGCTTCACGTCGCGCATGGCGGGCAGCACCGCCTTCTCCACGCCCTGGGGACCCACCATCCAGCTCAGGGGCCGGCGCTCGTTGCCCACGGCCTTCTGCAACAGGGTCAACGCCTCCAGGAAGGCCCAGGGAGCGGGCGGGCAGCCCGGCACGTACACGTCCACGGGAAGGATCTTGTCCACCCCCTGGACCACGCTGTAGATGTCGTACATGCCGCCGGAGTTGGCGCACGCGCCCATGGAGATCACCCAGCGGGGCTCCATCATCTGCTCGTACAGGCGCCGCACCACCGGCGCCATCTTGATGAAGGGGGTGCCGGCGATCACGATGACGTCCGCCTCCCGCGGCGTGCCGCGGATGACCTCGGCGCCGAAGCGGGCGACGTCGAACTTGCTGGTGAGGCTCGTGGCCATTTCCACGAAACAGCAGGAGAGCCCGAAGTGGAACGGCCACATGGAGTTCTTGCGCCCCCACCGCACCAGGTCCTCGAGGCGCGCCATTACCAGAAGGCGCCGTATGGCGTCGTCGAAGGCACCTTTCCCCGGCTCGGCAGCCTGGGGTTTGGACAGCGACCATTGCATCAAATGCCGATCCTTTCCCGACCGGCCTTGGCCCGCCTCAGGCGGATGGGCTCCCAGTCGAGCGCGCCCATGCGGTACTCGTAGATCAGCGCCACCACCAGAATCGCCACGAACACCACCATGCCGGCGTAGCCGGCCCAGCCCACCTCCTCGTATGCCACGGCGTAGGCGAAGATGAAGACCGCCTCGAGGTCGAAGATCACGAAGAGCATGGCGACGATGTAGAACTTCACCGACAGGCGCACGCGCGCCGACCCGGTGGAGAGGATACCGGACTCGTAGGGCTGGCCGGTGGCACGGTCCTTGTGCCGCTCGCCCAGGACGAACGACAACCCGATCATGCTGCCCGCCACAACGAGAGCAATCAGAAAGTACAGACCCAGCGGCCAGAGCGTCTCGCTACCCATCGTCCAATGGTCAAAATGCCGCGCACGGTCCTGTCAGGAGAGTCATGCGGAGGCTGGAAGAGGAGCGTAGTATATGGGTGAAATAGTGTCAACTTGCCGGGCCGTTCCAAGGTGTTTCAGGCTTCGCGGTCCTCAAGGCCGGCCCGGAGAGCGGCCACCGTCCCGGCCGCGGCTTTCGTCTGGCCCTCCACCGCAAACTGGAGTATATATTTCATGCTCCATCGTCAATGGCGCGGTCATTGCGCGGGTGCCCGGCCGAGCCAGAGCGCAATCACAGCAAGGGAGGACCTCGCATGGGTTTGGCGTACGATGATCTGATCGAGCCGGTGATCGTCCGGCAGGAGTCCGCGAGCCGGTTCTACTGCATGTGCGGGCGCACCCAGAACTTTCCGTTCTGTGACGGCTCGCACAAGGTGACGTCCATCACGCCGCGGGAGATCACCGTGGACAGGCCCCGGACTATGGCCATCTGTTCGTGCTGGCGGTCGAAGACCCGGCCCTACTGCGACGGCACCCACGGCAAGCTGGTGGCGAACAAGTAGCCGCCACCCCCGAAGTCGGAAGGAGGACAGGCGCATGTACGAGGTGAAGAACCCCATCGAGGAGGCCAAGGCCAACCCGGAGATCCGCCATCTTTCGTTGTGGCGCACGGATCTGGCTTACTACTGGACCATCAACTGCGAAGAGAACATGCAGGACGACATGCACTACCACGAGAACGACGACCACATCTTCATGGTCCTCGAGGGCCAGTGCACGGTGCGGACGCCCGAGGACGAGTTCGTCCTGAACCCGCACGACACGATCCTGCTGCAATCGGGCCAGCCGTACCAGCTCTGCAACACGGGCGAGGGGCGTCTGCTGCTTTTCGGCGCGGGCAACTCGCAGGTGGACGGCAAGCCGCGCACGCGGGTGCCCCGGCGGCCCAGCCACATCCCGGTGAGGGAGCCCATCATCGCGTAGACTTGATCAGGGGCGGGTTTCGAGCCCGCCCGAACGGCGGCCGGCCCAGGAGCGGGCCGCGGAGCCGAAGGAGGACGACATGTTGCGACTACTGTCCTACGGTCCTTGACCGTACGCCCACAGGACAAGGCTTGTCCTGGCGGAAAAAGACATCCCTTACGATCTGGTCGAGTGCGACCTCAAGAACAAGTCGAAGGAACTCGTCACCCTCAACCCGTACGGCAAGGTGCCCGTGCTGGTGGACGGGGACGCGGTGATCTACGAGTCCGCGGTCATCAACGAGTACCTGGACGAGAAGTTCCCCGATGTGCCGCTGATGCCCAAGGACCTGACGAAGCGCGCCGTGGTGCGCATCTGGATCGACTTCTGCAACACCCGGCTCCAGGCCGCCGCGGGCAACATCCGCCACGACCACGAGGTGGAGAAGAACAAGAAGCGGCTGCGGGAACACCTGGAGACGCTGGAAGAGCGCATGACCGGGCGGGACTACATCGTCGACGACTACTCGCTGGCAGACATCACCTACATCCCGTTCTTCACCCGCGAGGACCACTACCGGACGTCCATCACCGAGGACCTGCCCAACGTGAAGCGCTGGCGCGACCGGCTGCTGGAACGGCCGAGGGTCAAGTCAACGCCGTGAGGCGCATGGATGCGACTCGGAGTCTGACCGCTCCCGCCCCCGAATCGTCATTCCCGCGAAAGCGGGAATCCAGGGGTGGGGCGGTGGGGAATACGCTCGTTCGGCCCCTCTCCACCCCTGGATTCCCGCTTTCGCGGGAATGACGATTCGGGGGCGGGAATGACGGAGAGAAATGTGGAACGGCATGGCGGACGCTGACCCGCTGACGAGCAAGGTTGCCGGGCTTCAGGCGCTGCTGCGGGAAATGGGCCACGTGGTGGTCTGTTTCTCCGGCGGCGTCGACTCCGGCTACCTGCTGGCCGAGGCGGTGAACGTCCTCGGGGACAACGCCCTGGCGCTCACGGCGGTTTCTCCCAGCCTCGCGCCGGAGGAGGGAGCGGACGCCCGCGGCTTGGCGGAGAGCATCGGCGCCCGGCACCTGCTCATCGACACCTACGAATTGGACGATCCGCGCTACGCCGCCAACCCTGTCAACCGCTGCTACTTCTGCAAGACCGAGCTCTACGGCAAGGCCATCGACGAGGCCGCGGCCCTGGGCATCCCGCATGTGCTCGACGGCTTCAACCTGGACGACCGCGGCGACCACCGTCCCGGCCGGAAAGCGGCACGCGAGCGCCGCGTGCGCTCCCCGCTGGACGAACTGGGCTTCACCAAGGCCGACATCCGCGAGGCCGCCCGGCGCATGGGGCTCCGGGTCTGGGACAAGCCTGCCCTGGCGTGCCTCTCCAGCCGATTCCCCTACGGCACCGCCATCACCCCCGAGAAGCTCACCCAGGTGAACCGCTGCGAGCGGGTGCTCCGCGAACTGGGTTTCCGCGTCTACCGGGTGCGCTACCACGACGAGCTGGCGCGCATCGAGGTGGCGCCGGACGAGTTCGACAAGCTGATGCGTCCGGACGTGCGCGAGGAGATCCTTCGGCGCTTCAAGGACGCCGGCTTCACCTACGTCAGCATCGACCTCCAGGGCTACCGCACCGGCTCCCTCAACGAGGCCGTCCAAGACATTTCGGTAAGACGCTGATCGCCGGCGTTTCGGCTATGCGAAGCGGAGCCTGTCGAAGGGCTATGCCGCCGCCTACCCCGCTTCGAGCACGGCCGAGAGGAACTGCTGGGTGTGTTGACACTCCAAGGGCATGCTGTTACGCGTAGCCGATTCGATCGGCTGTAAGACCGGAAACCACCCCAAGGGTTTGCCGATGTTTCGCATGATCATGTCGCTGGCCGTCGCGCTGGCGCTCTTCCCGTCCCATGCCGCGGTGGCGGCCGAGGAGTTCTACAAGGGCAAGAACCTGCGCATGCTGGTGGGCTTCTCGCCGGGCGGGGGCTACGACACCTACACCCGTTTCGTCGCCCGTTACATCAGGCAGTACATTCCAGGGAGTCCGACCCCGGTGGTGCAGAACCTGCCCGGCGCGGGGAGTCTGGTGACGGCCAATTTCATCTACAAGAAAGCCAAGCCCGACGGGCTGACCCTGGGGGTATGGAGTCCGGGACTGGTGCTGGCCCATGCCATGGGCGACAGGAAGGTGAAGATCGTTCCCCGGCGTTTCGAGATCATCGGGGTGCCGACGCGGGACGCCGTGGCGTGCGCGATCATGGGGCGCACGGGCCTCAGGACACTGGACGACACCATCAAGTCGGGGAGGGAGCTCAAGATGGGCGGCACCCGCGCCCCGGGCATCACCACCGACCCGTTTCTGTTCCTGAACCGGGAGTTGGGCACCAGGTTCAGGAGCATCACGGGGTACGGCGGCACCGCCCGGGTGCGGCTGGCCATGGACAAGGGCGAAGTGGACGGCGCGTGCTGGACATGGGATTCCATGAGGATCACGGCCCGCGGCATGCTCGACAACACCGGCGACAGGAAGCTCATTCCGTTCATCATCGCCCAGCGGCGCGGCAACCCGGAGGTCAAGGACCTGCCGCTGTTCCAGGAAGTGTTGACCGGTAAGAACCTGGAGGCGTTCAAGGTCTGGAACCTGCAGAACGGCATCACGCGCATCTTCACGCTGCCGCCGGGCACGCCCAAGGACCGGGTAGCGATACTGCAGAAGGCGTTCAAGGCCGTGACTGAGAATCCCGCCTTCCTCGCGGACGCGAGGAGGGCCGACCTCGCCGTCGACTACGTGTCGCCTCGGGAGATCCGCAAGGCCTTGGTCGGATTCGACACCATGGCGCCGGACATCCGCGAGTACCTGCAGGTTCTGACGGGTTTCAAGAAGTTCAAGCAATGATTGGCCTGTCGAGCCCTGAATCGTTACAGTCACGATCCAGGACCGACGGCTTTCCCAACCGGGCCGCAAGACGCTCGGATAGAGATTGGAGGATCGCATGTTACGCAGAATCGTGCTGCTGGGGGCATTGCTGGCGCTAACCCTGGGGCAGACACCCGCGGGCGCCGAAGAATTCTACAAGGACAAGACCCTGCGCATGCTCGTGGGCTTCTCCCCGGGAGGCGGTTACGACACCTATACCCGTTACATTGCCCGCTACATCGGCAAATACATTCCAGGAAACCCGACGCCCGTGGTTCAGAACATGCCGGGTGCGGGGAGCCTGATCACCGCCACGTACATTTTCAAGCGCGCCAAACCCGATGGGCGGACCTTGGGGGTGTGGAGCCCGGCGCTGATCTTTGCCCACGCCATGGGTGACAAGAAGGTGCAGATCGAGCCCGCCAAGTTCGAGTACATCGGCACACCGACGTCGGACTCCGTAACCTGCGGCCTCATGGCGGCCTCGGGGCTCAAGTCCCTGGACGATGTCGTCAAATCGGGCAGGACGGTCACCATGGGGGGCACCCGTGCGCCCGGCAACACGACGGATCCGTTCCTGTTCCTGAACAAGCAACTGGGAACGAAGTTCAAGAGCATCCCCGGGTACGGCGGCACTGCCAAGATACGGCTCGCCATGGAGTCGGGCGAGGTGGACGGCGCCTGCTGGACCTGGGAGTCCATGAGGGTCACGGCGCGCGGCATGCTCGATGCCTCCGGGGACAAGAAGTTCATCCCCTTCATCATCACCAAGCGTCACGCCGATCCCGAGGTGAAGAACATTCCGCTGTTCTCCGAGGTCCTCACCGGTCAGAATCTCGCGGCCTTCAACGCCTGGAACGCCCAGAACCGGATCACGCGCGTATACACGCTGCCGCCCGGCACCCCAAGGGACCGCGTGGCGACGCTGCGGAAGGCTTACAAGGCCGTGATGGAGGATTCGGACTTTCTGGCGGAAACGAAGAAGGCCCGCTTGAACATCGCCTACGTATCCCCGCAGGACATCGCGGAACGGCTGAAGGCCATGAACAACATGCCGCCGGACATCCAGGAGTACCTGCAGGTCCTGACCGGCTTCAAGAAGCCGCAGTCCTGAGCCCGGTGCGGCGCCGCGGCTGCCGGAACCGGCTCGACTTGAGAGCGGTTAGCGGCGGCCGTCGCGCCGACAGTTCCCGCCGCGCCCGTCACATCGAGCCTGGTGCCATCCCCTTCTTCGAAAGCTCCTCGACGGCGGATGACGTCTTCTTCAGTCCCCCGAGGCCCATGCCGTTGAGCACGTTGGGCGCCTTGGAGAACTGGACGTCGTCGTAGGGCACCACCTCGATGCGGTTGCCCCAGGGGTCGCGGAAGTTGAGGCGCTGGTCCAGGGGCTCGACCCCGAGGCGCTCGAGGGCGGCGCGCACGGGTGTGCGGTCGTCCACCACGAAGCCGAAGTGCCTTTTGCCGTCCGCCTCCTGGGTCTTGCCCAAGCTCAACTGGATGAACTGGTCGCCGAGGTCGATGAAGGCGTTGTGGTCGCTCCGGCCGCGCAGGCTGAAGTCGAAGATGGCGCCGTAGAACTCCAGCGCCTCGTCCAGGTCCCCCACCTCCAGCACCACGTGGTTGATGCCCATGGCCCGGGCTTTCCTGGGCGTGCTCTCGCTCATGACTGCTCCTTTCGGTCCCGGCGGGCGGGCGCGACCGCCGCTCACCTGCTTCCCGGCACGGGGACATCGCCATGGCGCTCCCCGCGCCGCGAGTCCTCGTCACATCTGTGCCTCGACGCCGTTGCGCGCGCACTCGTCTTCGTACATCTGCCGCAACGCCCGGTCCTCGTCCTCGAACTCGATCTGCTCGACGCCCCGCTCCTCGCCCTGAACGGCGGTGGAGGCATGCAGGGCCACGAACCGGCAGGGCTCGGGGCCGGTGTTGTAGTGCTGGTGCCAGCTCCCCGCTGGCGGCGACATCACCGTGCCTTCCTGCCAGTCGAAGCGTTGGGGCCTCTCGCCCTCCTGCCACATGAGTGAGTAGCCGGTGGAGTCGAGCATGTAGATGTGGGCGCCGGGGCCGTGCCGGTGGGCCTTCTTGTAGGTCCCAACCGGGAACTGCGAGACGTGGGCGAGCATGGTGCTGCCGGCCATGTGGATGTACATGTTGCGGTTGCCCTTGCCGCGCTTCTCCCGCGGCACCAGCTTGATGTCACGGATGTTGCTGATGAAGTTGTTCTCCAGGATGCCGCCGTAATAGTCGGTGTTGTACTTCCCGTCGCGGCTGAAGAAGTCCTCCTGGGCCGGGTCGAAGCGGTCCTTGAAGACGTGGTCGGTGTTGAAGATGAAGCCCGGGTCCCGGTAGAGCTCGAACACCACCGGGGCGCTGGTGAGGGCGAAGTAGCGCGCCGGTTCCCGGCCGCTGGCGTTGAAGTGCTGGTGCCAGGCGTTGAGCGGGATGGCGAAGAGGCTTCCGGTCTCCCACTCGAAGGTGCGCTTGCGCGCCTCGTCGTACCACACCGTGGTGGCACCGCGCCCCTGGGTAATGAGCACAATCTCCTCGAACAGGTGCCGCTGGGGCTCGAGGCTCGTTCCCGGGGCGATCTCGCACACGTAACCGTCGGCCACGCGCTGGTCCGAGAACGACAGGTAGGCGCCCTTGCCGCCCCGGCGCGGCCACGCGCCCAACTCCATGCCGCGCACGTCCTGGACGTGGGAGCCGCTGACCACCGGCAACCCCTCGGATTCGATCCAGCGGTCATACGCACCGAACCGGTCGCTCATGAACTGCACGTAAGGATGGACTTCGAACTCCTTGACGGCCCTGGTCGCCATGACGCCCTCCTCTCCTGGTGTCCGTTGCGGATGCGCACAGGCTATAGCCTTTGACCGCGGAATGCGAGCGCACGCCGAGGCGCTGCAACCCGCCCCATCTCCCCTGGATTCCCGCTTGCGCGGGAATGACGAATCAAGGGGTCTCGCGAGCGCGCGCCGCGTTCGTGGGCGCGCCGAATTCTGCTAAGGTGGACGCATGGAACGCACCCTCAATCCGCCGGCGGCGAAGATCATTCCCAAGAGGATGGAACAACACGGTCACATGCGCACCGATGACTATTACTGGCTGCGGGAACGGGACAACCCCGACACCGTGGCCTATCTGGAGGCGGAAAACGCCCACACCAAGGAGGTCATGGCCCACGTCCAAGGGCTGGAGGACTCCCTGTTCGAGGAGATCAAGGGACGCATCAAGCAGACGGACATGTCCGTGCCCTACCGGCGGGACGACTACTACTATTACACCCGTTTCGAGGAGGGCCAGGAGTATCCGCTGTACGCGCGCAAGCGCGAGTCACTGGAGAACCCGGAAGAGCTGATGCTCGACGTCAACGCGCTCGCCGAGGGCCACGAGTTTTTCTCGGTGGGGAGGATCGCGGTGAGCTTCGGGCAGGATCTGCTGGCGTACACGGAGGATACGCAGGGGCGGCGCATCTACACTATCCGGTTCAAGGACCTCGCCACCGGCGAGACGCTGCCCGACGTCATCCCTGAAGTGACCAGCAACATCACCTGGGCCAACGACGACCGCACCCTCTTCTACGCCAAGCAGGACCCCGAGACCCTGCGCTCGTGCCGCATCTACCGCCACGTACTGGGAACCGATCCGGCGGAGGACGTGCTCGTCTACGAGGAGAGCGACGACACCTTCTCGGCCCACGTGTTCAAGACGAAGTCCAAGCGATACCTGATGATCGTCTCCTCCCAGACCCTGAGCAGCGAGTACCGCTACCTGGACGCCGGCGACCCCACCGGCGCGTTCACCGTCTTCGTTCCGCGGGAACGGGGACACGAACACGCCGTGGACCACTTCGAGGACCGCTTCTTCATCCACACCAACCACGAAGCGCAAAACTTCCGCCTCATGTCGACGCCCGTGGACCGCACCGGCAGGGAGCACTGGAAGGAGGTCATCCCGCACCGGCCCGACGTACTACTGGAGGGCTTCGAGGTGTTCCGCGACCACTTGGTGCTGGAGGAACGGCACGAAGGGCTGATGCGCATCCGCATCATCCCGTGGGACGGCTCAGCGGAGCACTACCTGGAGTTCGGCGAGCCCGCCTACGCCGCCGGCACCAGCGTCAACCCGGAGTTCGACACCACGGTGCTGCGCTACGGTTACACCTCCATGACCACGCCCAGCTCCATCTACGACTACGACATGGTGACGCGGGAGAAGACCCTGCTCAAGCAGGAGGAGGTGCTGGGCGGTTTCGACAGCGGCGACTACCGCACCGAGCGGCTTCACGCCACCGCCGGAGACGGCGCCCGGGTGCCCATCTCGCTGGTGTACCGCAAGGGGATGGAACGGGACGGCCGCCGCCCGCTGCTCCTCTACGGCTACGGCTCCTACGGCCACAGCCTCGACGCCGGCTTCGGCTCCGCGCGCCTGAGCCTGCTCGACCGCGGCTTCGTCTTCGCCATCGCCCACGTCCGCGGCGGCGAGGAGATGGGGCGGGCGTGGTACGAGGACGGCAAGCTGCTCCGGAAGAAAAACACGTTCACGGACTTCATCGCGTGCGCCGAGCACCTGGTCGAGCAGCGCTATACGTCACGGGAACGGCTCTTCGCCATGGGCGGGAGCGCCGGCGGCCTCTTGATGGGGGCGGTGCTGAACCTGCGGCCGGATCTCTTCAAGGGCGTGGTGGCGCAGGTGCCGTTCGTGGACGTGGTCACCACCATGCTGGATCCGGACATCCCCCTCACCACCGGCGAGTACGACGAGTGGGGCAACCCCAACGACAAGGAGTTCTACGACTACATCCTGTCCTACTCGCCCTACGACAACGTCGCGGCCAAGGACTACCCGCACATGCTGGTGACCACCGGCCTGCACGACTCCCAGGTGCAGTACTGGGAGCCGGCCAAGTGGGTGGCCAGGCTGCGCGCCGTCAAGACCGATCGGAACCGGCTGCTGCTGAAGACCAATATGGAGGCGGGACACGGCGGCGCGTCCGGACGCTTCAAGCGCTACCGCGAGATCGCCCTGGAATACGCGTTTCTGCTGGATCTCGTTGGAATCAGCGAGTAGCGGCGCGCTCAACGAAACGCGTCCGCACGACAGGGACAGAGAACCGGCACTTCCCTCTCCGGTTCTCTGTCGAAGCTCGCGCGGACCCGGCCTCCCACCGGGCTACTTGTCCTCGTCGTCCTCGTCCATCGACATGGCCTTCAGATGCTTGTCGATGGTGGTGTACCCCTTCCACTGGTCCACCAGCCAGTAGCGGATGCCGAACTCGAAGCGCAGCTCGCGGGTTTCGCCGTCGCTGGGGTTGAAGTGCTGGTGGTGCATCATGCCCGGGGGCACGTGGACGGCGTCCCCCTGCTCCCAGGTGTACTGCTTGCCGCCGATCTCCGAGTAGCCGGCCCCCATGAGCGCATAGAGATACGCCTCGGGGTGGGCGTGGCTGTGGCTCTTCGAACGCGGCAGCTCGACGAAGATGGAACTGATGGCCGCGGCGGTGGCCTTGAAGCCGTTGCGGTTGCCGCTGCGGCCCATGAGGAAGTAGGTGGCGCCGTGCTTGGACTCGGCCGAAAGCTCGTGCTGGTCCTGGTGCATGGAGATGCGTCGGCCGTCTTCCTGCCAGTTCTGGGATTCTTCCGGCCCGATGGCCTCCAGCGCCGCCGAATCGTTGGGGCCGCAGTCCTCGAACTGGTCCATGCGGCCCATGTAGACGGAGGCCTCCAGGTGCCAGGCGAGCCCGGATATGTATCCCACCGGGACGTCACCGGTATTGAACAACTGGTGCTCGGAACGATAGGGCACGTGGAGGACCGTGCCCGGCCCGAAGTCATAGCGCTTCCCGTCGAGCACCATGAAACCGGTGCCGTTCTCGACGTAGATGGCTTCCTCGCCGTGGCTGTGACGCCCGGTGTGCCATCCCACGGGAATCTCCGCCCGCATCATCATGCTGCCGCCGGTAGGGAAGCCTTTCTCGGGCGCGATCATCAACGCCGCCTTGGCGTCCTGCCGCGTCTTGACCCACTCCAGCTCCCTGTGGCGCGCGACTCGCGGCGCGTTCTCGACGAACTGCTCGTTCCGTTCGGTGGCGCTCAACCATTCACTATAAAAGTCGCTCATCGTTTCCTCTCCCTGCCCGCCACGCGGCGGGCGTGTCCGTTAACCTGTGCATTTTCTAGACGAATTCCGCTCCTACCACAAGAAGGCGGGCGGCTGCGTCCGGAATCCACTGTTGACAATAATCGATCGGTCAAATAAGTTTATCCTTAGAAGAGAAATTTACCCCGAGAAGAGCCTTCTAGCGAATGAAGTGGTGAAAACATGGGCAGTTCGTACTCTTCGTCGGTTTCGGATGATGAGGTGGACGGCGACAAGAGATATCCCTGGCAAACAGCGTATCGCGAAGCACTGACCTTCTATGTCTTCAAAAGGGTCCTGATCCTTGTCGGGCTCTATCTGGGCGCATACATCGTCATATCTCCCTTGGGCACGAATGAACTGACCTGGACCCAACGCACACTCTATCTCAGCCTGTGCTCGACCCTGTGCGCGCCCCTCTGCTACGCCGAATACGTGACCACGCTCTACCTCACGCGGTCCTGGAGTCCGCTCGGCATCAACTTGGCGCTTGTCGGCGCCACGTTCATTGCCACGCCGACAACCACGGCCGTCGCCTACGGCGTCGACACGCTGCTTCCCCTTACAATGCTCGCTCGCGACGACTGGCCGACCGTGTACCTGTTCCTTACGTTTTCCGTCCTGATATGCGGGGCTGTCGTCCACTACCTGGTCAGCCAGCGTTTCAAGAACGAGGCTGCCGGTGATCCGTGGACCGAGACTCTGCCCGAACCGGCCCCGACGGGCACCTCCAACGGTTACCCGGCGTCCCGTGTCGCGGCCGACAAGGACGCCGCGACATCCCCGTCTCCCTTCCTTCGCCGTCTGCCCGCGGAGGCCGGCCAGGAGGTCGTTTACCTCAAGATGAGCGACCACTACGTGGAGGTCATTACCGCCACCGGCTATTGCACCCTGCTGATGCGCTTCGCCGACGCCATCGACGAACTGGGCAACGAGGGCATTCGCGTACACCGATCCTATTGGGTTTCGCTTCGACACGTGAGCGGCTGGACCAAACGCAACCAACGCATGTTCCTGCAGCTCACGGGTGCGCACGTGGTTCCGGTCAGCCGCACGTACCTCTCCCAGACTCGCGCCGCCGTCGACCGCCTGGAGCCCCAGTCGACGACCAGCGAGCCAAAGTCTCCGTGACCCTCGCCGGCCGGCGCACGAGTTCGCGGACCAACCTTCGTCCCTGCGCCACCCTGCGCCTCTCGAGCCCGGTGACTCGTGGTCCGGTGCCTCGGCGCACGCTTGACAGTACTCGCGAGCGGAGTCTATAAAAATGCTTTTCGGCTCGGAACATCGTGCAGGGCGTCACTGCCGCGATGCGGTCCAGCAATGCTCCTCTCCGGCCGCATTGTTCATGGTCCTTCGCAGCAAAAGCATCCCCAAGTTGATGAATCGAAATGGCGCTTGACGGCGCCGTTTCGGCCAATTGTTTCCGGCGAGCCGGTTGCGGGGACGGGTGAGCGTCCCTCCCCGAGCCAGCCAGGTCAATATCCAAAGGAAGCCGCAAGGAGGTTTGAGCATGGCGACGAAACTGAAGTTCGGACTGTTGCTGCCCCATTTCGGGGATCAGGGATCAGCGGAGAAGTGCATCGAGGGATCGAAGCTGGCCGAGTCGTTGGGATTCGACTCCGTCTGGGTCCGTGACCACCTGGTCTTCGAGCCTCACGGCATGGAGGGCACGGACAACACCCATATCGAATGCGTCGCCATCCTGTCGGCGATCTCTTCGGTGTGCAAGAAGCTGATCCTGGGCACGGGCACGATGATCTCCCACCGGCACCCGATCCACCTCGCCCAGTGCATGGCGGCCCTGAGCGTCCTGGCCGACGGCAAGGTGATCATGGGCATCGGCGCGGGAACGTTCCAGCACGAGTTCGCCGCGGCGGGGCTCAAGAATACCCGCGAGGACCGCTTCAACATGGCCAAGGTCAACTCCAACCTCGTACGGCGGCTCTGGGCCGGCGAGAAGGTCGACTACGAGGACGAGTACTACTCCTTCCAGGACGTCGAGCTGAAGCCCACTCCGCTGGCGCCCATCCCCATCTGGTACGGCGGCGGCACCCCGGCTTCGTGCCGGCGGGCGGTCGACTACTGCGACGGCTGGATGCCCGGGCGCATCCCGCTGCGCACCTTCCACAAGTGCATCAAGTACCTGCACGACCTTTGCGACAAGGCCGGCAAGCCCATGGTCACCACGGGCGCCATTCCCATCACCAGCATCGCCAAGGACAAGGACACCGCGGTGAGCAAGGTCAACGCGCCGGGGCTCATCAACGAGGGCAACAAGAAGCCCACCTGGGTGAAGCCCGAGTCCGGCACCTTCTCCAAGCTCGAGGACATCGAGGGGCTGCTGCTGGCGGGTACGCCGGAGGACATCGTCCGCGATACGCAACGCTACGAGGAAGGCGGCCTCAACCACATCGTCTACGACCTGCGTTTCCGCTACGAGGACTGGTACGAGCAGATCGAGCTGCTGGGCAAGGAAGTCCTGCCGGCGGTGCGCGCCTAGGCGGACGAGTCGGGGTCGGGAAACCCGCGGCTGGTGGTGCCGTGCCGGCGACCGGCGCGTTGCCCCCGGCCGGAGGCTCCCTGGGAGAACCACATGCGAACAGAGGACGTCTACTTCTACAGCGAGGGCTACAAGGTCCACGGGACCCTTTACCTGCCCGACGGCGACCAGGGGAAGCCCTGGCCGGGCATCGTCCAGGGTCCGGGCTTTCTGGGACTCAAGGACGCCAAGCACTATATCCTGATGTTCGAGCGGTTGTGCGAGGCGGGCTATGCGTGCCTGTGCTTCGACTACCGCGGCTGGGGGCAGAGCGAGGGCCCGCAGAAGGGCTGGGTCATGCCCACCTGGCAGGCGGAGGACATCCGCAACGCCATCACCTACATGGAGACCCGCGACGACGTGGACTCCGACCGCATCGCCACCTACGGCTCCGGCGGCACCGGTGGCGGCAACGCCGTGCTGGTGGGCGCCACCGACAACCGCGTCAAGTGCGTGGTCTGCTACCTGGGGGTGTGCAGCGGCCGCGACTGGCTCCATTCCATGCGCCGGGAATACGAGTGGATCGACTACCTCAAGCGCATCGAGGAAGACCGCCGGCAGCGGGTTGTGACCGGCGCCGGCGAGCTGGTGGCGGCGCGCGAAGAGATCATGGTCCAGACCCCGGAGCGCGTGACCACAAACATCAAGAAAGAGGTCGCGTCCAAGATCCCCAACCAGATGCCGCTGCAGTGCGCCGACGCCATCCTGGACTATTGCCCGGAGGACGTGGTCCACAAGATCTCGCCGCGGGGCGTACTGTTCATCGCGGTGGAGAACGACGCTACAACCCCGGAAGAGCACTCCATCCGCATGTACGAGAAGGCGGGCGAGCCCAAGAAGCTCGTCATGCTGCGGAAGACCACTCACTACGGCGTGTACAATGACTACTTCGACCGGATCGCCGGCGAGGTGGTGGACTGGTACAACCGCCATCTCAAGTACGACCGC